>NZ_JAMOKQ010000006.1:0-221559 GCF_023656805.1 Bifidobacterium sp. M3-N-101
TCATCGGGCGTCCCCGTTCCCGGCGACAACACCCCCCGGATCATCGACGACAGGGCAGGAAAGTCATACCGGAACCGGCGACCCGACCCCGACCATCGGGGCCTACCAAACATGGTAATGGGGAGCTTCATCGGCAGTAGAATAAACGTCATCAACGCAAGTAAAGGAGCGAACATGAGCGAATGCAGCGTCGAACACCTGAAGTGGGGTGCCACCTGGCCCAGCCGCGAACAGTTTCACGAGCTTGCCGATGCCGGTTATCGTGTGGTTCCCATCGTGCGTCGTTTGCTTGCCGATTCGCTCACCCCGGTCGGCTTCTACGAGCGTCTTGCTGGCGGCCGTTCCGGCACATTCATCCTCGAATCCGCGGAATATGGCGGCACGTGGAGCCGATACAGCTTCATTGGCGTCAACTCGATGGCTCAACTGCGTTCCAACAATGGTCAGGCCGACTGGCTGGGCAAAGTCCCTGTCGGCGTGCCCACCGAAGGTGACGTGATCGAGGTCGCTCACGCCGCTCTGAAGGCCCTCAAAGCCCCGCAGGTGGCGGGTCTGCCGAACCTGACCAGCGGTCTGGTCGGCACAGTCGGTTGGGATGCGATTCGTCATTGGGAACCGACCTTGCGCGCCGAGGCCCCGGATGAGACCGGCCAGCCGGAAACCGTGCTCGCCCTGGCCACCGATATCGCCGTGGTCGACCACATATCCGGTTCGGTATGGCTCATTGCCAACGCGGTCAACGTGGACAACAAGTCGACCCGAGCCGACGCCGCCTACAACGAAGCCGTCGCCCGACTCAACCAGATGCAGCGTGACGCTGCCACGCCGGCTCCTGACGAGTTTCGTGTCAATATTCTGGACGAAACGGTTGCTCAGCCTGAGTTGCGTTTCCGTACGGAGAAAAGCCACTACGAGCAGGCCGTCGAACGTGCCAAGCAACATATCGTGGACGGCGATGTGTTCCAGGTGGTCATCTCCCAGCGTCTCGACATCGATTCGCCCGCCGACCCGTTCGACGTCTACCGTGTGCTGCGTACGCTGAACCCGAGCCCTTACATGTATTTCATGGCGTTGACCGACGCGCAGGGCCGTGATTTCAATGTCATCGGCTCCAGCCCGGAAACCCTTATCAAGGTGGACAATGGCCACGCGATGACCTTTCCGATTGCCGGTTCTCGCCCGCGTGGTGCCACCCCGGAGGAGGACGAGAAGTTCGCCAAGGAGTTGCTTGCCGATCCGAAGGAACGCAGCGAGCACATCATGCTCGTGGATCTGTCCCGCAACGATCTGAGCAAGGTGTGCGTGCCACAGTCCGTGGAAGTCGTACAGCTCATGGATATCAAGCGTTTCAGCCACATCATGCATATTTGCTCGACGGTCACCGGTAAGGTCGACCCGTCGCTAACCGCCTTTGACGTGTTCAAGTCCGCGTTCCCTGCAGGCACGCTCTCCGGAGCCCCCAAGCCGCGCGCGGTGGAAATCATCGACGAACTGGAACCGGCCGATCGTGGTATCTACGGCGGTACCGTCGGCTACTTCGATTTCTCTGGCAATATGGATATGGCCATCGCCATTCGTACCGCGTTCCTGTGCGATCATGAGGCGAGCGTGCAGGCTGGTGCCGGCATCGTGCTCGACTCTGTGCCTGCCACCGAATGGCAGGAGACCCGCAACAAGGCCGAATCCAGCGTCGAATCCATCCAGATTGCCGCCCAGCTGCGCGAGCTGTGAGATAGACGGACATGGGAAGCCCATACAGAAAAACTGTATGGGCCAAGCATTTCATAAGTCATGCGACTACGGTGTGAGCCATCGAAACAAGCGATTGGGAAGTCTCGCGCTGGGAGACCGATATGGCACATCATCTGACTGAAGCAGGGCATGAAAACAGTCGAAGCACACGCCGACGTTTCGAACGGATACTTGCTGTTGCAGTGATTGTGATGCTTGTTCTAGGTGGTGTGCTGGCTGCACGTCACCTGGCCCGAGTACTGCCCATGTCATTAACGGCTGGCGTAACACAGGTGGCGGGTTTGCTGGCGGGAACACCGGACCCAACCTCAGCGGATTCGGCTGCATCGGAATCAGATATCATGCCGACTGATGAGGCGAATCGCAAGTATTCGAAAGCCGCCAGCACGGTTGATTTCAACGGCAACGGTGTGGACGACTATGCAGATATCGTTACCGGTGCCCGTAAGGATGCCGAAAATCACCCGGCCTATGACTCCGACTACTATCAGGGCGGCTACCCGCCAGCCGATCGTGGTGCCTGCACCGACTCGGTGTGGCGTGCGTTTCGTGAAGCCGGTTACGATCTGAAGGCCATGGTCGATACAGATATCGCCGCCGACCCGGTTAGCTACGTTGCCGTAGCGCCGAAGCCGGATTCGAACATCGATTTCCGCCGCACCGGCGTGCTTGACGTGTTCTTCACGAAATACGGGCAGACGCTCACCACGGACACCGCCGACGTTGCGCAATGGCAGGGCGGTGACATCGTGGTCTTCCAGCACGTCAAGCATATCGGCGTCATCTCGGACAAACGCGACAAGAATGGCACACCGTACGTGATTCACAATATGGCCCAGAAGCAGCGCGAGAATGACTACTTCTCATTCAAGAAGCACATGACGGTCACCGGGCACTACCGTTTTGACGCGTCGAAAGTACCGCAGAGCGTGCTCAAGGCTTGGCAGTGACAGCTGAGATGGTACTGGCACTACCGGCACTGGCTGCGGCCTCATCAGCCGAATCGACGTCAGTTGCTTTCCCGCCATCGATCACCAGTCGCAGATAATCGCGGTCGGCGGACTTGCGTTGCGGCACGAACCGGCTGATGATGGAGTCCTTTTTGCCGCGGTTTTTCACATACAAGAAGCCGAACACGGAGAACACGACCGCGCCGATGAAGTTGACGATGAGATCTTCCATCGTGTCGATCAGACCGATGTCGAGATACCCGCCAAGACCTAGGTCGTGGCCGTTGACCGCGGCCTGCGTGATGTCGTTGAGGTGGATCACGTGATTGGTGTGCGTGGGGTCGAGCATGACCGAGCCGATGGAGTGCACGATGGCGTCCTTCTGCATGTCGACCCCGAACATCTGGTCCATGCTGAATTCGAAGAACTCCCAGATCACGCCGATGGTCATGGAGAAGCAGAAGGAGACGATTGCCAGATACAGGGGCGAAAGCTCGAACTTCACCCGACTGGACCGGTTGAGCAGGTCGACCAGCGAGAAGCCGATCGCCGCGGCGAGGAAGCCGTTCATGGTATGCAGCACCGTGTCCCAGAACGGGAAGATCTCATAGAACGAACTGATCTCGCCAAGAATCTCGGACGAGAACACGAACACGAGCACGATGACTTCCAGCACTGAAGGCAACTCGATGCGGAACCGCACTTGGATGAACGCCGGCGCCAGCAGCAGCATCAGCGTCAGGATGCACAGGAACACGTTCTCATAGTTCCCGTTGAAGAACTGGAGAACGGCCATGGCGAGCACCAGCATGCGCAGCACCACATAGACCGCGAACGAGCTTTTATGCTCGCGGATCTCCATGCGCATGGCCTGGCCCATGGTTTTCCAGCGTGCATGCAGCGACGGCTTGCGCGGCTTGCCTTGCTGTGGCTGACCGGACTGGTCGTTCTGCAGGTTGGCGTATGTTGCCGTTTGCTTCCGCGATTGTTTCTCGATCATCCTCGCCTCTTTCTCGCACTGTTCTCGCGCCAGTCTATCCGATTTACAAGAAAAAGCATTCATCTGGGGATCTTGAGTCAATTCTGTAATGCATTGCAGCCATGCTTTTCGTTTACTAGATGGATTCGTTCGTCCGCATGAATCGAATTTGACCCTTAAGAACATATGATGCATAAATACATGGAAAGGAGAAGTTGATGACTCCGATTGAACTCTCGACCCGTCGTCGAGTTACAGGTCTGACCTCGGACGAGTTCGCTAGGCTGTTCGTTTCACTGCAGCGCGAGGTGGACGGCGAGGCCGCGCAATGGAGCGCTACGGATGTCGAATCCTGGGAGCTGGTTGGCCCGCCGGTGACTGCCGAGCAGCATCTCATCGACACGTTTGCCGCGGCCAATGAATTCGTGTCCACGCTGGCCGATCGGCTTTACCACACGATTATGCCGGTTACGGAGGATTCGGTCATCACCGCATACTCCGATGACATCACGTTCTGGGGTTCCCATCCAGATCTCGGCGGTGTGCCGCACGCGCTCTGGAACATCGCCGCATTGCAGGCGGCGGAATGGGCTCGCAAGGAGACTGGCATCATTTGCGAACTGGATGTACGCAAGCCGTTGGTGTGAACTTTGGAATTCGAAATCGCCGCGAGAAGCGAATGTCGTTTTTGAACATTTGCTTGTGCTGCCGATTATTGAAGTGACTCATTGAGATAGTCGCGCAGTACCAAGGCATGATTGACTTGCGGGTCTTTGGCCGCATACAGCAACGTCACGTCGGGATGCTCCGCGCAGATACAGCGCAGGTCTTCGACGGCGGTATTGGCGTCAAGTTCGGCAACGTACCGGGCTTGGAATTCCGCGAATTTCGCGGGGTCATGGCCGAACCATTTGCGTAGCGAGGGAGAAGGGGAGACGGCCTTCAGCCACAGGTCCAGGGCCGCGCGCTCCTTTGTCATGCCGCGCGGCCACAGGCGGTCCACCAGCACGCGGAACCCGTCCGATGCCGCCGGCTCCTCATATATGCGTTTGATTGCAATCCCCATATATTCCATGATTGGCGCGTGCTCATAGAAAGTCAAGAGGCGGCGCACGGCAAGGAGCAATCCGTTGCTGCGGGGAATGTAGAGAACCATTGAGATTGCGAGTCTGCATGAGCCGTTGAAATTCATTTGACGGTTGCCGAGTTGACGGATTCCATTCACTCACGCTATGTATAATTATGTGTGAGCTGGATATTTGCGCGGGAACGTCGCAAGTAAGGCTCACCACAACTCAAGAATAATCGAACAGTATTGTCAGCAATTTCAGTAGTTCCATGCATACATGTACTAAGGAGCAACTATGAGTTTGATCGATGATGCGAAGGATCTTGCCAAACAGGCCGGCAGCAAAGTTGCCGATACGGCCCGCGATATCAAAGACAAGGCTACCGACAAGGCCTCTGACCTGGTGGACAAGGCCGGGGATGCGCTCGACGAGGCCAAAGCCAAGGCGGATGTCGCCAAAGCCGAGGCCGCCAAGAAGGCCACCGAGGTCAAGAACGACGCCAAGGAGGCTCTCCGCGAGAATGCGGAGAACTGATTCGTGGCTTTGATCCCGCAATGAGTGCGAGGGGCGGTGACGTTCGGATGATGATAACCGAACGTCACCGCCCCTCGCGGTTTATTATCTGTTTGCCGGCCTTCTATTGACCTATGAATGGGGATGGACGGCATTCCAATCAAATAGGGCTTTTTATTGTGTTGTATCTATTGTTCGGATATACGCAATCCGCAATGCAAAGAACCGGAGCTGGAACCCGGAACAAAATGCAATCGTTCAATCAGCGTTGATTGGCCCACGGCATGGATAGATCGTCTTCGCTGTCAGACGCTTTTCTGCGTTTCCGCCACCATTGTTGCAGGAAGTAAATGCCGTAACAGACCACGATGAACACGAGCTCGGCCACAAGCGCGAACCGCTGCTCGGCATCGAAAATCACCAATATGAACGATGCGGTGCACAGGATGAACGCCGCCCAGGAAACATAAGGGTAGCCAGGCGTGCGGTATTTGAGTTCATCAGCGGAATGGCCAGATGCCAGCCAACGGCGGCGGAACACAATCTGACAGTAAGCGATGGCAATCCACACTACCACGGCGGACAGGCCGGACAGCGCCACCAGCACCAGATACACGGTCGAAGCGGCGATCACGGAAGACAGGAGAGCCAACAGGCCGCCGGCCATTGCGGCGCACAAGGCGAGCATCGGCACACCGCAACGGTTCGTCTTGGCAAACCAGCGTGGAATCATACCCTCGTTACCCATCGACCACACCATGCGCGTGGAAGCGTACAGGCCGGAATTCGAGGCGGAAAGCACGGCCGTGAGCACCACGAAATTCATGATGTCGCCCGCATAGGGGATGCCGATGCTGTTGAACACGAGCACGAACGGGCTTTCGCCCACGCCGGCCTGGCGCCACGGAATCAGCGCGCACATCACGGTGATCGAGCCGATGAAGAACAGCACCAGACGCCACAGCGTGGTGTGGATGGCTTTCGGCACGGCGGTTTCCGGGTCGCGCGTCTCGCCGGCGGTCACACCAATGAGCTCGGTGCCGGAGAACGCGAAGTTGACGGTCAGAATCGTCGCGAACACCGGCACGAAGCCGTTGGGAAAGATGCCATCTTTGACGAGATTGCCGAACATCGGCGCATGCTGATATCCGGCGATAGGAATAATGCCGAAGATGGCGAGTAGACCGATGATGATGAACGCGCAGATGGCGAACACCTTAATTGAAGCGAACCAGAATTCCGCCTCGGCGAAGAATCGGACGGACAGGGCATTCAAGGTAAAGATGAGGATGATGCACGCCGCGCTCCATACCCATGTGGGGCTATCCGGAAACCATCGTTGCATGAGCAGACCGGCGGCG
Organism: Bifidobacterium sp. M3-N-101; assembly: GCF_023656805.1. Lineage (NCBI taxonomy): Bacteria > Bacillati > Actinomycetota > Actinomycetes > Bifidobacteriales > Bifidobacteriaceae > Bifidobacterium > Bifidobacterium sp. M3-N-101. The sequence continues at coordinate 6,626 of NZ_JAMOKQ010000006.1, forward strand.
GTGAATTCGGAGCCGAGAGCCACCGTCCAAGTGAGCCAATATTGGATCGCGATCACGAAACCGGTGCCGGGGCCGATGAACTTTTCGGCATACACATGGAAGGAACCGGTCACCGGCATGGCCACGGAGAGCTCGCCGAGCGTGAGCATGACCAGATAGACGATGAGCGCACCAATGCTGTACGCCAGAATCGTACCGATCGGGCCTGCCTGCTGAATGGTATATCCGGAGCTCAGGAACAGACCAGTGCCGATCACGCCGCCCAACGAGATCATTTGCAGGTGGCGGGATTCCATGCCGCGCTTCAGGTTCGTGTGCAGAGCGTGTTTATTGTGCTGGCCAGTCGGCTCAGTTGACTGCTCGCCTAATGCGCTCGATTCGTCTGCCTGATTTGGCTTATGCTGCGGGGCATCCATCCTAATCCGCGTTTCCTGTTGCGAGGACGGCGACTGCTTTGCCATGTCGGTATCGGGCTGACTCATGCTTCTCTCTTTGCCATGCGTGCGTTCCGTGGACGTCATCGTGACGGCCCGAAATAGTATACCCGCACCGAGGATATAGTTGCGCCGGGCGATGCATTGAGCCAAATTCAGTTTCGAGGGGCTGATTTCGTGCTTGTCGGAGGTCTACTCCCGTTTCAAGGGGCTGGTCAACTGCCAGATCGCGGATAGAAATGGCATTACTCCAACGTCATTCCGTTGTTTTTGACCAGTAGCTACTTTGGCATCAGCCCCTCGAAATGGAGATAGATGTTCCGCAAAGTCAAAATCAGCCCCTCGAAACGGAGATGGGCACTTTGCAGCGTCTACTTCACCTTCTGAATGCGCAGCACGAACACGGCGGCGCACACGGCCATGATGATGGAGATGGCGAATGCAGGCGTAAAGCTCCGGTCGCGGTCTTTACCGTCGAGGTGATGGTGGGGCCCACCGCCTGGCCGAGCGTGGTGGCCAGGTTGAGGATGCCGAGGTCCTTACCGGCCTCTTCCTTGTTCGGCAGCACGTCGACGTTGAGCGCTTGGTCGATGGCTGAGTACACGCCGTAGCCGAAGCCGGCGATGCCCGCATACAGGTACATGCCCGTGACGCTCGGCATGATCCACGGCATCGCGGTGCCAATCGCGAACAGCAGCGAGGCGATGATGACTAGTACCTTGCGCGCGTGTGCATCTTGTCGGAGATCGGGCCGGAGATCAGCGAAGCGCTCAGGGAAACGACCATGGTGATGATGGACATGGTGGCGATGGTGCCGGCAGCCTCGGTCTTGGTTTGGTGCACGTAATCCTCGACGATGTAGAGTTGTACACGGAGATCATCTGGTAGCTGAGCAACATGCACACTTGGCAGCCGAACGCCTTGTAGAAGTCACGCGAGGTGGAGAACTTCGGGAAGTGGCAGGAGACAGCGAGATCCTTGAGCGTCATCTTGGTGCGTTCCATGTCCTTTGAGAATTCCTCGCGCGGCCAGATGGCAAGCGCCACGAATCCGAAAGCCAGCATGATCACGGCGCCGATGATGAAGCCGGCTTGCGCATTGTTGATCATGCGAGAACCGATCATGGTGCCGATGGGCTGGCCGGCGACCATGCCGCCGCCGTAGAAGGAGGAGACGGTGCCTCACGATTCGCCGCACCCATCAGCCGCATTCGTGCCGGCCTACAGATACATGACCATACGCAGATTGCAGCCAGCTGGTGCAAGGCGGGAATGTGAAGTCATTGTGCGCTTGCTTCGCGAAGCCGCGCAATGCCGGATTCAAAGCAGCTGCTCATCATTGCTATGGATGCGGGACTGAATGGTCACTTCTCTTGGACCGCCGGTCTCACTGGGAGCTAGCGCGTCACCGTCGTTGTTCCAGAAGCGCAATGCGCCTTGTCGGGTCTCATCGTTGACGGATAGCAAGAGATCTCCCTCAAATAGTGTGCGTGCTGTGCGATGCTCCGAACGAGCATCTTGATGTTCTGCACGAAGCATGAGGTTCCTGCCCCAACGATCCGGCATGCAGTCTTGAAAGATGCGATGCATCGCATTATGCTCGGCCGGGAACGTTCCGGGGGAGGGGGCATCTCTGGACAGAGGGATACTGCGTTTGAAGAGCGCATATAGGCCGTATCGTATGTGAAATTTGCCGATTCGATGCCGCGTCTGATACTGGTGAATAATTTCCCGACGGTGACGTCTGTGCCGTTGAACTGCAGGGTGACGATTGCTTCCATGATGTGTTGCGCCTCCTGCTGTACTATCGAATACGTTTCGGAGTGTCTTCGTCGGCGCGTAATTTGCCGATATCTGTGTTAAGAGGGTCCGTCGCTTGCTGTACGCCGTCCAGCAGTCCAAGCAGACGAGCAATGCGGAGGAAGTTCTCAAAGCTGCCATTACCCGTACGCAGCATTTTGGTGACCGTTGGCATGGATAATCCAGCCCGCTCGGCCAGCAAGGCTACGGGAATGCGCTGTTGTCTGCGCGCCAAATCGAGGTTGGCGGATATCTGACGCATCGCCCGACTGACCGGGATTGGTGTGCGTGTCGGCATATTGGCACCTCCTATCCCAAATTTATATAAAATTTGTATGGACTAGCCTTATGCGGAGGTTACGCCAATATACGACAAGAACGAACCAACGTCAGCCCGGAATCTTTTCGACGATGGTGTTCAAGGTGTCGAAAGTCTCATCGATTTGGTCCACTACCTGCTTGCCCTGGTTGACCATTTCGGTGATCTGTTCCGTGCGGGGTTGCGGCAGCGCATAAATCGACGTCTTGACGCGCTTCAAGACCGCACCGGCGTCGGACAGGTCCTGCTTGATGGAAGCGATTTTGGGAATGGAAAGCGTGCCGTCGGAGAAGTTCATGCCGGACAGCAGCTCTTCGATATTGAAGTCCACCAACGTGCCCTGCGCGGCACTGTCGATTTTGGGCAGGGCGTTGGTCGCGGCGTCGGCGGCCGCATCCAGCATGCCGCGCACCGCCTTCACGTCCGAACCGTAATACAGCACGTATTCGGCGGCCTGCCATAGCATGCCCTGGGTTTCGTCTCGCGCCGCGACGATGTGACTGCCAGCGCTGTCCATCTGCTCAAGCGCCTGCTTGAAGTCGCCCTGCCCGACGGATTGCTGCGCCTCGGCCGCATATTCGCCCGCCTGCTGCGCCTCGCCGATCACCCGTTGTGCCGACTGCCAGAATAGCCAGCCGGAAACGCCCACCGCCAGCAGAATAGCGACCAGTATTGCAATAACAACAGTGCCGGTATGTTTGCGCTTAGCCATAAGACCAATGTACCTGCCACTCTGACCAGCGTCATTCGCGGATTAGCATCATGGCTTGGGCCTCATTCTGGCTCATCGGTATGTTATTGGCGATGCGTAGCGGTGGTTATGCAAGTGTCTTTTGATTAGTGCATTCGCTTTTCCGGAACGGGATTGCCGATTCTGCAGGAACCTATTCCGGTAGGTATGATTGTTTGCAATGAGGAGGTTGACATGACGGAACAAGAGATCCGTGCGATGAGAGTGGCGGAAGCCGTCCATTCTGCCCGTATGGAAGGCGGCGATGTCACATCCTCGTTTTTTGCAGACGTGCGCGACTATATCGAAGAACAAATAGACGCACACGAATTGGTTAATCGTACACGTCGCCGATACGGTCTGGAATCCGTATGATTGAACTGCCCGAAACCTTTGAACCCATATCTGATTTCCGGCACAAATGTACTGCGCAATCTTATCGGTGCCACAACCGTTACAGAACTTGAAGCGGCTGAAAACGATCTTGTATCTGCCAGAATGTTGGAATTCCAATCGAATCCTCCTGTCGCTCAAGGTACTTTGCGGCAACTGCAGCAGATCCATCGACAATTATTTCAGGATATATACGACTGGGCCGGTCAAATCAGAACAGTAGATATCGCGAAGGGAAGCAGCCAGGTCTTTCAGCCGCTTGCATTTTTTGATGTTGGCGTGCAATGCGCCGAACGAATCCTGGACCGGGACATCAAGACCGCCCGCACCCAGGAGGCGCAGAATCAAACCGCGACCGTGATGAACGCCATGCCGTTGTCCGGCTCGCTCGGGGCCATCCGCTCCGCGCTGGCCGGCGACCCGCGTTTCGCTGACCCGTGTGGTGAGGCGCTCTACGGCAGCAAGGCATGCGCCGACTTCGTTAACGAAGCCAAGAACATCCACGCACGGCAAATCGCCGAACAATTCGCGTCGGAACAGGGCGTGCGGGATCAGCCGAAATGAGGCGCGATCCTGCGTGAATATGCTGTCATGCGATTGCTTGACATGGCTGGTCTGCGAATGCATGTTTTACCGGTCGCCATCGATTGGAATGACGGCCTCCAGTTGCCAGTGGGCTTGTTCGGTGTGGGTTTGGAAGGTGCCGCCGCATGTTTCGATGATGGTCCGGTAGCGGTCGAGGCCGCTGCCCAGGCCGAGTCTCGTGTCATCGGATGCGATGGTGTCGCTGGCGGAGACGTGGATGGCGTCCGTGTCGAAGGTGACGCAGATGGCGTACCATTCGCCCCGGTCGGCGTGTTCGGCGATGTTCGCGTACAGTTCCGCCGGCAAGCCCGACAGCAGTCGCATGGTCTCCGGCGTGAGCGGCCGGTGTGGTTCGGCGAGCAGGTTGTCGCCGGTGAATCCCGGGGCTTCGAGCCTGGACTCCTCCTCGTCGATCAGCGATTGCAGACCGGCACGCTGCGAGGCGATGCCGGCTTCTGCGGGCACGGGCCGACTGCCGCACTCAAATCGCCATCGGCCGGTTCAAAGCAGGATGTAAACCCGCTATTTGCCCAACAGTTCGTCATGGCTGCCGGTTCGCATGAACATGGCGGTACCATCATCGCGAATCCATAGAAGCAGCCAGTCGCCGGCATTGCCGATGTGGCATTCCAATACGCCGTTTAAATCACCGGTAAGTGTGTGGGCGCGATGCCTACGCCTCAATACTTCCTTGGAGTCCGCCGTGTCCTCAAGAACCAGACGAATGACTTCTTTCAGCGGGCGTAAATCAGTGTGCTTGCGTTTGAGTTTCTTGATATCTCGCTGGAATGCCGCTGTGTAATCCGGTTTGAGCATTGATCAGATTCCCAACGAATCGAACATCTCATCGGCACTGTTGAAACGAGGTTTGCCGTCGGCGAGCCTGTTCTTCGCCTCGTCAAGGGCCTCCATGGTTTCAGGCGGCACGGTCGTATAGGAAAGGTTTAGGGGAATGCGCCTCTCCCGGACAATCTGCTTGTAGAAGGCGCGGGTGACCGAAGACAAGTCCAGACCGAGATCCTCGGCAATGTTTGCGGCTTTCTGCTTGGTGTCCGCATCCACGCGGACTGTGACGGATGCCATGCTCACATTAACCTCCAACATCATTACGTAAGACAATAGTATGTATTTGTATGCTAATAGTCAACATTCTGCGGTTGCGGCATCTCGACCATGGTACACATCCCGCAAGCGGATTGTTTACCGGATGCAATCGATGATCGGAATGCCGACCATCCAGCTGTCGGCGGGCTTGTCCAGAATGGCTTCTGGTTCATCGCAACGCCAGCGCGGGTTGCAGCCGTATGGCTTTGATGGCCGGGGCAAGAGAGCCGACAAGCGAGGTGACGATGGACGCACAGGCCGCAATCATCGCCGCCGTATATGGGTATGCGGGCGGTTCCAGCGGCGAGTCGGCGGGCATCATCCACGGAATTGCCCAGACCAGCACCGCGGAGATGAGCACCGCGGCGAAGGCGATGATGAGGCCGAGCAGCACGGACGAGCCGATGACCTGTATGGCTATGCTGGCTCTGGTCGCGCCCAGTGCGCGGCGGATGAGCAGCTCGTGCGAGCGTTGCTCGATGCCGGCCAATCCGATGTTGATCATGCCGATGGCGGATACCGACAACAGTAATATCGCGGTGACGGTGACGCCGAGTTGGAGAAAACCGATGACCTGCTCGTAATCATCGGCGTTGTCGGAACGGTTCCATGACGATATGCTGCCGGTCCCGACGTCGAACAACAGATCGTCCAACACGGTTTTGGCGTGTTGATCGTCCATGCCTTCATTGGGATGGACGAGGATGGTCAGCCCATCCGGTTCCCAGGCTTGCGGCCAGTAGCGTTGCAGTGTGGTCGCGTTGACGTAGATGGTGGGTGTGTCCGTCCCGTCGGCGATGACACCGTTCACCCGTGCCGGCACCTGTTGCGGATTTCCTGTCCGGGCGAGTGCCACGGTGCCATCATGCACGTATTGGCGGGCGCTTTCGTTGACTGCGGTTTCCAGCGTGGCGGGTTCGTCCGCTCCGGTCAGCCATGTACCCTCGATGATGGGGGCGGGCATGATTCTTGTCCGTTCGGCGTCGATGATGATGGTGACGCGGCGTATCTCCGTGTTGCCGTCACCGGACGACGCCCATATGGCGAGGTCGTTGAGGTGATATTGCGCCGATGCGATTCCCGGACGGAAATGCGCGAGGCGTTCCTGCAAAGCCGTGACGACTTGTATGTTCACCGATGATGGCACGTCGACGATGGCGCTATAGGTGGGTGACTTGCCTCCCAGTCGCGCGTTGACCGCTTCCAGATAGTCGCGTCCGAGCGTGCCGACGAGAACGCCGGCGATGAGGGCGATGATGCCGATGAACATCGACAGGGCGGTGAGGCTGGTACGCAACGGGTTGATGCGCAGATCCTTGGCGATCATGCGGATCACGACAGTCGCCCCCTGTCGATCGTCAGTCGGCGTTCGCATCGGGCGGCGAGCTGCGGGTCGTGCGTGACGAGGATGAGTGTGACCCCGAGTTCACGAACATGTCGGAACAGTATGTCGGCGACCATGTCGCCGGTTTCGGTGTCGAGCGCGCCGGTTGGCTCGTCGCAGATCAGCAGATCGGGATCGCCCACCAGCGCTCGGGCGATGGCCACGCGCTGCTGTTCGCCTCCCGACAGGCGCGACGGCATGCTGCACACCGTCCGGCTCCCGAGCCCGACGGTGTGCAGCATGCGCGAGGCTCGTCTTCTGATGACCCGCAGGGGGATGCCTCCCCGGTATTGCAATGGGAGTGCCACGTTCTCCCATGCGCTCAGATGCGGTATGAGAGAGTAGTTCTGGAACACGAAGCCGACATGCCGGCAGCGGAAGCGCGCCCGGTCGGCGTCGTTCCACGCGGCGCAGTCCCGCCCGTCATAGGAGAGCGTTCCGTCATAGTCGTTGTTGAGCAGCCCGACGATGGAGGCGAGACTGGTTTTGCCGGATCCTGATTTCCCGATGATGGCGGTGGACGTTCCCCTCTCGAACGATGCGCTGACATCGTCCACCGTCGTCAGGCGTTCGCCGTCGGGCAGCCGGACTTCGGCGCTCAGATGTTCCAACCGGATGAGTGTGCTCATGATTGCGCTCCCGGTGTGAGATTCGGAGCTGTCGCGGACACCATGTCACCTTCCTCGAGACCGTCGAGGATGATGATCGACGTGCCGTCCGATGCCCCCAACTTCACGTTCACGGTGGCGAACGAATCTCCGTCACGCCTGCTGACCTGGCCGGAGGCGAGCCTGCCGGCGACTGCGGTGACAGGCAGGATCAAGGCGTCCTCGACCGCCGTCGCGGTCAGTACCACGGTGGCGTTCTGCCCGGGACGCGCCTGCACGTCCTTTGGGAACAGGCATTGCAGTGTGCGAGTCGATTCCGTCCCATGCGCAGTCGTCGCCGATCCGGCCGTATCTTCCGCTGATGAGGGCGGAGTGGCGACGCCGTCATTCACTACCGCGGCACAGTCCGTGGGCCCCTGCGCGTCGGTGATCTGGAATCGGCCCGTCAACGGCTGGTCCGGGTCTATGGTCGCCAGCAGCGCGGTCGCGTCCACGCTGGCGCTCATGCCGCCATACCGTATCGAGAACAGCGGATAGTCCGCGGCCATGTCGTTGTCCTGCGCGACCGTTTCGATCACGCCGTCGACCGGAGCCGTGACCTGCTGATCGCCGACGGTACCCAACACGTCGCCCGCATGCACGTATGCTCCTTGATCAGTCGTGGAGTGGAACCAGCCTTTCGCCGGAGTCGTAAGCGAGAACACAGGAGCCACCTGCACGCCGGTGGAGGAAGAGGACAACGGCGTGATGCCGCCCCTACGCACCTCGACCGTGGATGCTGGCCGCTTCGCCGTGGAGGAGGCGTCGGACGATGGCGTCCGCGACGGCGAGCAAGCCGTCATCATCGCGCACATCGTCGTGGCCGTCACGCACGCCAACAGGCATTTGAACGGTGCGATCGCATTCATTTCGTCAGTCCGTTCTCATGCCGGTACCATGTGCAGTCCGTGGTGTAGAAGTCCCGCATGGTCGAATAGTCGCCGAGTTCGGATTTGCCGATCACATCGTTCTCGTATATGCCATCCTTGTCCTCGTAGTAGTTCTTGAACCAGTCGGTATCCAGCAGCTTGCGCAGCTGCTGGAGGGCGCCTCGGGCTGCTTCCGCGTTGGTCTGGCTGTTGTCGAGAATGTCGCGTTCCACCGAGCACTGCCAGTAGACATACGCCTGTCCTTCCCCACTTCCCTTGGCATACAGCGAGGACGCGGCCTGCGCCTTGAGTATATTCGCTGGAAACGCATCGCCGTTCATCAGTTCAAAGGGGAAATCCTCGACGGTCGCCTTGTATTCCTCGTTCGCCTGCTGCCAGGTCAGCATGCCGCCACTTCCCGAGGTGCCGCCGTTCGGAGTCGTCCCGCAACCGGACAGCAGCATCACTGCGGTCAGAATGGCGGCCCTGCGTCGTGTTCCCGATTTCATCATCATGCTCCTTCGGACGATTGCACAGCTGTCGCCAACCATTAGCCCACAGACGGCGATCCGGGAGCAAAAGACTGTCATGCGCGCGCATGACAACGATACGTCGAGGAGCATGGGATGCGCATACGATGGGTGGCATGACAGACCTATCGGACTCGCATACCATCTCCATCGGGGTGCTGGACAACGATTCGCTCGCCCTCAACGCCATAGCCGTGATGACGAGCCGTCTCTCCCCGCGGTTCCACATCATCTGGAGCACCACGTCCCCGGCGATGGCATTGCAGCGCTGCATGACCCACGGCGCGCGACCCGACGTGCTGGTCGTCGACATGGCCTTGGGAGGCATCACCGGCGCGGACATATGCGCCAGAATCCGTCGGCGCACTCCGACGATCGGCTTGGTGTGCGTCACCTCCTATGACCTTGATCCATATCGGCAAGACGCGGTCGAGGCGGGCGCACAATGCCTGATAGCCAAAGATGACATCGTCAAAGAGCTCCCGCAGGCCATACGATGCGCGGCACAGGGCGAGCCCGTCCCCGGCACCGGATTCCCCACCGCACGGGAAGCCAATCGCAAACTCAACGAAGGACACGCGGCCGAGGGCCGGCTGCCGGAAAACGACAAGCCATCGCTGTCCTCCAGGGAACGGGACGTACTGCGCCTCTACGCGCATGGATCATCCACCGACGAGATAGCCGCGCTCCTGAATGTCAGCAAGGGCAGCGTCTTCACCTACGTCAACAGGGCATGCCGCAAGCTCCATGCCGCCGACCGCAAGGAGGCCCTCGCCATATGCGCCCGATACGATCTGCTCTGAACCGTATACACCACCCAGCCATACTGGCCGCGGGGCTGGTCCTCGCAGTGGCGATCCCCGTAGAGATGGGCGTGTACTCATCCCAGAACCTGCTGTCATGGTCGACCATACGCATATCGCTGCTCGTCGCCGTCCTGTGCGCCATGCTCGGAGCGGCACCGGTATGGGCCGCCTGTCTGCTGTTCGCGGTCTCAGGATACGCGTTGCTGTGGCTGTTCTCGCCGTTGACGACCATCATGATCGCCGCACTGACCTCCATAGCGGTCCTCTCGTTCGTCAAACCCCGCCTTGGAGCCGCTTCCGCACTGGCGGCCCTCGCAGCCCTCGCCGCGAACAACATGCAGAACAACCTCACCTCGTCGAACATCGTAGGCATGATCATCATGTGCCTATGCCCATTGTCGCTGGGGTTCAGTCTCAACCTGCTGTTCGCCCAACGGCAGGCGACCGCGACACTCAGGCAACGACTCGACCGCGAACACACGGCGCGTCACCTGCACGACACCATCAGCAACGACCTCGCCTACATGATCCTGCGCATCGACCAGGCAAGCCGCAGTGATTGCCCCGCCGATCGGGAGCAATATCAGCGCCAACTCACCGATCTGCGCGCCATCGCCGAAACGGCGCTCGACCACACCCACCAGGTGATACGACAACTTGAACGCACCGACAAACCAGACGATCGCAGCCGCATCGTCAAAACAAATAACGACGACAAAACCGACAGGAAAATCGAACAGCAGCGTGAACGGCTTGACGGCATCATTCAATCGCAACGACGTCGCCTTGGCGGCCTCGGATTCCAAGGTGACGACATCCTCGGGACGTTCGACCATCCACTGGCGGACGACATCCTCGACCTTCTCGAAGGACTGCTCAACGAACTGTACGCGAACATCGCCAAGCACGCCGCCCCGCACGAATGGTACGCCGTCACGATCTCCTTCGACCGGCGGCACGTCATCATTTCGGCAAGCGACGTACTAAAGGACGAAGCGGTACGGCTCGGACTCGGCAGCGGCCTCAAGAGATACCGAACCGTTATCGAATCCATGTCCGGGACGTTCGACATCACCGATGATTCCGACAACTGGAACGCGAACATCACCATTCCATTGTCTGTAACACGCCGGTAAAGGGAATGACGGCCTCCAGCTGCCAGTGGGCTTGTTCGGTGTCCGGCTGGCTTGCGCTGGTGTGTGTTCTTCGAGCGAGTCGATGACCTCGTGCGTGTGGCCCATGGCCCGGCTGGCGGCGTCGCGCAATTCGTCGAGCTGTTGCTGGTATTCGTGTTCGTCGGCGGGCATGCCGTCGGTCCCGGCGTGACCATCGGGACATCCAGCATGAGGATTACGCCCGTGACAAGCGCCGGCCACAGGAACCGGTCCGGGTGGAACATGCCGCCGACCAGGCCGGTAAGCACAGCCAGAGCCAACATGATATCGCGCACGGTCGCGGTGCCGGGGACCCGTGCCGCCATCGAGAACACGTACTCCGCGAGCACCGCCACGGACAATACGGCGCAGGACGCCGCGATCACCGGATGCCCGGCATGCCGCAGGCCAAGCCGGTCGGAAAGCCGGGGCAGAGCAGATCGTATCTGGCGCATGCGTCCAGCACCTCCTTGCGGCTGGCGACTCCCAGCTTGTCGGCCACGCGGTGCACGTACGTGAACACGCTGCCCGTCCCGCCGCTCCTGCGACGGATGCGCCGGCACACGTCAGCGCCCGTGTTTTTTCCCCAACGCCATATCCAACACCAGCGCATCCGGCCTGGTATGCGGGTTATGGCAGTGCTCGATCGCCACTGCGGGCGAACCCGTGCCCCCGCATGACATAAAAGTCCTTGGAAACGGCCGAGATCATCGCGCACATCGCATCCAGGGCGAACGGATCATTGTCCAATACGGGCGATACGGATCGACCGCGCCGCAGCCCCGGTCATGTTATCATGTCCCATGCCGCTCATCGTGGCCACGGTCGCAGCCGGACGAAACCTGCTGTCATGCGATTATTTGACACGATGTTGCGCTTGCGGGCGCGAACGGATTGAATTGGACTAACGGGTTTTATGTAGGGATGCCGAGGAGGACAACCATGAATCAGGGGAGGGCTCGACTGGAACGAATTCGGTGATGGAGGGCTTTGCGAAATCCCCGGTCAATCGATTTGCTGACTGGTTGGGATGGGGATTCGTCTTCCTCGGAGCGGGTATAGGAGCGTTTCTGGGTGTCGTCGCGTACGTTCAACACTGGATTAGCTGACGGCTTCGAATAGTTCTCCGACCGCTTCTCGGATTTGCCGGGTGGCATGAGGTTTTCGACCGCTCACGTAGTGGCGGCGACCTCACGCTAATCAGTAATACACACTTTGATCTAGCAGACCCTACGGCTAAGGCTAGGAGGCCGACGATGGGAAACCGCGTATGGAAAGGTGAACCTTCCGCCGGTGGCCGGGCCGGAACGATCATCGCTTTGGGCATCGCGGCGTTGGTAGTGGCGGGAGTATGGTTCGGATGGACTCGATACTAGGGCTATAGTCCGGTTTCGAATCTGTCGCAGACGTTCTCGATCTCATTTTCCGAGGATGCGCGGGCAATCGTCAGCAAGGACGAGGAAAGCTTTCATGGGGACGGATACCGGTACGTGAAGGTCGCCGCTGACCCAGAACAAGTCGACGGCACCATTCTGGACGGCAGGGATTACTCCAGTGGCCAACTGCCCCAGGAGAACATCCGCATAATCAAGGAAGCGGATGCGACCCTGCGATTGAACCTGGGAACACAGCTCGATGCGCTCTACGACCGGCCTCATAAGGAGATAACCAACGAGGGCGGCACGCTGATCATCATCCATGATGCCGATTCCTCGGAATGGCATTTCTTCGAATGCCTCGTCTGAAAGCTGAGCACTCCCGAAACATATGCGATTGTCCTGAAGAAGAGCCCAGACCAACCAAGCCCCGATTATCCAGATAAAAAGAAACCCCCAGTGCATCACGGCTGAGTCGAAGACCGTCCGGAGAGGCCCTTTGGGGGAATTCTCGATATATCATAATGAGCCATGAGCCGACAGTCAAATTCAACAACTGATTTCTTCTCACGGACTCCAAGGAAAGGAAGTCCGCGGGAGAAGGCGCTGCGCGCGTGCATTACCGATGAACGGCTTGCCACCTACAATTATGAGGCTCAAAGACGTTCATGCCCAGCGCTAGAGCTGTACCTGTGGGATCACGACATGGCCAGCGCCTGTATGGGCGACATCGCCATCCTCGAGGTCGCTCTGCGCAACCGCATGGACCGGCAACTCTCCCTCCTCGCTCTGGAGCAGAATGGCACTGAAGACTGGTATATGGCAGGGCTACAATTCGATGACCGAACCCAGTACCAGATTCGTGAAGCGTGGAACCATCTCACCCCGCACCAGCGAAAAAATCATACGCATGGCCATCTCATAGCGTCATTGACATTCGGATTTTGGCGCAATCTCTTGGAAGACGGCGGAACAATCCACACGAAGTGGCCAGACCAGCGCCGTGCAGATTATGAGAACGATTTATGGCGCAAAGGACTCGATAAGACATTCTCCAATGGGCGCCAGTATGCCCGTGCAGTGGAAGAACGCTGGACGAGAAAGTACGCGCTGGATATCGTAAAAACAGTGCATGCCCTGCGTAATCGGGTCGCTCACCATGAGCCGCTTGTCAACGGCATACCTCTGCCGGGTGAGAATCGACGGATTGCATTGGAGAATGCGACGCAGGCGTGCTTCGCTCTGGCGATGATCCTGGACCGAGACCTACACGCATGGTTGATGGATAACAGCAAGATGAAACTTGTGCTCGAACACGAGCTGAAGCCTAATGAATAGGTAGTGAGTATCGTTTTCGCCAATCATCTCTTCAGTGGGAATGGCAATGAGCTGCAGCGACACCAACAGATTCCTTAGGATCCGACACCGGCGCATCCGGCCTGGTATGCGGGTTATGGCAGTGCTCGATCGCCACTGCGGGCGAACCCGTGCCCCCGCATGACATAAAAGTCCTTGGAAACGGCCGAGATCATCGCGCACATCGCATCCAGGGCGAACGGATCATTGTCCAATACGGGCGATACGGATCGACCGCGCCGCAGCCCCGGTCATGTTATCATGTCCCATGCCGCTCATCGTGGCCACGGTCGCAGCCGGACAAAACCTGCTATCATGCGATTACTTGACACGATGTTGCGCTTTTGGCCATGCGCAGGTTGAATGGGATTGCGCCACGAAAGGATATCCCATGAACGATCTGCTGATTATCGACATGCTGCCCACGTACGGGCTGCTGTTCTACCTGCTGATCTCGGTATTCGTCTTCGTGGGATGCCGTGGTCTGCGCCGGAGGACCTCGGATCGTGGCCTGCTGCGTTTTGCCGTAGGCGCGTTCTTGGTTGTTTCCGCGCTCGGCGCCGTGTTCGCTGCGCTGGTGTATATCATGGCAGCGCCTTTGGCGCAGCCGGATATGGTCGACTTCTACCGCACGTACCGGCCAGGAGCTCTGATCTTCCTGCTGGGATTGTTCATCATACAATTTGTCTTCGGCGTCGCTGCCGTGTATCGGGGAAAGTAACCTGGTATATCCTGCGATAAACGCATTGGCAGACACTTGCTGCCTATCTGTAAACACACCCTAGATAAGGCTTGCGGCCGTTGGCCGAGCACAGTAGTAGTGTGGTCTGCTGTGTCAACAGGAGGAGTGTGACCAATGCGGCTGATTGAGACATGGCTGGCGGACCAGGAACGCGCGTTTGACTTGTTCGCGAAATTCCCGGCGGAGGAGACGGGATTCGAGAACCCAGCGGCCGGCATGAATCGTGAACGGTTCGCCGCATATGTGCGAGGGTTGCGTGATGAGTCGCTTGGCGTCGGCCTGCCGGACGGCTGGGTGCCAGCCACCAAATACATTCTCGTCAACGATGAGGGCGACTATGTGGGCATCTTCAACCTGCGTCACCGGCTCACCGACTTCCTGCGCAACGGTCCGGGCCACATCGGCTACGGTGTCGCCCGCGAATACCGCGGTCACGGCTACGCGACCGCCGGGCTCAAGCTCACGCTTGCCAAGGCCCGCGAGCTCGGCATCAAGGAGGCTTACCTGAGTATCCACAAAACCAATCCGGCAAGTCTTGCGGTGCAGCAGCATTGCGGCGCACGTATCGACCATGAGGACAAGACGGAATACTACACACGCATCGCCACCTGCACGGAGAGCGATGGCCTCTATGCGCGAGGCGATTGACGGCGCCTCTTGCGTGTAAATGGCCGATTATCAATCGGTTTTAATCGATTTCGCCTCGGTCGATAAAGTCGCCGTCGAGGAACCAATAATCGTGCGGATTTCCGCGTAACGCCATGAACGGCGTCAGTTCCACGCCCTGCGCCGCGGTTTTGCTCAGCAGATAGGCGCGGATAATCCACGGATACCATCGCCGGCGACTTCAATGGCGAAGATTTCGTCAAGCCACTGTGACGGAAGATTGGGGCTGCCGTTCGACCGCAAATTTCCTGTAAGCAGCTCTACAACCCGCAAAACTCTAATAATGTTGCATTGGCGCCTTAATCATCCATAGTTAAGGCACCAACAACATACGATTCACTTACCCACGCAGCCATCCGACGATGGTTGGGATAGATTGTTCGGCGAAGCGGTCTATGGCGTCGGCGGTGACGTAGGCGTGGGCGGTGAGGCGCAGGTACAGTTCGCCGTCGAACTGGGTGACCGCGACTTCGGCGTGCAGTTCGTTGAGGATTCGGTCACGGAATACCGGGCATAGGGCGTCCAGTTCCTGCGGCGTGCGGTTTCCGTGGGGCAGCTTCACCAGGCGCATGGCGGGGGAGGGAATGCGCACCGGCGACGCGCAGTCCTCGCCGCCGACCTCGCTGGCCGCCTTGGATACCCGACGCTCCGCGTAATCGGCAAGATCGGACATGTACCGGCGCACGACATCCCAGCCCCACAGGCGCTCGATATCACGCAAGGACTCGGGCGCGGCGATCGGACCGCATAAATCCTGGGTGCCTTGCTCGTCGAATCGCTCCGGGAACGGGTCGGCGAAACCCCACGAGTCGATCAGCGGCCACAAATCCTGACCATCCTGACCGCCTTCGGGCGGAATCACCAGCAATGCCGTGCCACGCGGCGCACACGGGAACTTATGAAAATTGCCGACCCACCAATCGGACTGCAGTCCGCCGACCGGATCGGCCAGTTGGGCGGGAGCGTGCGCGCCATCAACCAAAATGCGGATGCCGCGGCGATGGGCTTCGGCAGCGATGCGCTGGGCCGGAAACAGCATAGCGGTGGCGGAAGTAATCTGGTCCAACACGATGAACGACGTACGCTCGCTCATCTGCGCGGTCACGGCGCCGACCACACCATTCTCGTCGGCGTCAATGGTAACTGGTGCATCTCCCTCATCCATGCGAATGATACGAATCGCCTTTCATCCCAATGATTTCGCTCTCGTGGCCGATACCCGCGTGCCGTCATGTTCCGTACCTTGGAATCAGAAGTCGAGAGATATGGTCCGAAACCGAATGGAGCGGACCGAAGCAGGGAGCATTGAAGATGGGATTTCTCAAGAACTTTTCCGAACCGTTTGCGTTCGCGCTGGCATTGTGGCCGTTTGTGTCCATGCTGCTGACGGTGCCGGTGCTGGCGTTGCTGTATCACCGCGACAATCGCATCCGACTGTCGTCGGCCATAGTGGCGTATGGCACGGTGCTGTACCTGCTCGGCCTGCTGTGCTTCACACTGTATCCGATGCCGGCCGATGCGGCAGCCTATTGCGCCGCGCACCATCTGACGCCACAGCTCAACCCACTGCAGTTCATCGGCGACATCCGTACCGATGGTCTCACCGCCGTACTGCAAATCGCGTTTAATATCGTGTTCTTCCTGCCGTTGGGCTTCATCATGGGCCGCATATGGCGCTGGCCGCTGCTGGTTACCGCAGTACTGTCGTTCGCCACGTCGCTGTCTCTGGAGACGATGCAGCTGACCGGCCTCATGGGCGTGTTCCCGTGCGCCTACCGTCTGTTCGACGTGGACGATCTCCTGTGGAACACGACCGGCGCGCTGATCGGATTCGCGCTGGCCATGCTTTCGCTGCGCTTGATTCCGGCGCGGGTCGCTGATATGACGCCGACCACCACACCTGGCTTCATGAGGCGGCTGATCACGTTCATCATCGACATGACGCTGATCGGGTTCGCCGTGATGCCGACGCATCTGTTCGTCATGATCGTCCGCTCAAACCTGCCCTCGGGCTCCAACGGCTCATGGCAGTCGATGGAACCGTTCGACTGGACCGGTTCGATCCTCTTCCTGGCGGCGCTCATCCTCTTCGAGGGCGTGGTGCCATGGTTGCGCGGCGGCTGCACGTTCGGCGGCAGTTTCACGCACATGACAGTGGAAACCCGGCCGCGAGAAGGCTGGCGGCGTGCGGCGTTCTATGTGGCGCGTATGGCGACGCTAATCATCGTGCTGCCATGGCATAGCGGCGGATTCAATCTGCTGGTGTTCATCGGCCTCGGCATCTTCTGGCTGGTCAAGCATCAGATGCCGTACGACCTCATATAAGACCGGCGCTCCGCCGTCTGGCGTTACAGGGAAACCTCCGACCATCGTTCGGGAGTCGGAATGCTGCGCAACGGGCCGGCCAACGATACGACCAATCCCGTCACGGCGCAGGCTACGGCCACGGCCATCACCGCCGTGAAACCGAGATACGGCTGTTGCAACAGCCAGCCGACCATCGCCGGGCATGCCGCGCCCAGTATGCCGACCGTGGTTTCGAATACGGCGGAAGCCCGCCCCTGCATGTTGTCGGGTGTCTTGCCGTAGAGAAAGCCCAGCAGGCCGGCATTCAACGCGGGGAACGGCAGGCCGGCCAGAATCTGGCAGATCAGGATGGCCGCGTAGCTTTGCACGAACAGCAGCGGTACTTGGCTGACCACGAACAACGCAAGCGCGCCCGCAATCAGTTTCCCTGTGGGAACCATATCGACCAGCTTGTTGGCCAACAGCGAGCCGACCAACGTGCTCACGCCCATTGCCGTGCCGAGCAGTCCGATCATGACCGCGCTGGTGCCACGGGCGGCCAGCATGATCTGCGCGCCGGTGATGCTGGCCACGCAGGCGATGTTCACCATTGCGCCAAGCATGATTGCGGATAGGAAAACTCGCTTGGTCAGGGCCCATCGCCAGCCTTCGACCAAGTGCGTCAGGAATGAAACGTTGGGGGAGTGCGTCGCTGCATGTTGATTAGACGTCATGATCGTTTCGTTTGCGATAGGTGCTTCAGACATGACCGATGCGTCGGAGGCGGAAGATTCGGCGTCGGCTGGAGAATCGGTTTTGGCCGCTTCGTTGGCAGCATGGCCCAGTGATAGTTGTCCGGCCGTGACACCGGCGATGCCATACAGGATCGTCGAAACCAGGAACGGGCACCAAGCGCTGACGGTGTAGAGGAATCCTCCGATAATGCCGGACGATAGTTCCACGCACGATTCGCGGGTTTCGCGGATGGCTTGGGCTTTGGCGAAACGGTCCATAGGCACGATGGATTTGAGCATTGCGTCGTTGGACGGGCCGAGCAGCCCGTTCATAATGGCGAACAGTGCGATGCATAGCGCGAACATCGGCGTGTTCATCACGCGCGAGGCGAGCAATGCCATGGCGATGGCGGACAGCCCAGTGCCGATGACACCCAGCAGAATCATCATCCGTCCGCGATCGTGACGGTCAGCCAGCGTGCCGCCAAATGGCAGCAGCAACAGTCCGATGGCCGATTCCAAGGCGACGATGATGCCGGCGATGAATTCCGAGCCGGACAGTTGCAGGGCCAAAAGCGGTATAACGAATGCACGCAGACTGACGGCGAGTACGTCGGTGGTGTCTGCCGCAAACCACAGCCGGTAGCTGCGAGCGCGCCACAATGATGGCGAGGCGGAAGTCGCGTTGGCGCTGTGGCCTGGAGATGGATTTGAAGACGATGGGGGATTGGCGTTTATTGACATGATGACTCGTTTCATGAATCATGCCGTATTCGAAGTTCTACACGCGTCACGTATCACGTGCGCATGGCCCTGAAAGTAAGGCGCGATGACAACGCGACGCGCGAGTACAGGTGAAACTCGAATATGACGAAATGTACAGGTTATGGAAATGGCATAGCAGAAGCACCGTGGGTCTGAACGGCGACCACGGCTTAGCGCGACGAGTCACCGCGTATTAGCTGTCTGCGAACGACACCAACACCTTGTACATAACAATGCCCCTTTGCAAAAACCAAACTCCAATTATTGTACCAGTTCGAGCATGGAACCCGGGGTCACTGGGCACAACATAATCGGCCATCAATGGTTTCTCGGCTTCGAGGGGCTGATTTTGCTCGTTGGAGACATCTACTTGGCTTTCGAGGGGCTGCTCGAACGCCAAACCGCAAGTATAGACGGCTTTGTGGCAACGACATGACGCCATTTCGGAGCCTTGTCTACTTGGGCATCAGCCCCTTGAAACGCGAGTAGACCTCTGGCAAACGTCGAATCAG
The DNA here is from genome assembly GCF_023656805.1 of Bifidobacterium sp. M3-N-101. Classification (NCBI taxonomy): domain Bacteria; kingdom Bacillati; phylum Actinomycetota; class Actinomycetes; order Bifidobacteriales; family Bifidobacteriaceae; genus Bifidobacterium; species Bifidobacterium sp. M3-N-101. The sequence goes on from NZ_JAMOKQ010000006.1 coordinate 25,817, forward strand.
CCCCTCGAAACCGAGTTAGGCGCTCTTTTCGCGTTTGCGTTGGCGTTCGAGGGCGTAATAGGCCGCGTAGCAGCAGGCGACGAACGGAATCATGCAATACAGGGTCGAACGTTGCGTCTCATCGAGTACCACGAGCACAAGCGCGCCGATGCACATCACGATGGCCAGCCACGGCAGTACCGGGAAACCGGGCGCGCGATAGCCGAGCTCATCGGCGCTGTGCCCGTCCCGCTCCCATTCGCGCCGGAAACGGATATGGCACACGCATACGGAGAACCACACCACCAGCGTCGCCAAACCTGACACGGCGACCAGCACCAGATACACAGTCGAAGCGGCGATCACGGAAGACAGCAACGCCAGCAGTGAGCCCGCCATGCTGAACAGCACGGCCCACATCGGCACGCCACGGAAATTCGTCTTAGCAAAACGTTCGGGAATCAGCCGTTCCTTGGCCAGCGACCACACCATGCGCGAACACACGTACAGGCCGGAGTTCGCGGCGGAAAGCACAGCCGTGAGCACCACGAAGTTCATGATGTCGCCGGCGAACGGCATACCGATTGATTGGAACACCAGCACGAACGGGCTCGTATCCACGCCGGCCTGATGCCAGGGGATCAAGGACGCCATCACCAGAATCGAGCCGATGAAGAAAATTGCCAGACGCAGCACCGTGGTGTGCACGGCTTTGGGAATCGCGCGCGATGGATCTTTGGTTTCGCCGGCCGCCACGCCCACCACTTCGGTGCCGGAGAACGCGAACACCACGGTCAGCAAAGTCGAGAAAATAGGTGCGATGCCGCTCGGGAACCAGCCATCGGCCACGAAGTTGCCCAGCAACGGCGCGGAAGCATGGCCGGCAATCGGTATAGAGCCGAAGATTGCCAGCAGGCCGATCACAATGAACGCGATGATGGCGAACACTTTGATTGACGCGAACCAGAACTCCGCCTCACCATATAGCCGCACGGACATGATGTTGAGCGCGAACACCACCGCAATGAACACGGCCGACCACACCCAGGACGGCGAATGAGGAAACCACCGTTGCATCAACAGCCCTGCCGCCGTGAACTCCGAGGCGAGTGCCACCGCCCAGTTCAGCCAATACAGGATGGCGATGGTGAATGCGGTGCCGGGTCCGATGAATCGCTTCGCATACATGTGGAAGCTGCCGGCATACGGCATGGCCACGGACAGCTCGCCCAGCGAGACCATTACACAGTAGACGAGCAAGGAACCGACCGCGTAGGCGAGGATCGCGCCCAAAGGTCCGGCCTGATGAATCGTGTAACCGGAGCTGACGAACAGGCCGGTACCGATTACGCCGCCCAGGGAGATCATCGTCAGGTGGCGCGACTCCATTTTCCGTTCGAGGCCGGTGTCGTCCTTGGGATTGCCGGCTGACGCCATGCTTAGGTCTCCTTCGGTCAGATGGTCGGATGGTCAGAGGGTTGTGCCTCATGTCGGTTGTGCGGGCTGCACTCGATGCTGCCTACCATATGATAGCGGTAGATGAAACGGCTCATGAAAGGCGGAAGTGAAATGACGGGTTTGCTTATCGGATCGCATTTGTCGACGGCTGGCGGCTGGAACGAGCTGCTGAAACGCTCCCATGAGGAGGGCGGCACCGCGTTCGCGTTCTTTCCGCGATCTCCGTATGGCAAACGTTCCAAGGCGCTCGACCTGGCCGGCGCGGCGGTGTTCGGCGCACAGCTCAGGGCCGAAGGCTATGGGCCGTTGGTCGTCCATGCGCCGTACGTCTACAATCTGGCCGGCAAGGATGAGGCCAAGCGCGCATTCGCCATCGAGGCGCTGGCCGAGGATATCAAGCTGCTGACCGCCATCCGCGAGACCGGCCAGGAGGTGTATATCAACATTCATCCCGGCGCGCATATGGGCCAAGGCGCCGAGACCGGCTGCCGGCTGATCAGCGAGGGACTGAATCAGGTGTTCGAGCGCGCGGCCGGCGTCATGGTGCTTCTGGAGACCATGGCCGGCAAAGGCACGGAATGCGGCCGCAATTTCGATGAGCTCGCCACGATCATGGATGGCGTGGAGAATAAGGCGAACGTCGGCGTCACGTTCGACACCTGCCATGTGTTGGATGCCGGATACGACTTGGTGAACGACTACGACGGCGTGATGCGCCAGTTGGATGAGGTGATCGGCTTGGCCAAGGTCAAGGCGATTCACGTGAACGATTCGCAGTTCGGCCTCGACTCGCATAAGGATCGTCACGCCAACATCGGGGAGGGCCAGCTCGGCATCCCGTTTTTCACGCGACTGGTCAACGACCCGATCATGGCCAAGCTCCCGATGATCCTCGAAACCAAGGAGCAGACGCCCGCCACGCATCGCGACGAGATCGAGTTGTTGCGCGGATTGGTGCAAAAGTAGTCGTAGTCGACCAATGTCGAGCAGAAGAGACCTGTTTTTGACTGAGGGCCATACGAGGTTAGCTATCAGCGGGGCGTTGATTGATCCGTCTTCATATACAGCTGCATAGCCGGTTCCAGCTGCAAGAGCTCAAAACAGACGCATGGGTTCGGTGGAATCCAATGGCTGAATAAGACGTTTGCCATCGCTGTTCAGTGGCGCGACTTCGTGAAATTGCAGACGCCGGGAAAGCATGGTACCCGCTTCCCGCATGGAATCTAACAGTGCGGCTCCGTCAACGGAGCGGTCCAGCCATGAGGCAACCATATTCCGAGGAACCAGCAGGGGCATGCGATCATGCACCTTGACGAACTCGTCCGCGGCAGGACAGGTGATGATGGTTGCGGTCAGCTGCCATGGCGATGCGGGAGACGACCTCCACCATGAGTACAGGCCGGCCAAAGACAATAGTTCATCATGTGGCGCGTGAAAATAGAACGGCCTGCGACCTTTCCATTCGTAGTAGCCGGAAGCGGGGATGATGGCTCGCATGGATTTTGTGGATTCGGCGAACGCCGGCTTGACATGCGCAGACTCCACACGCGCATTATATGTGGGGTAGCTCAGCACTTTGCTGGCGCTCCATCGCGGCACCAGCGACCAATAGGCACCGGTCAGATGACGGCGGCCATCCTTGCCCTGTGCCACCACGCCAATGTTCTGCGTGGGTGCGATGTTGTAGGAAGGCTGTGGCAGAGTGTCAACGCGCACGTCATCCTCGTCTACCGCGAACTGTGAGGCCACGGCATCCCAATCCAAATCAAGCGCGAATCTCCTGCACATGCGCCCAGTCTATGCCATCAATGGAATCAATCCCAGGCCGTATGACCGATATTCATGGCGATCTTCCTTTTGTTGGCCGCTCTGGTTCCGTAGCGATACGAACCAACGAGGAATAGCCCAGAATGTAGGACGCACAAGGCAATAAGAGCAGGGCGTGACCTAGAGTGACGCATGATCGCATACCAACAAAGGGAGGACCATGTCGGTTTTAGACGAATTGGTGGCGGGCGCACTGGAGGACCAGCAAACCCGCGAGCTCACCGTGTCTCTTGAGGATGTGAAGAAGGCCGCGCTGGCGGCCCCGGCTCCGATTGACGCAACACGATGGCTCAAGCGCGCCGATGGCATCCCGGTGATCGCCGAAATCAAGCGCGCGTCCCCGTCCAAGGGCCACCTCTCCGACATCCCGGACCCGGCCGCGCTGGCCCGCGAATACGAGAGGGGCGGTGCAAGCGCCATTTCCGTGCTCACCGAAGGCCGCAGATTCCTCGGTAGCCTCGATGATTTCGACAAGGTTCGCGCCGCCGTGCATATTCCGGTGCTGCGCAAGGACTTCATCGTTACCGACTACCAGATCTACGAAGCCCGCGCCCACGGTGCCGATTTGGTGCTGCTCATCGTCGCCGCATTGGACGACGCCCAGCTCAAACACCTGCTGGATTTGGCGCACGAGTTGAGCATGACCGTGCTGGTCGAAACGCACACCCGCGAGGAGATCGAACGCGCATGCCAGGCCGGCGCCAAGGTGATCGGCATCAACGCGCGCAACCTGAAGAACCTCAAGGTGGACGTGAACAAATACAACGAACTCGCGGCCGATCTGCCCGATGACGTCATCAAGGTGGCGGAATCCGGCGTATTCGGCGCGGTCGAGGTCGAAGACTACGCCCGCGCGGGAGCGGACGCGGTACTGGTCGGCGAGGGCGTGGCCACCGCCGACGATCATGAACTCGCAGTGGAACGACTAGTAAAGGCAGGAGCACAAGTGAAAGCATCCGAAACCACCCCGTTGAGCGAACATCAGGGACCGTATTGGGGTCAGTTCGGCGGCCGCTATGTGCCCGAGGCCCTCATCACCGCCCTCGACGAGCTTGAGCGCGTCTACACGCAAGCCAAGGCCGACCCCGAATTCCACAAGGAATTCATGACGCTCCAGCAGCGTTACGTGGGCCGCCCGAGCCCGCTGACCGAAGCTCCGCGCTTCGCCGCACTCGTCAAGGAGAAGACCTGCCTCGACGCCCGTATCTTCCTCAAGCGCGAGGATTTGAACCACACCGGTGCGCACAAGATCAACAACGCGCTCGGACAGGCCTTGCTCGTCAAGCGCATGGGCAAGACACGCGTGATCGCCGAAACCGGTGCCGGCCAGCACGGCGTGGCCACCGCTACCGTGTGCGCCATGCTTGGCCTCAAGTGCCGCATCTACATGGGCCAGATCGACGCCCGCCGCCAGGCCCTGAACGTGGCCCGCATGCGTATGCTCGGCGCCGAAGTGGTCGAGGTGACCCTCGGCGACAAGATTCTGAAGGATGCCATCAACGAGGCCCTGCGTGACTGGGTCACCAACGTCAAGGACACGCACTACCTGCTCGGCACCGTCGCAGGCCCGCACCCGTTCCCGGCCATGGTGCGCGACTTCCAGAAGATCATCGGCGAGGAAGCCAAGCAGCAGCTTCAGGACTGGTACGGCATCGACCATCCGGACGCGATTTGCGCTTGCGTGGGCGGCGGCTCCAACGCCATCGGCGTGATGAACGCCTTCCTGGACGATGACCGCGTGAACCTCTACGGCTACGAAGCCGGCGGCAACGGCCCCGAATCCGGCCAGCACGCCATCCGCTTCGCCCCCGGCACCGGCCAGCTCGGCATGTTCCAGGGTGCCAAGAGCTACCTGCTGGAAACCGACGAAGGCCAGACGCTCGATACCTACTCGATCTCTGCAGGCCTTGACTACGCTTCCGTGGGGCCAGAGCATGCATGGCTCAAGGACATCGGCCGCGTGAACTACAGCTGGGCCACCGATGAGGAGGCCATGAACGCCTTCCGCGACCTAAGCCAGAGCGAGGGCATCATCCCCGCCATCGAAAGCTCGCACGCCGTGGCCGGCGCGTACAAGGCCGCCGCGGATCTGAAGGCCAAGGGCTATAACAAGGCCGTGATAATCGTGAACATCTCCGGCCGGGGCGACAAGGACATGGCCACCGCCGGCAAGTGGTTTGGCTACCTGACCGACGATCAGGCCGCCGCGCTCGATGTGGCCGGCGCCCACGGCGACACCGTCGCCTGACAAGAAGAGGAGATTGTTGATTATGACCAACGAAGCAACCACGCCGTCCGGCCAGCCGCTGGGCATCAGCCACAAGCCCAGCAAGTCGGGCGCTATGTTCACCAAGTTCAAGGCCGAGAACAAGCCCGCCTTCATCGGCTACCTGCCCTATGGCTTCCCCAACCCAGACGTCTCGCTTGACGCCTTCAAAACGATGGTCGAGCACGGCGTCGACGCCGTGGAAATCGGCCTGCCGTACTCCGACCCGGTCATGGACGGCCCGGTCATCCAGGCTGCCGCCTCCATCGCCCTGAACAACGGCGAGACCATCAAGCGCGTGTTCGAGGCCGTCGAAACCGTGGCCAACGCCGGCGGCGTGCCGCTCATCATGAGCTACTGGAACCTCGTGTACCACTACGGCGTCGAGCGCTTCGCCCGCGACTTCGAGAACGCCGGCGGCGCCGGTCTCATCACCCCGGACCTTATCCCGGACGAGGCGGGGGAGTGGATCGAAGCCTCCGACCGCCACGGACTCGACCGCATCTTCCTGGTCTCCCCGGACTCGTCCACCGAGCGCCTCGAAACCGTGGCCCGCAGCGCGCGCGGCTTCGTGTACGCGGCCGCCCGTATGGGCGTCACCGGCGAACGCGCCACCATCGACGCCTCGCCCGAACTCCTCGTGGAACGTACCCGTCAGGCCGGTGCCGAGAACGTGTGCGTGGGCATCGGCGTGTCCACCGCCGAACAGGGCGCCAAGGTCGGCTCCTACGCGGACGGCGTCATCGTCGGCTCCGCGCTCGTGCACACCCTGCTCGCGGACGACAACAAGACCGCACGCGACCCGAAGGAAGGCTTGAAGCTGCTCGCCGCCAAGAGCGAGGAACTGGCCGAAGGCATCCACAACGCACGCTAAGACCTGCCGCCCCTAGAATCAGGGTGTATTCGGCACCTGCTTCCGTCATGGATTGCCGCATGCGCCCTGGTAAAGGGATTATCCGCCATCGAAGCCATCGAGGAAAAGCTTGGACCCTGAGGCTCGACACATATGAAACGAGTACGCTGTCAAAGCGTGAGGCGTTCCTCGAGTCCCGGCTTCCATGCGGTAGTATGGCAGGCGGCATTAGCGAATACGAGTAAGTGAGGCACGATGAATCTGGCCTATATCCCCTCGCCGACCTTCTCTAAATTCCAGGTCGGCCCGTTTACCATCCACATGTATGCAATCTGCATCCTGATTGGCATCTGCGTGGCTGTGTGGATCCTCGCCACGCGCTGGAAGCGCTACGGCGGCACCTTCGACCAGATTCTCGACACCACGCTCGTCACCGTGCCCTGCGCTCTGGTGGGCGCACGCCTTTACCACTGCATCACCACGCCGGCCGACTACTTCCCGCCCACCGGCAACCTGATCAATATCCTCAAGGTGTGGGAAGGCGGCATGGCCATCTTCGGCGGTATCTCCGTGGGCACGCTGGTGGCGTTCCTATGGTGCCGCCACAAGCATTACCCGTTCGCGATCTTCGCCGACGCCATCGCCCCCGCGCTGCCCGTGGCCCAGGCCATCGGCCGACTCGGCAACTGGTTCAACCAGGAACTCTACGGGTGGCCCACCACCCTGCCTTGGGGTCTGAAACTCAACGACGCGGACGCCATCGGCAAATCCGAAATCTGCTATTCCGGCGCTGAGTGCCCCGACTACAAAACCACCCTGTTCCACCCCACATTCCTGTATGAGATGATCTGGAACCTCATCGGCGCCGCGATCATCATCTACCTTGGCCATAAGCTCGCCGACCGCCTTAGGGCTGGCCAGCAGTTCGCCATGTACCTGATGTGGTACGGACTGGGCCGCACCTGGATCGAAAACGTGCGCATCAACTACTCCACAGTGATTCTGGGGTTGCGCACCAACGTCTGGACCGCCATCATCGTCTTCGTGATCGGCTGCATCCTGTTCGTCGTGCTCTACCAGCATGGCCCTGACTCCAAGGTACAGGCCCGGCAACTTGCGGCGGTCACCGCCGACGAACTCGAACGCCAGAGCATCGAAGAAGAACGACTGCGCCAGAAGAAAGCCCAGCGCGGCAATATGCAATAAGTAACACTGGAAAGAACAGCGTCCAAACAGCACGAAACACGGGGCTCCAAGTCCCATTGCACAGATAAGGTAGGAAACCATGAGCAATATCGCAATCGCACCCAGCATCCTGTCCGCTGATTTCTGCAACCTCGAACGTGACCTCAAGGCCATCTCCAATGCCGATTTGGTTCACGTCGACGTGATGGATCATCATTTCGTGCCGAACCTGACCCTTGGCGAGCCCATCGTTGGCCGCATCTGCGAGGTCACCGACCTTCCCGTCGACGTGCACCTGATGATCGAGGATCCGGATCGTTGGGCCCCCGAATACGCCAAGCTCGGTGCCGCTTCGGTCTCCTTCCACATGGGTGCCACCCATGCCCCGGTACGTCTGGCACGCCAGCTGCGCGAAATGGGCTGCAAGGCGAGCTTCGCCGTGCGTCCGGCCGAACCGGTCGAGCCGATTTTCGACATCCTCGATGAGTTCGACATGGTGCTCATCATGACCGTGGAGCCCGGCTTCGGCGGCCAGAAGTTCCTCGACAACCAGATGGCCAAGGTTCGCCGTCTACGCGACGAAATCACCCGTCGCGGACTGAAGACCCGCATTCAGGTCGACGGTGGCGTGAGCCCCAAGACCGCGCACATCGTGGCCGAAGCCGGCGCCGACGTGCTCGTGGCCGGTTCCGCCGTATATGGCGCTGAGAACCCCGCCCAGGCCGTCGATGACATCCGCGCCAAGGCCGAGGCCGCGTTTAAGGCCTGAGCCGCAGCGCGCCCATTACCCCAGTAGAAGCAACAACGAAAAGATAATCATGAAGACGTTTGAATCCCTGTTCGCCGAACTGTCCGAAAAGGCCAAGATCCGTCCCGAAGGCTCCCTGACTGTCGATGAGCTCGACAAGGGCACCCACTTCATCGGCAAGAAGATCATCGAAGAGGCCGGCGAAACCTGGATGGCCGCCGAGTACGAGGGCGCGGATCGCACCGCCGAAGAGATGAGCCAGCTGCTCTACCATGTTCAGGTCATGATGATCAAGCACGGCCTGACCCTCGAGGACGTCTACAAGCACCTGTGATCGCCGTTCCGCGGCCGCAGAACACTGAACCAAGCACAAGGGATTCGCTGGCAATTCCGCCGGTAATCCCCACAAAACGCAGTAACCGCAGCGCATCGAACTCCCAACAGGGGAGAGGAGCATTCATGCTGAGAATCGCAGTGCCCAACAAGGGCATGTTGTCAGAACCCGCGTGGAACATGCTGGCCGAGGCCGGCTACCGTTTGCGCACCAATCCGCGTCAGCTCGTCGTCCAGGACGAAGACAACGGCATCGAGCTGTTCTACCTGCGTCCGTTGGATATCGCGGTGTACGTGGGTCGCGGTGCCATTGACGTGGGCATCACCGGACAGGATCTGCTGAAGAATTCCGGCACCGCCGCACTCGAGCACATGCCGCTCGGCTTTGGCTCCTCCACATTCCGCTTCGCGGCTCCGAACGAATCCCCGATCACCACTCTGGAAGACATTCAGGGCAAGCGCGTGGCCACCACCTTCGACAAGCTGGTGCATGACTACCTCGTCGAACACGGTATCGAAGCTGAAACCATCCACCTGGACGGCGCCGTGGAGTCTTCCGTGCAGCTGGGCGTGGCCGACCTTATCGCCGACGTGGTCTCCACCGGTACCACGCTGCGCAACGCCGGTCTGCGCGTTTTTTCCGACCCGCTGATGCACTCCGAAGCATGCCTGATTCGCTCTCCGCGTCTGGACGAGAAGGACTCCCGTCTCGCCGTACTCACCCGCCGTCTGCAAGGCGTGCTGACCGCACACCAGTACGTGCTTATGGATTACGACATCCCCGTAAGCAAGGTGTCTGCAGCCGTGGCCGTGACCCCCGGTTTTGAGAGCCCCACTATCTCTCCGCTGCACGACAAGCAGTGGAACGCCGTGCGCGTCATGGTGCCCAAGGCCGAGGTCAACCAGCTGATGGACGATTTGTACGAAGTCGGTGCTCGAGGCATCATCGTCACCGCATTGCAAGCCTCTCGCATGTAAACCATGTAGACTATTTGTCGATATGACAGACCACAAACTCAGCAGCAGATACAGTCCAGAGGCGCGTGACCTGTATTTCACTGTGCCGAATCTGATCAGCGCGTTGAGAATCATCTCGATTCCATTCATCTCCGCGCTGATCTCTCGGCATGAGATGATTGCGGCGTTGGCGCTTATCGCCATCTCCTCCGCTTCTGACGGACTCGATGGCATCATCGCGCGCAAATTCAACCAAGTCAGCAAAATCGGGCAGATTCTTGACCCGGTAGCCGATCGCCTGTTGATTTTCTGCTCGATTTTGGCTCTCGGCGTCGCCGGCGTCATCCCCTGGTGGATGCTGATCATTGTGGGTTTGCGCGACTTGTGGATGGCAATTCAGGTGCTGTGGCTTGCCCAATATGGATATGGTCCGTTGCCGGTGCATTTCGTGGGCAAAGCGGGCACCGCATTATTGATGATTTCCATCGTCGGCCTGATTTTCGCTGATCTTGGCACCAACGCCTTCTTCCACCTGCTCTATCTTGCCGCGCTTGCCGCAGGGATTTGGGGCATTGCCATGTACTGGTTGGCCGGATATATCTACACCAAGCAAGGTGTGAGCTTGTTGCGCAAGGAATTGGAGGAGCGGCATGGAGCCTGATTCCACAGCGCCGGTCTCATTCCCCGTACCAGAGGAGAATGAGCCAGTACGCCGTCGTGCCATTTTTTCCCGTGCATTTCGGTCTGTGAAATCCCACCATGCGTTGTCTCCCAATGATGCCACGGCCGTTCGCGGACGCCGTCGCCGTAAAACCAACGATGATTCCCTGCAACTCATCGACGATCTCGTGAACCGTCCGATGGATCCCATGTTCTCCGATTCGAGACTGGTCCATGAGCAGCGATCTGTATTTTCCATCTGGTTCAATCGCATTATCGTTTTCCTGATTTGCGTCGGTGTCGGGTTTGCGGGGTGCCTGTTCGTCCAGCAGCTGCAGTCCGATCCGCGCAAACAGGTGCGTCAGACGTTGGCCGACCAACTCGAAAACCGCAATGCGCAAATCGAACAGCTCACCAAAGATGTGAATGCAGTCAAGGCCCAAGTTGACGAGCAGTCGAAGAAGGTCTCCGGAAAGGTCAAAAGCGACACGCTGATTCAGGATGAATTGGTCACCGGTGCCGTGGCCGTCACCGGTGAAGGCATCACCATGACATTGGCCGATCCTATTGCGGCGAGCCAGTCCGACCAATCCACCTCCACCAGAGTGGGTACCACCAGCAAGATTCGCGTCGTCACGGATCTTGATTTGCAGCAGCTGGTATCGCTGATGTTCCAAAATGGAGCCGAAGCCATCTCCATCAACGGCAATAGGCTCGGTGCACAGACCTCCATCCGTAAGGCGGGTGGACATATTCTCATTGGCGTGAATGCCATCGAAAGCCCGTACACCATTGAAGCCGTCGGAGACAAGAACACGTTGGCCGAAGCTATGGGATCAAAGAATCTAGCAAGCCTGTACGATTCCTTCAAACAAGCAGGTATTTATCCGCAGGTAAACAAGTCCAATTCGATTACACTTGAGGCAGCAGTGGCTGGCGAAACCCAATACGCAGAGAGGAACGAATAATGGCAGCCGTCCTAGGTCTGATTATCGGCGTGGTAATCGGTGTGTTTGTCAAGCCGGACATTCCGGTCGTCTTGCAACCCTATCTGCCGATTATGGTGGTGGCCGCCATCGACGCACTGCTGGGCGCTGCACGCGCGTACTTTGAACGAAGCTTCTCTGACCGTGTATTCGTCATATCGTTCCTGGCCAACGTGCTGACGGCAACCTTGCTGGTGTTCCTCGGCAATCAGCTTGGCGTCGGCTCGCAGCTGCAGACCGCCGTCATTGTAGTGCTCGGCATCCGTATCTTCTCCAACGTGTCCGCCATTCGCCGGTTCATCTTCCGAGGCTGATATGGTACGAAGAGCTAAATCAAACAACATGCTGGACAAAATGCATGACCAGCATGCCCAAGATAAGGCGAACGACCGCATGGAAACCGGTTCGTTCCCCACTATACGCAAAAAGCCGCGTAAGAACCTGAACCGGAATTCCGATCGTTCCCGACTGATATCGTCGATCTTCATCATGCTGATGTGCGCATTGCTGGGCTTTGCCTACATGAGTCAGATCAACAACACCAAATCCACCTATGAAACGATGGATGAGAACGAGTTGGTTCGTCTGCTCAACGAGTCGAACACGCAGATATCCAACCTCGAGCAGCGCAAAACCCAGCTGACCAGCCAGCTGAACTCGTTGAAGTCGGCTGCCAACGAGCAGGAACAGGCGCGTAAGATCGCCAAGCAGAACGAGGAAACCAGTGGTCTGATTTCCGGCCGGCTCCCAGCCAAGGGCAAGGGTATTACGGTTACGGTCAGCCGCGGTTCGACATCCAGAATCGACGCTTCGATCATGTTCAACCTCATCGAGGAGCTGCGCAATGCCGGCGCCGAAGTCATTGCCATCAACGAGGTTCGCGTTGTCACATCGACCTATATTCAAGATGCTGACGAAGGGCTGATTTCCGATGGCACGGCCATCAAACCTCCGTATGTGGTCAAGGCCATCGGCAATCCGCAGGAGCTTTCCAACGCAGTTGACATCGCCGGGGGAGTGGGTGCCCAGCTGCAGGTCAAGTATGGAGCTAATGTTAATGTCGAAGCCTCCGATAACGTCATTATTGATGAAGTGCGTGAAGCTACGCAAAATAAGTATGCAAAGACGGTAGAATAGGAAGCTATGACTGATCCGATTCCTAGCGCAGGCGAAACCACCATCATTGGATTGCCTGCTATTAACGTATTGCCCGTTACCGCAACCGGCGACCGTCCTCTGACTCAGGAGGATTTGGACACCATTACACGCCTGTCCGAGGGGACGGCGTTGCTTATCTCGACCAGGGGAGCGGTGTCTGGTTCGCGGTATCTGCTTGATGAGGATGAAATCACTGTTGGTCGCGATCCCCGAGCGGATATTCTGCTGGACGATTCCACCGTATCCCGGCAGCACGCCGTGTTCCGCCGGGTCAATGGCCAGTATTCCGTTATCGATGCCGGAAGCCTCAATGGCACTTATGTGAACCGTCAGCGCGTTGATCAGGCGGTGCTTAAAAACGGCGATGAAATCATGATTGGCAAGTTCCGTCTGGTGTTCTTCACGAAATCTGCCTTTGTCTCCCAATAACCGACACATTATGTGGGGTTACACTTGGTGAAGAATTGCAATCGTGTGATTACACCAGTGTGAGTTAGGGGAGCCGAGATGAGCCGGACCGAGCTGCATCTTCATATTCCGCTTGATGAGCGTGAAGATCTCAATGATGGCGCTATCCAGGGGGAGTTGTTCGCCAACGCCGATTCCGAGGAAATCAAGCGTGGATATCGCGGTACCGTGGCATCCAAGGTTGCGGGCATCACGTATCGTCAGCTCGATTACTGGGCACGCAAGCAGATTGTCGAACCGTCCATCACGCCATCGCACGGATCCGGTTCCCGTCGTTTGTATTCGTTCAAGGACGTGGTGATTCTGGCCGTCTCCAAGAAGCTGCTGGATGCCGGCGTGAATCTGCAGAACGTGACTGCAGCCATCGGCTTCCTTACCCAGCACACCACCGATCAGCTGGCCAACGTGACCATCATGTGCGACGGCCAGAACGTGCACGAATGCACGACCAGCGAGCAGATGCTTGAGCTGCTGCAAAGCGGCAAGGCCGTGTTCGCCGTGTCGGTCGGCTCACTGTGGCATCAGATTGAAACCGCTCTGGAGGATGAGGATTACGTCGATCTTGATGACAAGCCGATGACGGTTTCCATGAATCGTCCGATTGACGAATTGACCGCCATGCGTATGCGCAAGAAGCTTGAGGCGCAGCGTCTACAGCGTGAGGCCGCTTGATTTCGCAGCAGGTTTGTATGATGGCGACTTGCCGGGTTTCCGGCAGGTCGTTTTTTCATTATGGGCGTGCAATGTATGGGCGTGCAATGATCGAGTAATCTTGCAGAACACAGTGCTGAAGGATTGATGCAATGGGTATAGTCATTGGGTTCCTGCCAATCGTGCTCTGGCTCGTCGCCGTCATTATGGCCGTCGCCATTATCACGTTCACGATAGGTCGAGGCCACATATTCACGCCGCGGGCAAAGCGTCCGGCGACTGAGCCGGTTGACTGGTCCATGGTCAAAATGCATTTTCTGTCGTTTGTAATGGCGCTGATACCGTTTCCTATCTTCGTTTTTCTCGCGGATTCCATGGATGTGCGTCTGAGAGATTTCTGCGACGCAGCGCAGTTGCCCGCAGCTGTCATCGTATTCGTTCTGGTGTTGCTGGAGAACGTCGCCATGTATTTCCAGGCGCGCAACGCTTCGGAGACTGCAATGGATCGGCGTATTGGTGCCTCTGTACGTAAGAACGACGATGACACTGGAATCCGATAATGTACGTTATGTCAGATTAGTTATCCTTGACGAGGATTCAGTCGCCTGTATCAACTAGTCCACGCATACCAGGCCGACAGCCAAAGGAGCACTGGAGCGACCACTGCAATTGCAAGAATCGCCGTGCCTTTCAGCCAATCCTTGTCATTTCGCTTCCAGTGGAATGCTCGCCAAATGAACCATATCAGCATGGGAATCTCATACAGCGACAGCAACGGCAAACCGATGAAAACCAGGTCGAAGCCCGCGGCGCAGTCTTCATCGCATCCCATCATGAAGAAATCCTCGCCGTTGTGTTTCAGTGCGTTTGGAAATAACGGTTTACGGCTTCTTCGATCTGCTCGGGCTTCTCGATGATCTCGTAAACGCCGTGTTCTTCCATCTCGCCGGCCGGGGCGTAACCCCAACGGCAGCCGATGGTGTCCAGCCCGCAGGCGTGTGCGCCATCGATGTCGGTGTAGCGATCGCCGATCATCACGGCCTTATCCCCTGCCGAAGCATCAAAACCGATTTTGTCAAAGCAATAACGGATGACCTGATCCTTATCCAAGCGAGAGTTGTCCTTGGAAGCGCCATAAATGCCATCCAGCAATTCGGCCAGATGGAAATGCTCACAGATCGGAACGCATTGGTACTCGGGCTTGCAGCTGGCCAACGCCAGATAATAGCCGTCGGCACGCAGCTTGAGCAGCTGTTCGCGGATACCGGGAAACACGACGTTCACCAAGCGGCCGGGAACTTTGTTGCCGGGCTCGTTCGGATCATCGAACACGGCGCGATCCGCATAGTAGCTGCGGTAGATGATGACCGCCCGGTCAAGCTCCTCCTCCGGCACATGGTTGCGTCGCAGCGATTCGATGATGGCCGGACCAATGAAACGATGCAGCTCGGCATCGTCGGGAACCGGGCGACCCAATTCCTCGAACGTCTTGATGACGGATGCGATGATGCCGCCGTCGGACTTGGTAAGCGTGCCGTCGAGGTCCAGCAGGACCACGTTCCTCGGATGCTGTGCCATATGAGGTCCACTCCCCTGTTTCACTATGGTGTTCATGTTCGCAAGATTGCTTCAGCAATGATTATGCCCAGTCGGTTTGACTGGGCATCAAGTTCACGTGTTGTTGGCTCACTCGTAATCGGGAATCCAACCGTCGCGGTGCATCTGCAGACGCTTCTCGAGCAGCGTGGCGAGCTCCTCCTCGCTACGACGCTCCAGCAGCATGTCCCAGTGCGTACGGGTCGGCTTGGTGATCTCATCGGCCTCACGGTCGTCATCGCCTTCGCGATGGGCCACGGAACCGC
Organism: Bifidobacterium sp. M3-N-101; assembly: GCF_023656805.1. Lineage (NCBI taxonomy): Bacteria > Bacillati > Actinomycetota > Actinomycetes > Bifidobacteriales > Bifidobacteriaceae > Bifidobacterium > Bifidobacterium sp. M3-N-101. The sequence goes on from NZ_JAMOKQ010000006.1 coordinate 41,208, forward strand.
AGCGGCATTCCCACTCGTCAGGAATCTCGGCACCTTCCGCAAACGGCAGAATAGTGCGGTGACCCTTAGGGCACACATACGCCACATCGTTTCGCGCGGCGAAATCCACGTTGTCATCGGACTCCAGCGATTTCGCGCCGATGCTCATGCCCCTGAGGCTACGTTCTGCCATATTGGCATCCTCCTTGAAAAATCTTCGACCGTACTAATTTACGCAACAGTTCGGACTTGGCTTCCATTCCGCTGTTCGCTAGTGACTGACCGGTGTAGCCGGCCAAGCAAAGGTTAATCGACGCCGGAATAGGCCACGACTCCGCGGTTCACACGATCAGCCGCTTCATGGGCGATATCCGCCAACCGTTCTCCCCCATCGAACGGCAATGGCTGCGCCACGGCGATTTGCTGCAGTACGTCGGCCAGTCGTTTGGCGGTGCGCACAAAGTCGCCGCCGGTCATGTCCGTGCCGTACAGGCATGCACCCAGCGAACCGCCGTCGGCCCATTCGTACATGATGTCGACGATGCCGAAGTCCGGCTGGTGCATTTCTTCCAGGCTGTGATCCTCGCACAGGATGTTGATATCCGCGCAGATGCCTTGCAGTTTGGACGATGCGATGGCGATAGGGCCGGAAATGCCGCCCGGATAATGCCGTGGTTCGCCGTCCGAGCCACGCCTGGCCTCGTACACCAGCGAGGAAAGTACCGCGGCCAGCCCGTTGGCATCGAGCTTGTCGAAAGTGCCGGCAAGCAGCGCCTCGCAGAGTTCCAGATCATGCTCGCTGTAAATACGGTGCAACAGCAGGCCTTTTTCGGTCAGGGTCACGTCGATACGGCCGTTGCCGTCATCATGCCGCTCCAGATAGCCGAGCTGGGTAAGGATGTCGCAGATACGGTCGAACTGACGTGCCACAGAGCCGGTACGCGAGTCATAACGATACTTCACCCGATTGAGTTCCCGGGTCTCACGGGCCCAGCGGTGCCCCCATTTGAGGTGCTGCTGGAGGTCGGGGCAATTGCGGCATGGATGCTCGTGCTCGGCCTTGCGCAGCTTCTGGATGCGCTTGTCGAGGTCCTGGAAAGCGCGAGATCTGTCCTGATCGGTCAGGAACACCTCGTGCTTGAGTTTGCGGCGGCCATCCTTCTCGATGTCGCTGAGCTCCATACGCAACGTCATGAACTGCTTGAAATCGCCATGATTGCAGGCGAACGCCTGTTCGTATCCGGCCAATGCATTGGTGAGCGTGTTGATCTGCGATTCCAGCTGCCAGGCGGATTCATTGGCTTCCCATTGGGCAAAAGACTGATCCAAGGTGATTCGCGCGGTCCCATAGTCGCTGGAATTAAGCAGATTCACCGCCATATTGAACGTCGGACGGAAGCTGGAATGCAACGGATACACACGCTTGGAAGACAATGCCGCGGCCGTGGCGGGCACGAATCCATGATGGTCGACCACGATGGCATGGCCGATGGTGTCGATGCCGCGTCGGCCGGCACGTCCGGTCAGCTGTGTGAACTCGCCGGGAGTCAAACCCACGTGACCGGTGCCGTCGAACTTCTCCAGCTTCTCAACCACCACGCAGCGTGCCGGCATATTGATGCCCAGCGCCAGCGTTTCCGTGGCGAACACCATTTTGACAAGGCCCTCTTCAAACAGGCGCTCGACAATTTGGCGGAACAGGGCGATCATGCCGGCATGATGTGAGGCGAATCCTTCTTCCAAAGCGAATCGGAACTTGGAGAACTGCAATGCCTTCAGATCCTCTTGGGTGAGCTGACCTTCCACCATCTCATCCACGATGCGGCGAATCCTGGTCACTTCCTCATCGGTGGTCAGTTCCAGTCCGGCATTGATGCACTGCTCGACCGCCTGATCACAGCCGTTGCGCGAGAAGATGAAGTAGATGCCGGGTAGCATGCCCAGAAAGTTCAGCTCGTCGACCACGGCCCAACGGCGAGGCGTGTGTCGCTCCGGGCGTGGTACGCGATCCTTGTGCCCTTTTCCGCCCTTGCCTTTGAATCCTCTGCGCTTGTCGGGCCGTTCCTCACCACGGCGGCGTGCCGCCTTGCGGTCCAGTTGGTCGAGTCGGTTGATCAACTCGGCGTTGAGCTTCGTGGTCTGGTTGCCGTTGCCGTCCCTGCGATACAGATCCAGCACCTCCGGCTCGGTTTGTTCATCCGCCTGCACAATGACGTGCTGTTCAAGCGGCACCGGGCGATGCTCGCTGATGACCAGCTTGGTCCCGCCGCGCACGGATGCGATCCAGTTGGAGAAATCCTCCACATTGGACACCGTGGCAGACAATCCCACGATTTTCACCGTCTTGGGCAGGTGAATGATGACCTCTTCCCAAACCGGACCGCGGAAGCGGTCGGCAAGGTAATGCACCTCGTCCAGAATCACATACCGCAGTGCGGTGAGCGTGGTGGAATGCTCGTAGAGCATATTGCGCAGTACTTCGGTGGTCATCACCACGATGTCCGCCTCGGAATTGATCGAGGTGTCACCGGTGAGCAGGCCTACCTTATCCGGGCCGTATACGTCTACCAGATCATGGTATTTCTGATTGCTGAGAGCCTTGATAGGAGTGGTATAAAACGCTTTGACGTTGCGTTCCTGAGCCAGATAGATGGCAAAATCGGCTACCACGGTTTTGCCTGCGCCGGTCGGTGCGGCGACCAGCACATTGCTGCCGGCCTCCAATGCGTCGTTGGCTTCGGTCTGGAAATCGTCAAGAGCGAACGGCAGTGTAGCGGCAAAACGAGCCGCGACCGATGCTCTGTGTTTATTGGCTTTCTGGAATGATGCGTATCTCTGGGCAGGACTAAGCGTTCGGGAAGAATCGCCTTCCTGATGGTGAGGGTGACGTGCCATGATGCTTTCCGACTAGTCGTCTACTTGTTGAACTGCTTCCACCTGTTCCAAGCCGCGATATGGCGTTTGTGAGTGACGTTCTTGCGCTGTATCACTTCTGCATGGGCGTCGACATAGCGTTCCTGCGCCACATTCAGCGGCTGCGTGAACAGCGGCGGTTCGCTCTCCTCTGTGGAATCGCCGGGCTCCCCCATTTTGGAGACGCGCTCGCCAAGTCTGCCGCCAATCTCCGCGATATCCTGCACGGCATGGAATCCATGTAGTCCCGCGTATACTAGTCCGGCCGCGATCATGGCCAACATGAACAGAACCAGAATCGGCCATATCCACCAAGGCATGACGTCTGCTCCTTACTTGTTTTCGCTGATGCTGAGCTCTCGCTCGGCACGGGCGATAATCATCGTGCGCAGCGTTTCGGGGGCGACTGCGGTGATGTGGCGCGCATGGGCGATACAGAATGCCACGAACCAGGAATCGGAGGACACAGTCAGATGCACCTTCTCCCCCGCACCGCACTGCTCCACGGTGGCACCGGAAAGGGTCTTGATGAACGGCAACTCACGCTGATCGGTGATGAACACCGCTTCGGTGCCGTTGTCAAAGCTCCACTTGCGCAGCTCGCTGACCGGCATGTTCGGTACGTCAATTTTCTTGGTCGGCTTGACCAGTTCGGCCTTTTCGATGCGTGCTAGACGCAGCACCTGCCAGGTGCGGGGTTTGCCGTTGGCCTTGTCGATGGTCTTGTCTTTGGAGACGTAGGCCTTCTTGTCCTTGGGCGCCGCGGAACCGACATCGGTGTAGACAGCCGCGTAATAGACACCCTCGTCGATGAAAATCTTGGAGGGAGCCACCAGCTTGCGGCGGGTGCGTCCGGTGCCGTCGGTGTATTCCATATCCAGCAGCGAGTCGGTGTTGATAGCGCGCTTGACCACGGAGAAACTGCGCGGTTCAAGCTCATAACCGGTAAGGCTCAGCCACGGGGTCTGGCCGGGGCTCACATGCTGACGCAGACGCTCGTAAAGGTCTTCGGCCTGGGCGCGCTGCTTGTCAGGCAGCAGCGGGGAATGTGCCAGATAGCTCACCGATGCGGTGAGCATGCTCAGGTACTGCGGTGAGATACCGGCAAGACGCTCAAGACCCAGCGAGTTGGTGGCGGACACGATGCCTTCGGCATCCAACAGTGGCCAGTCGATGTCGAAGAACTGGCTGCCGGCCATCTCCCCATCATCGGACACCGTGGTCAGTGTGTTGATGTCCTTATGAATGATGTTGACGAACTTCTTGAGTTCATCGTCGTTCTTCGGCTTGCCGATAAAGCGTTCGGCCAGCTCCCCCATGGAGAACTCTTCGCCAAGATGGGCGGACAGGAACAGCATCAGACGCAGTCGACGGTCGACCTCGCTGCCGGTCTGGAATGCGGAACCGTTTTTCTTGTTCTGGGCCTTGATGGATTCGGGGTCACCCGGTTCGCTGATGTCACGGCTGATTGCGGGAGAGACCACCGAAGCGCTGACCGGGCTTGCGGACTCGTCGGCAAGCGTGAACTGACTGGCTGCGTGCAGACGACGATGATAGGCATCCACGGCTTCCTGCGGGCTGACGATGGTGGCACCTGGGTGTTCGAGTACGAACATGGCCAGATCATCGGAATCGGTGTATGCCACGTTCAGGTGTTCGCCGTCCACATCGATGGTCGCAGCGAATCGACGCGAATCAATGACCTTGACCAAGGTGTCCGGAATATGCTGGGTGCCGAGGCCTGGGGCGATGGAATCGAGACCAAGACCCGGAATCGGGGTCTGAGGCACGCGAGGTGTGGTGCGTGAAGTACGTGCCGCAACCTGAGCCTGATCGGGCTCGGAGGAGATAGACATGGAACGGGCCAGATAGTTGGCGGCGGCCAATACCGGCATATCTTCGGCTTCGAACATCAGACGGATGCGAGGTTCATCGCCCAATTGCAGGCGGTACGAGGCGAAATCCTGACCTTCGGACTTGGAGGAATATTCAGGCTGGCGCGATTCGATGGCAATGCCCATGGCGGCGAGCTTGGCGCGATCGCGTTGGAATTGCTTGGCGAATGCCGCCTTAGCTGCCTGATCGGCCAGCTCCCCATAGGAATCGGCGTAAGCCTTGACTCGCTGTGCGATTTGGCGGGAAGTAAGCCATTGCGGGAATGCGGATGAGAGTACGGCCAGTACATCCAGCTCGTGCTTGCCCCATTTATCGGAAAAACGACGACGTCCGCTTGTGCCCTCTGCCATTAGTCCTCACGTGTAGTTACTGTTTCGTTATAAGTGTGCATGAGTTTGTCTCATACTCCCTCCATCTTAGAGGCTTTTTCCGCGACTGCACACCATTTCACGAAAATAACGTCGTTTTTCTTCCAAGATGCTTGCTGAAATCAGACCCAATCGTCCGGTTCAATGCCTTGCGGGCCTACGTATGCGCCATTCGGCACGTAGCGCGGCTCGCCCTGATCGTCGAGTTTGGCATCAGCGAACATGGTCACATCACGGCCGAACGTCCAGTCGCCTTGGATGGTTACCGAGTTGGCTGCGGCCAATGATGGCACGGCGTATGGGAAGCGTTCGTCGAAGTCATGGATGTTCTTGTAATAGCGCGGATCAAGTTCCACATTCGGGAAGACGTAGTTGCCGTCTTCCATTTCGTAGTTGTCCGTCAGATGGAAGCGATCGGAACGCATGATGAACAGATCGTTGGTGGTCTTCACCGGAAGAAAGCGCATACGATCCACCTGCACGCAGATGGCACCATTGAACAGGGCGATGGCCGCGCCCATCGCGGTTTCGAGCTGAATGACCTGCTCGGTATCCGGGTTGGTGGGATTAACGGTCTTCTTGTTGCGAATCACCGGCAACGGCAGCACTCCATTGTATTCAGCGAGCTTGGCCTTGAGTGCGTCAATGCGAATCCAGATGGAGTTCGTATTGAAGTACGGGTGCTTCTTGATGTCCTGAGCCGCTGCCTTATCGTCAGGATGCACCTGGCTCATCTCGCGCAGCATCAGTCGACCGGTGGACTTGTCCCGCACGATGTGGCCGCCCTTGCGGTCGGCCTTGGTGCGGGTGGCGACCTCCGCCATGAACGGTGCGCCGGTGTTCTCGAAATGCTGGGCCAGCGTGCGGGAGGGGCGAGCACCGAGATTATCGGAATTGGAGATGAACAGGTACTTAAAGCCATGCTCTTCGAGCACATCGAGCAGACCGGATTCCCAGATGGTGGAGAATAGGTCACCGTGACCCGGCGGGCACCATTCCAAATCCGGGTTTTCCGGGAAGCTGACGGGCTCGCCGGTGGCGGCGACCAGCTTTGGCTCCTGATGCTGGATGATTTCCATCGGGATTTCGTGCTGCGTGAACTTGCGGTTGTGCTTGAGCACCTTCACGGTGTCAGCCGAAGTGCGGAAGGAGTTCATGAAGGTCAGCGGCAGCTCGACGTTCAGACGGGTACGGGCGGTCAGCACCTGACCGATGATGATGTCGATGAAGCGCATTTGCCTGGCCTTGTGGCGGCGCACAGGCAGCAGGGACTTGGCGCATTCCAGACCCATGGAGGTGCCGAGACCGCCGTTAAGCTTGAGGAACGCGGTTTTTGCAAACGCGTCCACGGCCTTGTCGTGATTGATGGTCTCGTAAACATCGCGGAAGCTGGGAACCTGCTCAAGCGGCTCCACATCGTCCTCTCGGATCCAGTTTGATGCCTCTTCGTGCTGCCATACGCTATAGAGATGATGGAATTGATTGATGGCGGTTTCGCTCATGCCTTTCTCGCGCATCTTGGCGGCGGAATGTGAGAAAACCTCTTCGATGTGGGCTTCCGCGGTGTTCTCGGCGGTGGCATCATCATTTACGCTGAGCTGGGCTTCATTGTTCAGTTCGGTCAATTCAGGTCCCTTTCGTCATATTCCAAGGAACAAGTGTAACCCCGTATGGCTCAGGACAGTACACAAGGTGCGTGTTCACCAGTGAATAATCCGTGAATTAGGCGGCTTTCTGGGCTTGCAGAATGGTATCAATCACGGTGGCGACGCCCCTATCGTTGTTGCTCGGTGCCAGCCAGTCGGCATGCGCGTGCATGTGCTCTTCGGCATTGGCCACTACGCAGCCGTGACCGGCCGCCTCAAGCATCTGAATATCGTTGTAGGTATCGCCGAGCGCGCAGGAATCCGCGATATCCACGCTTAGGTATTCGCACAGGCGAGCAAGCGCCGAGCCCTTATCCACACCGGGATTCATCATGTCGATCCACATTTTGCCGGCGTTCGTTACCGTGTAACGGTCTGACCACGCATCGCGATAGGTCTCGCGGTAGACCTCTTCGGAATTGTTATCAGGGAAGAATACCGTGTATTTGTTTACATCGCGGTCAAGTTCGGTGAGGTCGTCCATGTAGACGATTTTCTTGTAGAACGTACGGAAGTAATCATCGTAGCGTTCGTCGCATGAGCGGATATAGCAGGCTTCGATGCCGCAGACGGTTGGGCATCCGCGTCCGTCGGCCAGCGTGTAACGAATCATTTCCTGGTACTGTTCAACGGGAATGAGGCTCTCATAGATGAGCTTGCCGCGGCAGTAGATAGCCGCGCCATTGTCCGACATCAGCGCCATCTGGTTCTGGATTTCCGGGAACATCTCGGCCAATGTGTAGTTCGGGCGGCCGCTTGCCGCACAGAACGTAATGCCTGCCGCATCGAGCTTGCGGATGAGATCATCCATGTGGGGTGGCATGGAGCCGTCGTCAGCCAACAACGTGCAGTCCATATCACTGGCAATGACCCTGATTTGGCCCAGATCCTTGTCCTCGGTGAAATTTGCCAACATCGCGTACTCCTTGTCAGAGAAAAGGAAAAGTCCGGAATCACTAAGATTCCGGACTTAGAAAGTCGGGCCGGCGGGATTTGAACCCGCGACCCCTTGACCCCCAGTCAAGTGCGCTACCAAACTGCGCTACGGCCCGATGGTGCAAAAGCACCGAGTAGATAATTTACCACATGGATACGATTTGGCAAATCATCGTACGTCTTGCGTGTCCTGCGGTGCTGCGCCCATGGGTTAACGGAGACAACACCGCAAGGGATAACCACTACTTGCGCTTCTTCTTCTCTCGAATATTCACCGAGATCTGAATCGGAGTGCCTTCAAAGCCGAACTCCTCGCGCAGCTGACGCTCGATGTAACGGCGGTAACCGTGCTCAAGGAAGCCGGTGGCAAAGATCACGAAGCGCGGCGGGCGCGTGGACGCCTGCGTGGCGAACAGGATGCGCGGCTGCTTGCCGCCACGCAGCGGGTGCGGGTGGGCGGCTTGAATCCTGCCGAGGAACGCGTTGAGCTTGCCGGTGGGAATACGCTGATCCCAGGATTCCAAAGCAGTGTTCATCGCGCGAGCCAGACGGTTGGTGTGCCAACCGGTCTTGGCGGACAAGTTCACACGCTCGGCCCACATCACGCGGTCGAATTCGGTGTTCCACAGACGTTCCAGACGCTGTTTGTCGAACTCATCCATCGCATCCCACTTGTTGAACACGAGCACGATGGCACGGCCAGCGTCCACGGCGGTGGACATGACCTTCAAATCCTGATCGGAGATGGGTTGCGAGGCGTCGAACAGAATCAATGCCAGTTCGGAACGCTCGATGGCGGCCTGCGTGCGCAGGGACGAATAGTATTCCGCGCCGGTGAGCTTGTGCTGGCGACGTTTGATACCAGCGGTGTCGATAAACAGCCAGTCTTCACCGTCGATGTCGACGATCTCATCGACCGGGTCACGCGTGGTGCCGGCAAGATCGTTGACCACGGCACGTTCCGAACGAGCCAGTTGGTTCAGCAGGGAGGACTTGCCCACATTCGGGCGGCCCACTAGAGCCACGCGGCGCAGACCGGACGGCGTGAGATAACCGGAAGCCTTCTCCGCTTCCTTCAGCTTGCCAAGGGCCACGTCCAACAGGTCGCCCACTCCCCTGCCGTGCATGGCAGAAATGGAGTACGGTTCGCCGAGACCGAGCTTCCAGAACTCAGCGGCAAGGTATTCGCTGGCGTTGTCGTCGATTTTGTTGACGGCCAGCACGACCGGCTTGCCCGAGGCGCGCAGCATCTTGACGATACGCTCGTCGGTGGTGGTCATACCGACCTGGCCATCGACCACGAACACCACGGCATCGGCCAAGGTCACGGCGACCTGAGCCTGTGAGGCGATGGCCGATTCGATGCCTTCGACATCGGCTTCCCAGCCGCCAGTATCCACGAGCTTGAAATCGGTTCCGGCCCATTCCGCGTCATAGCTCACACGGTCACGAGTCACGCCGGGGGTGTCCTCCACCACGGCTGCACGGCGGCCAAGAATGCGATTGACCAGAGAGGACTTGCCCACGTTCGGGCGGCCGACAATAGCCAGCACGCCGACCGGCTTGGGGCCGGACTTGCGGGCTCCGTCTTCAAAGCCACGGCCGGAAATCAGATCCTCGTCGCCCTCATCGAGATCGTAGCCTTCGAGATTGGCGGCATAGCGCTCATATTCCTGATTCTCGATGGCATCTTCGATCAGCTTGATCATCACATCCAGTGTGTGTTCGAAGTCCATGTCCGAGTTGTCGATGGTGGTCACACCGTCGGCGGCGCTCAGGAAGCTGGTGACCTTGGAATCGGCTTTATCTCGTGCGGCAACATCCTCGGCTCCCACGCCCTTGACGGCCTGACCGGTGCGGCGAGCCTGACGGACCTCCTCACGGGCGGTCAGCAGAATACGCACTTCGGCATCAGGAGCCACCACGGTGGTGATGTCACGGCCCTCGGCCACAACACCCAGTCCACCAGAGAAGGAATCGAGCGACGCCTCGCGTGCGATGTACGCGCGCTGCGCCGCAATGAGCACGTTCCTGACCGGAATGACGTTCGACACTTTGGACACGTGCGTGGACACCTCAGTGGAACGAATCGCCTCGGAGATGTCCTCGCCATCGGCGTACACGCGGGGATCGTCAGGATCCACGGAAATATCGAAATGGTCTCCGGTGAAGAACTCCCCCACCGTTTCGGTGATGACACGCTCATCCACGGTCTCGGCATCAAGGTCGATGCCGCTTTTCAGGCACCACCACGCGCAGGCGCGGTACATTGCGCCCGTATCCAGGTATGCATAGTTGAAGTACTTGGCCAGCGCCTTGGACGTGGATGATTTGCCCACGCCGGCGGGGCCGTCGATGGCAACGCGAATCACAGTCCGACCTCCTTGGACAGCGAACGAACCTCGGCCTGAGACAACACGCGGTATGAGCCGGGCTTTAACTCACCAAGCTTGATCGGGCCGATTTGGGTGCGTACCAGACGCTTGACCGGGAAGCCGATGGAACCGAAGATACGACGCACGATACGGTTCTTGCCGGAATGCAGCACCACTTTGACCATGGTGAAGTCACGGGAGGAATCAATGATCGCGCAGTGGTCGAGCTTAATCCATCCATCATCGAGCTGTACACCGGTGGTCACGAGTCTGCGGCACACCGTGCCGGAGATGCGGCCTTCCAGCGTGGCGATATAAGTCTTTTCCACCTCGTACTTGGGGTGCATGACGTGCTGCGACAATTCGCCGTCATTTGTCATGAGAATAAGGCCTTCGGAATCGTAATCCAGACGGCCCATGTGGAAAATGCGTTCATACTTGTCGCCCACAATGTCGCGCAGCGTGTAGCGACCTTTCGGGTCATCCATGGCGGAAAGCACCTTACGGGGCTTGTTCAGAGCCAGGGTAACGTGATTTGGGTTGACCCGGACTCGGGAACCATCCACGCGAACCTGCTGCTTATGCGGGTCGACGCGGGTGCCGAGTTCGGTAACAAGTTCGCCATCGACCTCAACACGACCTTCGGTGATCATATCCTCGCACTTGCGGCGGGAACCGAAGCCCGCTTGAGCAAGCAGCTTCTGCAGTCGAATGGCATTGGAATCATCATGCGCGCTTCTGGCGCGGGAATATGCGTTTGGCATCGTTCTCCCAACGTGGCCGGACAGTTTGAACGTTACTGTCAATTCTGATGGTGATATTTGATTGGCTGGCCGATTTTCTCAGCCAATTCCAACCTATATATCATACCGCAGCGGCGGACTACTGCTAGACTGGCAAACGTTTGTGCGGTTCGCCGCCTTTCGTATATCGATGAAAAGGATATTGAATCATGGAAGAAACCAAGCAACAGCCGCTGGGCCTGCGCGTGTGCGCTGAACTGGCCGGAAGTTTCCTGCTGTGCTTTGCTATTTATGCGTTCTCCACCTGGGGCTCCGCCGTGTACGGCGTCAACGTGGTATTCATGGCTGTGGCCACTGGCCTGGCCTACGCGGTAGTCACCGCCATCTTCTCCCGCATTTCCGGCGGACAGTTCAACCCGGCCGTGACCGTGGCCGCCGTATTGGCTTCCAAGACCAAGCTGGTTGACGGCGTTCTGTATGTGATTGCCCAGGTCATCGGCGCCATCGCCGCAGGTTTTGCCGTGGTCAAGCTGCTGCCGACTTCCGAGCAGGTGACTTCGACCGTCTGGCTCTCCCCCGCTGTCAACGGATTCGAGAAGGGCTCCGTGTCTTACTCGCTGCTCACCCAGTATGGCATCACGTTCTCCATCACCTTGGCGATTGTCGTCGAAGTCGTTGCCTCGCTGATTGTGGTGGCTGCCGCCATGTCCACCATGGGCAAGAACGGCGAAGGATCCGATTGTTACATGGCCACGATGGGCATTGCCTACGCCATCGCCGTGGCCATCAGCTACCCGGTGACCGGCGCCGGTCTGAATCCGGCCCGTTCCACCGGTATCGCCGTGGCCACCGTGAATGAGGGTCTGACGCAGAACCCGCTGCAGCAGCTGTGGGTGTTCTGGATCGCTCCGGTGCTGGCTGCTGCGGTTGTGGCTTTGGTGATGATCATCGTGCAGATGGCCACCACCGCCAAGCCCAAGGCTGAGCCGACTGACGAGGGCGACATGGCTGATCTCGAAGATGCCGATGAGCAGGCTGCAGAGGACTCAGCCGAAGATGGCGTTGCCGAGCAGGCCATAGAAGCTGAAGTACGTGATCAGCAGGCCGATGCCGAGAGCAATGCCGATGAAGGAATCGAACGCGACTGAGCGTACTTTCCAAGGGCTCTTCTCTCGCAATGTCAAGCGAATGAGCCCGGTAATGATGGCCGTCACAGCAATGATTACTGTGACGGCCATTGTGTGTCCGAAAGCGGCAACCACCGTGGCGACAACGACGACGCCAAGCACAATCCACTCAAACCAGGGCTTACCCTCGTGATCTTCGGAAACATATGGATGATTGTGCATTGTGACGGCTTTCTTATATGTGTTGTTCTCTTAATACCATGGCTCCCGCTGACGGGAGCTGCCAGCGGGAGCTGACTGGGGATGGTTCATGGTGGACTACCCCCAGTCTCGTTTCACGAGACAGCTCCCGCCAGCGGGAGCCAGAAGTACCGATCAGTGGAAGAAGTGACGGGTACCGGTGAGGTACATGGTCACGCCGGCCTGCTTGGCCGCTTCAATGACCTCCTCATCGCGGATGGAACCGCCGGGCTGCACGATGGCCTTGACGCCTGCATCGATAAGCACCTGAGCGCCATCGGCGAACGGGAAGAACGCGTCGGAAGCGGCAACCGCACCGGTGGCGCGATCGGCGCCGTCAGCCAGTGTGTTGGCGCGGTCGACGGCCAGATGGCAGGAATCCACACGGTTGACCTGGCCCATGCCGATGCCGACCGTGGCCTGATCGTGGGCCAGCAGAATGGCGTTGGACTTCACGCAGCGAATCGCACGCCATGCGAACACAAGATCCTTGAGCGTGGCATCATCGGCGGCTTCACCGGCCACAAGCTTCCACGCATCCGGATCATCGCCAACGGCGTTGATTAAATCGGTGTCCTGCACGAGCAGACCGCCGTCAATCTGACGGATGGCCTCGTGGCCCTTCGGCGGCTCGGCCACCTTGAGGATGCGCAGATTCTTCTTCTTGGTCTGCAGTAGTTCAAGAGCAGCCGGCTCATAGTCGGGGGCGACGATGACTTCGGTGAAGATCGGGCGCACGCTCTCGGCCATTTCAAGGGTGACCGTGGAGTTGCAGGCGATCACGCCGCCGTAGGCGCTCATCGGGTCGCAGGCGTGGGCCTTCTTGTGGGCTTCGGCAGCAGTGGCACCGATGGCCAGACCACACGGGTTGTTGTGCTTGACCACAGCCACGGCGATGGAGGGAGCCATATCCCACACGGTACGCCATGCGGCGTCGGCATCCACATAATTGTTGTAGCTCATCGGCTTGCCGCCAAGCTGCTCGGCGTGGGCGAAACCGGTCTGGTTGAGCGGGTCCACGTACAGAGCGGCCTGCTGGTGGGAGTTCTCGCCGTAGCGCAGGGTGTGCGCACGATCCCATGTGCGGGTGAACTGGGCCGGGAACTTGGCGGAATCGACCTCGGTGCCCTGATCGTCCTTGTCCACTTCGACGGCGTCCAGGGAAGCCGGCTTCGGCCAGTGCTTGGCGGTCCACTCATTGATGGTGGCGTCATAGGCGGCGGTGTGGGCGAAGGCCTTGGCTGCAAGCCACTTGCGCTCATCCAGGGAGAAACCGGTGCCATCGGCCACACGGGCAGCGACCAGCGCATAGTCGGCCGGATCGGTGACGATGGCCACGGTGGCGTGATTCTTGGCGGCGCCTCGCACCATGGACGGGCCACCAATGTCGATCTTCTCGATGGTGTCGGCCTCATTGGCTCCGGAGCGCACGGTATCGGCGAACGGATACAGGTTGACAACCACCAGATCGAACGGCTTGATGCCGAACTCCTCGAGCTGCTTGGCATGCTCAGGGTTGGTCATATCGGCCAGAATGCCGGCGTGAATGTATGGGTGCAGCGTCTTGACGCGGCCATCGAGGCATTCGGGGAATCCAGTGACATCAGACACCTCAGTGACATGAACTCCCAGTTCGGCCAGCTTCTTGGCGGTCGAACCGGTGGACACAACCTCGGTGCCTGCCTTCACGAACGCGTCGGCGAGAACTTCGATGCCTTCCTTATGAAAGACGGAAACCAGTGCTCGACGTATCGGCCGGTTCGTGTTTGTCATCCTGTTCCTCCTTGGATTCTTGTGATTGTTGCACGTTGACATCAGACCGTGCCTGACGGGGATCGACGGTTTGATGGGACGTGGTGCGAGAAGACTTGACTCTCTCGATTATCCAGCCTATCGAAAAAACAAGCGTTGTGCCAACTACTGCGATGAGCCAGGCCACGGCAAGTCCCCATGCCATAGGATGGCCTACGGCACGCGTGGAGGCCATGACATCCACACCGACATGGGCGAGCCTATGCTGGCCCAATGATCCGTTGGAAATGGCGAACAGCAGCGTTGCGATCAGTGAGGTAAGCATGGCGCTCAAGCAGAACGAGCCAGCGGCATAAATGAGGGATGCCAATACGGAGCCGCGCTTGGAAGCATCTCGTATATTCAGTGGACGGCAGGCGAATCCCTGCGGCAGGATAATCATCAATAGGCCGGCAATACAGGCGATGCCCAGCGGAATTTCCAGCATTACTGTGCGCCATAGATTATCGGCAATGGGTTCAGGGAGTATGCCGAAGGCCGGTACTGCGGGCAGACCGTTGGACTGCCCCATCCAGAGTGTGAAGTTGGCGAGTTCGCCAATGGAGAATCCTGCTCCGAACAACCAAGAGATCGCCCATAGCATGAGATTCGGCAGCCAAATCAGCATGGCAAGCGTGGTGAGGATGCGCGATCCGTTTTCCATGCCGGACAATTCGAATAAGGATACCATTGCGGCATGATTGCGTACGGTCCATGTGATGACGGTAATCAGACCGATGAGCAGGTTGATAGCGAGTATGGCGAATGCCAGAATAACGCCTGATTTCAGGCATCTGACCACTTGCTCGGAAACCTGCTCGCGCATCCATGCGATTGCCGCCTTGACCCTACTGGACTGTGGCAGAGCGGCTCCAAGATACGCCACAGTGAATGTCGCGGCGCTCTTGAGCAATATCATCCATTGCTCGTCAACCAGACTCAGACTTACCTGCACCGATGAAGCGAATACCGCATTGATGGCCAGCCATACCACCAATCCCACAACATAGGAATGCACAGCGAATGCTTTGAATCGTGCTATGCAAGTGGCAATAAGCCATATGAGCAGCACGGTGAGCAGCAACGGTGTGATGGTGAGCGTGAAGGAGTCGGTGCTGAACCCCGATCCCTCGCTGAGCAGCACGATGGCCTGCGTCAGGTTAGTGGTGCCAGCGGTAAGATTGTCGCCACCCTCCTCCATGGAGATGACGAGCAACATCAGTGCGATGTAACAGCCCAAGGCGATGGCATAGATGGTCATGGATACGAGGGCGGCTGCCGCACCTCGTACCCATTGGCGAATCCTGTCTTTCATCACGATGGGTTGTGGCCGGTCAGTTGATGGAAGCCTTGGCAAGTACGTCACGCATAATCTGGGCAGCCTGGCCCGGGGTCTTGCCCACGGGAATGCCGGCCGCTTCGAGCGCGTTCTTCTTGTCCTGAGCGGTGCCCTTGCCGCCGGAGACGATGGCGCCGGCATGGCCCATCTGCTTGCCTTCGGGGGCGGTGAAACCGGCGATGTAGGCCACAACCGGCTTGGTCATATGTTCCTTGGCCCAAGCAGCGGCATCCTGTTCGGCAAAACCGCCGATTTCGCCGATCATCATTACGGCCTTGGTGTCAGGGTCGGCTTCGAAAGCCTGCAGCGCTTCGAGCAGTGTAGTGCCGACGATGGGATCGCCACCGGCGCCGAGGCATGCGGTGAAGCCGATATCGGACAGTTCGCCCATCAGCTGGTAGGTCAGGGTGCCGGACTTGGAAACCAGTCCGAGCGGGCCGCGGCCAACGATGCCATCAGGAATAATGCCCAGATTGACGCCCGGATTGCCGAGCGTGATCAGACCGGGGCAGTTCGGGCCGATAATACGCACGCCCTTGCGCAGGGCGAGCTCAACAAAGTAGGCGGAATCCGCTACCGGAATGCCTTCGGTGATGACCACGATAAGCTCGATGCCGGCCTCGATTGCTTCGACGACGGCGGACTTGGCGAACTTCGGCGGCACGAACACCACGCTGGCTTTGGCGCCAGTGGCTTCACGGGCCTCGTCGCAGGTGGCGAACACAGGCACATCCACGTCGGTGCCGTTCTTGGCGGCCGGGAACGTGACGGACATGCCTGCCTTGCGCGGATTCACACCGCCGACGATGTTGGTGCCGGCCTTGAGCATACGTGCGGTGTGGGTCATGCCCTGATGACCGGTCATACCCTGAACGATAACGGGGGTACTATCTTCAACGAACAGCATCAGCGAATCTCCTTGGACTGGGTCGACTCAGCGGCGAGTTCAGCGGCCTTCTGCGCCGCACCCTCCATGGTCTCGGACACGTGAATATTCGGATTATTGGCTTCGGCCAGAACGTGCAGGCCTTCGGCTGCGGCATTGCCGTCGAATCGGACGACGATGGGCTTGGAGCCGCCGAGCTTGGCGACCGCTTCGAGAATGCCGTTGGCCACTTCCACGCAGGAGGTGATGCCGCCGTACACGTTGATGAACACGGACTCGACCTGCGGGTCGGACAGCACGATTTCCAAGCTTTCGGCCATCACAGTCGCGGATGCGCCGCCGCCGATGTCCAGGAAGTTGGCAGGCTTGATGCCGCTCCCCTGCTCTTCGCCCGCGCCGGATACGGCATCCAGGGAGCTCATGACCAGGCCAGCACCGTTGCCGATTACGCCGACTTCGCCGTGCAGATGCACGTAATGCAGCCCATGCTCACGGGCGCGCTGCTCGAACGGGTCGGGAACGATCGGATCAACGAAACGGGCCCAACCGTCGTGGCGGAATGCCGCGTTGTCATCCAAGGAAATCTTGGCATCGAGCGCGCTCAGCTGCTTGGTGGATTCGTCATCCGGGTCACCGATTTTTGCGAGCGGATTGATTTCCACCAGTGTCGCGTCGTTGTCTTTGAAGCACTGCCACATCTTGAGCAGGATCTGCGCCGCCTGATCGACATCAGCATGGTAGAAACCAATGCTCGCTGCCATCTTGGTCGCAGCCTCGAGATCGAAGTCGTCGAGCGCATCGATGTGCAGACGCTTGACCGACTCGGGATGTTCTTTGGCGATTTCCTCGACTTCGGTGCCGCCGTTGGCGGTCGCCAGCACGTCGAAGTCTCGGGAGGTGCGGTCCACGGAGATGGACACATAGTATTCGTGCAGGATGTTCTTGGCTTCGGCCACCAGCACGCCGGATACTTTATGGCCGTGGATGGTCATCGGCAGGATGGATTCGGATTCCAGGATGGCCTCATCGCGGTTATGCGCGATCTTGACGCCGCCGGCCTGGCCTCGGTGACCGATTTTTACCTGCGCCTTGATAACACACGGGTAGCCGATCTTATCCGCAGCCTCGGCGACTTCATGGGAGTTCTGAGCAAAGATGGCACCCGGGGTGGGGATGTCCTGCTCCTCAAGCAGCTGACGTGCCTGGTATTCGTAAAGATCCATGGATCCTTCCCTGACTAGATAATGAATCGGCCTGATGCGCGAATGCATCCATGCCGAATCCCGAAAAACTAACTATGCGAATTCTTAGGCCGGCATGGAGATCAACGAGCTACTTGGTGTCGAACCAAGCTTGCTCAGGCCGTCAAGACCTTCCAAACGCATCACGAAACTGAAGCCCACAACAGTACCGCCGGCCTTTCCGATAAGGTCGGTAGCCGCTTTGGCCGTGCCACCAGTGGCGATGAGATCATCCACAATCAATACGCGTTCGCCCTTGGAAACGGCAGTGGTCTCGATTTCAACGCTTGCCGTGCCATATTCGAGGTCGTAGGATTCGCCAATGGTTTCGGGCGGCAGCTTGCCTGCTTTGCGCACGGCGATGAATCCTTTGCCCAGATGAGCGGCCATGGCCGGTCCAAACAGGAATCCGCGGGATTCGAGGCCTGCGATGGAATCGAACTCGCTGGGTGGAACCGGCAGGGCCTGCTCAAGCGCATTGAGCAGAATCCTCAGCCCTTTGGCGTCGGCGAGCACCGGCATGAAATCACGGAAAATGATGCCTTCCTTGGGAAAGCCCGGCACGGAACGCACTAGAGATACCAGATATTCGGCGTCCTCCTTGCCTACCTTGTCCAATGCATCGATGGTGATATCAGACTGTGCCATGCGTGCTCGCCTCGTATTTCTCGTACTTATGGGGTACCGAATCGAACAGTTTACTTCGTCTCGGTCTCGTTGCCGCCGTCCGTCTCAGCATCCGTGGCCTCAGAGGACTCGATGGAAGCCTCAATCGGAACCTGGCTGGCATCGTCATTCGCGGGGGTCTCGGCGTCCTCATCGGTCAGTGGGTTGCCGTTCTCGTCAACCTCGTCGTCAGACACGTAGGCAGGACGCACATACTCGCGGGCGATGGCATTGAAACCGAAGCGAAGCCTGGAGCCTTCGGAGTCAATGACGATCTCCTCGTACTGTTCATCGACTTCGACGACCTTGCCAATCACCTGTCCGATGGTGATGACTTCAGTACCGGGCTGCAGGTTACGACGAAAATCCTGCTTCTCCTGCTGGGCCTGCTTGGATTTCTTGGACTGCCACCACATCATGCCGCCGAAGACGACGATCATGACGACAAGCATGATGTAGGAAGATGACGAACCATCCATGGGCAAACTCCTTCAAAACGAACGGTTATGGCTATGAACCGTCAGGTGTGCAAACACGAAAAGTCTAGAAGAGCTTGCTGACATCATCCTTGGGCGTAATGCCCAGATGCTGCCATGCCTTCTCGGTGGCCACGCGGCCTTTAGGCGTGCGCACCATGAATCCCTCGCGCACCAGATACGGCTCACAGACGGTTTCCACGGTTTCCGATTCCTCGCCCACCATGGCCGCGAGGTTGTTCAAGCCGACGGGACCGCCGTTGAAATTGCGAACAATGGCGTCCAGCACGGCGATATCCAGCCGGTCAAGGCCTTCGGAATCAATCTGGTACAGCGCCAAGGCCTCTTTGACATCAGCTGGGTGCACGACGATAAGGTCATGCACAATGGCCCAATCCCTCACGCGGCGCAGCAGACGGTTGGCGATACGCGGCGTGCCGCGGGAACGCAATGCGAGTTCATGGGCGGAACCCTCATCAAGGTTGACCCCCAGCACGCTTGCCGAGCGTTCGATAAGCTTCTCCAACTCCTCATACGGATAGAAGTCAAGATGTGCGGTGAAGCCGAAGCGCGCACGCAACGGGCTGGGCAACATACCTTCGCGGGTGGTGGCGCCAATGACGGTGAAGCGAGGCAGAGTCAGTGGAATCGAGCTGGCGCCCGGTCCTTTGCCCACCATCACATCCACGCGAAAATCCTCCATCGCGATATACAGCAGCTCTTCGGCTGCGCGCGGCAGACGGTGGATCTCATCGATGAACAGCACTTCGCCGGTATCCAGCGAACTCAAGATCGAAGCCAGGTCGCCGGCGTGCTGCACAGCAGGGCCGGAGGTCACGCGAATCGGGACTTCAAGTTCATTGGCCACAATCATGGCCAATGTGGTCTTACCGAGGCCTGGAGGGCCGGCAAGCAGTATGTGATCCGGCGGCACGTCACGTTTGCGGGCTGCGTCGAGAAACAGCTGGAGCTGGGCCTTGAGCCGGGGCTGCCCGATGAACCCCTCAAGCACATGCGGGCGGAGCTCTTCATCACTGACCGGCTCGTTGCCTATCGGTTGTGAAGACACCATGCGCAATGATTCTTCATTAGCTCCAGTGTTGGATGTGCCGTAGTTCATGTCCTTGCTCATCAGCGGCCCCTATCCATCAGTGCGAGTGCTAGGCGCAGCACGCGCGGCACATCGTCGGTGGCAAGCGGTGTCGGTATGTCGTTGTCCTCGCAGGCTTCAGCCACGGCCTGCTGGGCGTCCTGCTGACGCCAGCCCAGCGAAATCAGACCTTCAATGACCTGCTCCATGCCGGTGTCCACCTGCGCCTGAACCTTGGCGCCTGACGGTGAAGCTCCCTCGATCTGGCTCAGGTCAATGGAGCCCTTGAGTTCGAGGATGATTTTCTGGGCACCCTTTTTGCCCAATCCCGGTGCCTTGGCCAGCGCGGCGGCATCGTTGTCGGCGATGGCCCGGGCAAGCTGGCCAGCCGTCAGTGTGGAGAGCAGCGACTGCGCGACCTTTGGTCCGATGCCGGATACTTTGATGAGCTGCAGGAACGTTTTCTTGGAGGCCTGATCGAGGAAGCCATGTAACGTGACGGCATCCTGAGAAAGATTCATATACGTGTAGACGCGCGCCGCCGTTCCGGTGTGCAGGCGGCTGAGGTCGGTGGCGGACATACGTACCTCGTATCCCACTCCCCCGACATCAATCAATGCGGTGTCGGCTTCAACCGATTCGACCCGCCCGGTCAGCATGCCGATCATACAGACGCTCCTTTAAGGCTTCGAACAACTGTTCGAAAGTATACTACATGCCTCGGTCGTGGTTCATGCGGCGGCGCGCGGAGTTCTGCGCGGCCTCGGCCCATTGACGTTGCGCGGCGGTCAGATGCTGCTCGCGCTCGCCGCCCTGCAGAGCTCCAGCTGGGCGCAGTGCGTGGCAGATAGCCAAGGCCAGGGCGTCGGCGGCATCGGCGGGCGTAGGCATCTTGGTCAGATTGAGAATGCGCGTCACCATGCGTTCGACCTGTATCTTCTGAGCTTGGCCATTGCCGGTGATGGCCAGCTTTGCTTCGGTCGGGGTATGCAGCGCCACGGGAATATTGCGTTGCGCGGCTGCGAGCATGGCAAGACCGGCGGCCTGTGCGGTGCCGAGCACAGTGTTGCGATTCGACTGGGCGAACACACGTTCGATGGACACGGCATCGGGTGCAAAGCGATCCATCTTCTCGGACAGGCCGTTATAGATGGCCAAAAGACGCAGATCCTGGGTGATGTCCGGCGAGGACCGCACCACGTCCACGTGAATAAACGAAAGCCGGCGGTGCCCGCCGGCTTCGATCACGCCGACCCCGCAGCGTGTAAGCCCGGGGTCGACGCCAAGGATAATCACGAGGATTACTCCTCGTCGAGCTGGGCCATCACCTCGTCGGAGGCGGTCCAGTTGGAGTAGATGTTCTGCACATCGTCGAGGTCATCGAGGTTGTCGATGAGCTTGGACACCTTGCGTGCATCCTCGAGGCTCAGCTCGACCTCGTTCTTTGGCTGCATGACCTGGTCGGCGGAATCGTAGTCGAAACCGGCGTCCTGCAGAGCCTTGCGCACGGTGAACAAATCGGACGGGCCGGTGATGACGGTGTAGACCTCATCGTCATCGGTGACGTCCTCGGCGCCAGCCTCGGCTGCGGTCTCGAACAGCTTGTCGAAGTCCACGCCTTCGGACGGAACCACGATCTGGCCCTTGCGCTCAAAGTTGAAGGACACGGAGCCGGAGGTGGCCAGGGAGCCGTTGCCCTTGGTCAGGGTGGAACGCACTTCGGCGGCCGCACGGTTGCGGTTGTCGGTCAGGCACTCGATGATGAGGCCCACGCCAGCGGGAGCGTAGCCCTCGTAGACGATGTCCTCGTAGTTGGCGGCACCGTCTTCGTCACCGGCACCACGCTTGACGGCGCGGGCGATGTTGTCGGCCGGCATGGAGGCCTTCTTGGCCTTGTAGATGGCGTCGTACAGGGACGGGTTGCCGTCTGGGTCGCCACCGCCGAGGCGGGCGGCGATTTCGATGTTCTTGATGAGCTTGGCGAAGAGCTTGCCGCGCTTGGCGTCGATGGCGGCCTTCTTGTGCTTGGTGGTCGCCCACTTGGAATGACCTGACATAATGCTCCTAGCAGTAATAAACGGATGATGTCAAACGAAACGATTGTAGGCCGTTAATCAGACATACCCGTGATGTTTTCGATTGTCTTTTTGAATCATGCGCTGGTTCGACCAGATGCATGAGGGTATCGTGCCGGTATCAGACGAGCGGCAGATGGTAGTCGGAAGCCAGCTG
The DNA here is from genome assembly GCF_023656805.1 of Bifidobacterium sp. M3-N-101. Taxonomy (NCBI): domain Bacteria; kingdom Bacillati; phylum Actinomycetota; class Actinomycetes; order Bifidobacteriales; family Bifidobacteriaceae; genus Bifidobacterium; species Bifidobacterium sp. M3-N-101. Next base: position 63,152 of record NZ_JAMOKQ010000006.1, read on the forward strand.
CGCAAACGCTTTGGCATACGCATCCCGCTGATCGGACAGCAGAATCGGCATGGTGCGCGTTTGGGCGACGATGGGCATGAAGTTCGCGTCACCGTTCCAGCGCGGCACCACATGCTGATGCAGATGGGCCGCGACCCCCGCGCCCGCTACCTCGCCCTGATTGATGCCGATATTGTATCCGTCCGGATGGGAGACGGTCTCCATCACCTTCATGGCGAGGGTGGTGGCCTTCTCGAACTCGAACAATTCGGCGTCGTCAAGTTCGGTGATGAATCCGACGTGACGGTACGGGCAAATCATGAGATGCCCGACGTTATACGGGTAGAGGTTCATGATGGCGAACACGTGCGTGCCGCGCCAGGCGATGAGGCCGTCTTCGTCGGACTTCTTCGGTCCGTCGCAGAACGGACATTCCTTCGACTTGGGCTTGGTCGGACGATCCTCGCTGTTGCGCAGCACATAGGTCATGCGCTGCGGGGTCCACAGTCGTTCGACCGTGTCTTCCTGAGGCGGGAAGTCCGCCGGATCATCGACACGCACGTCAGCCATCATGTATTCCTTTACTCAGCTACAGCGGCGTTGAAGTCGTCGGCGGAGTTCACCTGGACGCGCTTGGCGATCACGGCGAGGATCTGCTCGCGAGCCTTGTCCACCGGCACGCCGTTGAGCTGGCTGCCGTCGCGGAAGCGGAAGCTCACCGCGTTGTTGTTCATGTCTTCCTCACCGACGATGAGGATGAACGGCACTTTGGACTTGGAGGCGTTGCGAATCTTCTTGCCGAAGCGGTCATCGGAGTAGTCGATCTCGCAACGGACCATCTCATCCTCGAGGGACTTGACGAAACCGGCCAGATGCGGGGCGAACTCGTCGGCAACCGGCACGCCGAGCACCTGCACGGGGGCCAGCCACGCCGGGAAGGCGCCAGCGTAGTGCTCGAGCAGCACGGCGAAGAAGCGTTCGATGGAGCCGAACAGGGCGCGGTGAATCATCACCGGACGCTGATGGGTGCCGTCCTTCGCGATGTACTCAAGCTGGAAACGCTCGGGCAGGTTGAAGTCGAGCTGGATGGTCGAGACCTGCCAAGTACGGCCGATGGCGTCACGGGCCTGCACGGAGATCTTCGGGCCGTAGAAGGCGGCCCCGCCCGGATCGGCCACGAGGTCGAGGTGGGATGCCTCGGCGACCTCACGCAGGGTACGGGTGGCCTCCTCCCAGATCTCGTCGGAGCCGACGTACTTATCCGGATCCTTGGTGGAGAGCTCCAAGTAGAAGTCGGACAGACCGAAGTCCTTGAGCAGGTTCAGCACGAAGGTCAGCAGGCTGGTCAGCTCGTCCTTCATCTGCTCGCGGGTGCAGTAGATGTGGGAATCGTCCTGAGTCAAGCCACGCACACGGGTCAGGCCATGGACCTCGCCGGACTTCTCGTAGCGGTACACGGTACCGAACTCGAAGAGGCGCAGCGGCAGCTCACGGTAGGAGCGCTGGCGCGATTTGAAGATCAGGTTGTGCATCGGGCAGTTCATCGGCTTGAGGTAGTAGTCGAAGCCGGGCTTGGTCACGTTGCCGTCCGCGTCGTACTCCTCATCGAGGTGCATCGGCGGGTACATGCCATCCTTGTACCAGTGCAGGTGACCGGAAGTCTCGTACAGACCACCCTTGGTGATATGCGGGGTCTGCACGAAGCTGTAGTGGTGCTTGCGGTGCATTTCGCGGGAGTAGTCCTCCATCGCGTTGATCACGGCAGCGCCCTTCGGATGGAACACAGCCAGGCCGGGGCCGATCTCGTCCGGGAAGGAGAACAGGTCCATCTCGGCGCCGAGCTTGCGGTGGTCTCGCTTGGCGGCTTCCTCCAGACGGGTCTGGTATGCCTTGAGATCTTCCTTGTTGGCCCAAGCGGTGCCGTAGATGCGCTGCATGGTCGGGTTCTTCTCGCTGCCACGCCAGTAGGCAGCGGCCGAACGCTCAATCTTGAAAGCCTTGATGTAGCGGGTGTTCGGTAGGTGCGGGCCGCGGCACAGGTCCTTCCAGACCACATTGCCGTCACGGTCGACGTTGTCGTAGAAGCTGAGTTCCTTCTCGGAAATCTCGGTGGCGGCGGCGGGGTCGAGGTGTGCTTCCTTGTCTTCGATCAGCTCGATCTTGAAGGGCTGGTCGGCCTCTTCCTTCAGGGCCTCTTCCTCGGTCACGGAACGGCGGCGGAAGGACTGGGAGGACTTGATGATGCGCTGCATGTGCTTCTCGATGTCCTTGAGGTCTTCCGGGGTGAAGGGCTTGTCAACCTGGAAATCGTAGTAGAAGCCGTCCTTGATCACCGGGCCGACGCCGAGCTTGGCGTTCGGATAGAGCTCCTGCACGGCCTGGGCCATGACGTGGGTGGCCGAGTGACGCATGATCGCGAGGCCGTCTTCGGAGTCGAGCGTGATGGGCTCTACGGTGTCGCCGTCGGCAAGCGGCGTGTACAGGTCACGGTTTTCGCCGTTGAGCTTGACCGCAACGATGTTCTTGTCTTCTGCGAACAATTCGACGCCGGTAGTGGTTGCTTCCACCTCCTTTGCTTCGCCGTTGACTGTGATGGAGATGGTAGCTTGCGCCATGATTTGTCCTTTGCTATCGGGGTCCGCGGTACTAATGTGCAGGCCTGGACTGGGTAATCAACGTAGGCCACGATAGGTTGGGTGTGCGACATTTGGCAAAGCCTGAACAAATACAAAAAAACCTCGCCGGAGCGAGGTTTTGGTGGAGCGGACAACGGGACTCGAACCCGCGGTCTCAACCTTGGCAAGGTTGCGCTTTACCAACTAAGCTATGTCCGCAAAGGATTCCGCCGTGAGAAGCGGATTCCAGTGGGCGATGTAGGAATCGAACCTACGACCCCTTCGGTGTGAACGAAGTGCGCTAGCCGCTGCGCCAATCGCCCGAAATCAATCGGTATTCAGCTATGCGAGCCGAATTGCTTCGGCCTGCGTGGGCGATACAAGATTCGAACTTGTGACCCCTTCCGTGTCAGGGAAGTGCGCTACCACTGCGCCAACCGCCCGGGTCATGCTCCTGCAAGCGAATTTCTTCGTCTGCCTGAGAGGTGGGTACGAGAGTCGAACTCGTCTATACGGCTTTGCAGGCCGCTGCCTAACCGCTTGGCTAACCCACCGTAAGGTCTGTCAACTCGTCGGACCTAGAGCGGACAACGGGACTCGAACCCGCGGTCTCAACCTTGGCAAGGTTGCGCTTTACCAACTAAGCTATGTCCGCATGTGCTTCATGAGGATTCCTCGCTCAAAGCACGAGTGTTTACTATACTCACAAGCGTGTAGTTCGTCCAGCTGCGGCGTGTCGTTTCTGGTGTGCCGTTCTTGACTCCTCGCTTATGGCTGAAGCAAACATATATGATATCAAGTCCACGTTACTCTAGAGGTATGAGTGAAGATGCGAATACCCCAAGTTCGGTGATGATCGCCGCTTTCGAGGGATGGAATGATGCTTGCCAGGCGGCTTCGAACGTCGTCCGTTATCTGGTCAAGCATTACGAATCCCGTGAGATTCGCCATATAGACTGCGACGCCTTCTATGACTATCAGGTGTCTCGTCCCATGCTGTGCCATGTATCCGGTCGTACTAATCTTATTTGGCCGCAAACTACGTTCTACGAGATTGTGCTTGATGAGGGGCATCGAATATTTGCCCAAATCGCGCCTGAGCCTAACTACCGCTGGAAGGAATACTGCAGCCAGAGTCTCGCCATCGCTGAAGAACTCGATGTGGATAGTGTGATTACTCTCGGCTCGATGTTCTCTGATTGCCCCCATAGCAGGCCTCTGCCCATTTCCGTGAGCGACGGCAATTGCCAGTGTGAGGGAGACCGGGAATACAACGGTCCTGTGGGCATCCCCACCGTGCTGGATATTTTCGCTGCGGAACGTGGCATGTTCCATGCCTCCATGTGGGTTTCCATCCCCCAATATCTCGGCAGCGACGAATGCGCGGCGGGCACCATGCGCCTGCTTGATGCTTTGGGGCATCGCATCGGTTTCTCTTTTGATGTCAGCGAGTTGGAACGCAAGGCTGAACAATGGAAATCACAGGCATCGGTACTAGTTCGTTGCAACGAGCAGCTGCAGGATTATGTGACCCATCTTGAGCATGATTATGACCTGAAGCAGAAGGCCGATGCCGAGGCCTCGCTGGGCGCGCCCCAAGCGGAACAGCTCGTCAAAGAGGCCGAGGCGTTCCTACGCCAAATGGGTAGCTGACCTGAGAATACAATAATGCCCCCGCCGGCGAGAGCTGTCGACATAGCCGACTGAGGGTGGTCACTGGGTATTCCAGACAGAACCACCTTCAGACTCGCAAAGCGAGCCAGCTCCTGCCAGCGGGAGCAGTATTGACGATGCAGTGTTTCTTTAAGCCGCTGCGGCCACTGACGGGTCGATGGCCGGCAACACACCGGCGATCAGCAGGAGGGCAACCACCACTGCCAAGGCGATGCGGTAGATGGCGAACGCCTTGTAGGAGAACGTGGAAACGAACTTCAGGAATCCGATGATCACGATGTAGCCCAGAATAAAGCTGATGACCATGGCGATCAGTGTGGGACCCCAGCCGGGGAACATCGCATCGGTCTTGTAGTCCTTGACAGCCTTGACGGCCTCAAGCAGACCGGAACCGAATACGGCGGGAATGGCCATCAGGAAGCTCAAACGCACAGCGGCCTCACGCTCATAGCCAAGCGCACGGCCCACGGTGATGGTGCCGCCCGAACGGGAAACGCCAGGAATCAGGGCCATGGACTGACCTAGACCAAAGAGGAACGCATCACGATACGTCATATCGTCCATGGTCTTGGTCTGCTTGGCGCGGGCATCCACAACCCACAGCAGAACGCCGAACAGCAGCAGCACGGTCGCGGTGATCCACAGGTTACGCAGCGTGGTCTCGATGACGTTCTGCAGAGTGAAGCCAAGAATCACAATCGGAATCGAGCCGACGATGATATTCCAGCCGAGCGTGGCATAGTTGTCCCCACGGCCCATGCGGGCCTTCCAGTCCTTGCCGTTCTTGCCGAACAGGCATGCGAACCAGTGAGTAAGAATTTTGGCGATGTCATGGCGGAAATACAGAATAACCGCCAGCTCAGTACCAATCTGGATGATGGCAGTGAAAGCAGCGCCGGGGTCGGAGCCCAACATCAAATCACCGACGATGCGGATATGCGCGCTGGACGATACCGGCAGATACTCGGTAAGTGCCTGAACGATGCCGAGAACAATCGCTTGGAAGAGGTTCATAATTCCTCGAGATTTCTCTATACGTAATGTGTTATGACGTTGAACACCCTACCGGTTGGGGTGTAGAACAGCACTAAGAATTGGTAACATGCACGGCTTCTACAATGAATACGAGTGCAAAACGTCACAACCATGCTGGAGGGAACGGCTATGAGTACATATCGTAAAAGCAGGGCTTTTGCTCCTCAGGGATTCTTCGAATGCGAAGGACGCGGACTGCAATGGTTGGGTGCCGCGCATGCGCAGGGTGGCCCGCGTGTGGTGCAGGTCTATGACTGGGGCAAAGACTATCTCGACATCGAGCGAGTGAACAGCTCCTCCCCCACGGCCAAGGCCGCATTGGAATTCGGCGCGGCGCTCGCACGCATGCATGATGCCGGTGCCGAATATTTCGGTTCTGCGCCGGAAGGATATGACGGCACATGCTACTTCGGGCCGTTGCAGGATCCGGTAAAGATGGATACCGGCGAATGGACCGATCCCATCAGCTACTTTGCTGATGGCCGTCTGCGCCCGATGGTCGAGCTTGGCGTCAAGCGCGGTGAACTTGACCAGCGTGATGTCGATCTGACGGAAAAGGTAATCGAGGCATTGCCTGACATCATGGGCCGTGCCGCCGAAGACAAGCCAGCCCGCATCCACGGTGATTTGTGGAGTGGCAATGTGATGTGGACTGCTGATTCCGGACAGACCGAGGCCGTGCTCATCGACCCGGCGGCACATGGTGGTCACCGTGAAGAGGATCTGGCCATGCTGCACCTGTTCGGTATGAGCTATTTGACGCAGATTACCGAGGGCTATCAGTCGGTGCATCCGCTGAAGGCTGGATGGCAGGATCGCATCACGCTCTGGCAGCTCTACCCCATTGCCGGCCATTGTGTGTTCTTCGGCGGCGGCTACGTTAGCGAATATCGCTCCATGTGCCGCTCACTGCTGAAATAGTTAGCGGCACATGGCATCCCTCTCTGAAGGAAGCTGTCGTCGCTAGACAACTGAGGGGGAGCTTGCGGATGTACCCGAGCTCCCCCTCAGTCAGCTTCACTGCCAGTCCCCCCACCTCGGAGAGGGGCGCCAAGAACGAATCAGCTCAAGGCATCCTTTAACTTGCTAAAGAATCCCTTCTTCTGACCGGTTTGCGGACGGGAAGCCTGGGAGACGTGCGTGGCATCGGAATCATGCGAGGCGGCGAACTGTTCAATCAGTCCCCGCTCGGACTCGCTGAGCTTGGTGGGAATCAGTACGTTCACATGGGCAACCAGATTGCCGCGCTCATCCTTATTGCGAATATTGGTAACGCCCAGACCCTTCAACGTCACCGTATCCTCAGGCTGGCAGCCCGCCGGAATGGATACGGTCTGCTCGCCGTCAAACGTATCAATGGACAGATCGTGTCCGAGCACGGCCCAGCTCATCGGAACCTGAATCCAGCAATGCAGGTCATCGCCGTCGCGGGTGAACTGCTTATCTGCCTTGATGCGAATATCAATGTACAAATCGCCGGCAGCGCCGCCGCCCTCACCGACTTCGCCCTGGTTGGCCAAGCGCAGTCGAGCATTGTCGTTGATACCGGCCGGCACAGTGACACCCACATTACGCGTGGTGCGAACGCGGCCGTGACCCATGCAGCTCGGGCATGGATTCTGGATGATGGTGCCGTGACCCTCGCAGCGCTCGCAGGGAGCGGAGGTCATCATCTGGCCGAGCATAGTGCGCACGACCTTTTGCATGAAGCCCTGTCCATGGCAGTCCGGGCAAGTGACCGGCTGGGCGCCGCCTTGTGCGCCGGAGCCGCCGCACTCCTGACACAGGGAGAACGTATTGATCTTGACGTGCGCCGTGCCGCCGAATACGGCGGTTTTCAAGTCGATGGAAGCGGAAGCCAGCGCATCGCGTCCAGGCTGTGTGCGCGGCACCGGGCCCTGTGAGCCGCCACCGAATGCGGAACCAAAGAACGTGGAGAATACGTCTCCCATATCGCCGAATCCCGCGCCGGAGAAGCCGCCAGCACCGGCGTTCGGATCGTTGGGGTCAACGCCGGAATCATACATACGGCGCTTATCCGGATTGGACAGCACATCGTAGGCGTTGTTCACTTCCTTGAACTTGTCCTCGAACTCCGGTCCCGCGATATCAGGGTGATACTTACGGCTGAGCTTGCGGTACGCCTTCTTGATCTCGTCGTCGCTCGCGTTGCGGTCGATGCCCAGCGTCTCGTAATAATCTGCCACTTGTTTGTTCCTTTGTATTCGTTGGTCTGCGGGTTATTGTGCCATAGCCTGCGGTCAGTCGCCGGAGCCGCTTTCCGAGACAAAAAAAGTGAGATACCTTGCCACTGCCCTGACCGCGGCCATGGTAGCCGCATAATCCATATGGGTTGGGCCGATGGATCCCACAAAAGCAATGGGTTCGTTGGTGCTGTCCTGATCGGGCGATGTCTCGTTGCGTTCCGAATCGTTCGCTACGGGCGAAGTACTGCGTCCGTAACCGCTACTGACCACCGAGGCATGCAAGAGCTCAGGTGTGTGGCTTTCGGAGCCAATGGACACGCCTACGCCAGTGGCGCTTGGCTCTTCGCTGAGGTTGCTCATCAGTTTCATGAGCACCACTTGCTCTTCCAGCGCGTCGAAGAGCGGTGCCAGATCGGTCAGAGAACGAGAATGCGCCAGATGCGATGTGCCGGACATATACAATTCGTTGGCGCGATCGTCCAATGCCATCGATGCGAAGGCGTCGGCCAGGGCGTCGGACGCCTCCCGCACTGTCTCGAATCCGGTGCCGCCAAGGGCGCGCACGGTTTCGGATGCGGATGATAAGGACTGACCGTTGCATTGTTCATTGACTGCACCGGACAGGCGGTTGATGTCGTCGGCCGTGGGCATGGCCGAGACGGTCAGTCCGTGCTGCGCCACGCGACCGGTATCGGTGATTACCACGGCAAGTAGCGTGCTCATGGCCACTGGTACCAGCTCCACGTGGCGTAACGTCGCCTTGGATAATGAAGGCGATGCGACTATGGCAACTTGACCGGTGATTTCCGAGAGCAGTCGTGCGGAACGTTGCAGTGCGTCCTTGAGGCTGACCGAGCCGGATAGGAAACTATTGATACCGCGGCGTTGAGCTTCGCTGAGCGGCACAACCGTAGCCAGTCGATCTACAAAATAACGGTATCCCTTTTCAGTGGGTACGCGACCGGCGGACGTATGTGGCTGAATCAGGTAGCCTTCATCTTCCAATGCGGCCATATCATTGCGAATGGTGGCAGAGCTGACGCCTAAATCGCGTTCCTTGGACAATGCCGCGGAGCCTACGGGCTCTTGCGAACGAATGTAATCTTCCACCACAGCGCGCAGTACCAGCATGCGACGTGATTGCGTCATGCGCGCCTCCTTATATGTACATCTGCAGTATGCAATCTGCTCTCATTGTATTAGCACTCATTGGTTTCGAGTGCTAATGCGTTCGTTTGCGGCGAAGTGATGTGAATTGTGAACGCTAACAGAACACAAACTACCAAAACACGCCAAAATTGCACCATAACGTCGCAAACCATCGCTAGCATGGTAAGCGCAATGTGAGGGCGTCAAGCGCCCGGCACAAGCCGGATACGCGGCCCGACCAATTGGAAGGAAAGTAATCCATGACCGAATTCAAGGAGACCGAGCTCGACGAGCGCGCCATCAAGATGGCGAAGGCCCTTTCGGCTGACGCGGTGGAGAACGCCGGTTCCGGCCACCCCGGTTCCCCCGTTTCCCTGGCGCCCATCGCCTACACGCTGTACCAGCATTTCATCAAGCACGATCCGAACGATCCCAACTGGGAGGGCCGTGATCGCTTCATCCTTTCCGGTGGCCACGCCTCCCTCACCCAGTACGTCCAGCTGTACTTCTCCGGTTATGGCCTGACTCTGGACGACCTCAAGCACTTCCGTGGTGGCGCTGACACCCGTACCCCGGGTCACCCCGAGTACGGCCTGACCCCCGGTATCGAAATGACCACCGGCCCGCTGGGCCAGGGCTTCGCCTCCGCCATCGGCTTTGCCTACGGCGAGCGTTTCCAGCGTGGTCTGCTCGATCCGGAAACCCCGAAGGAAGACTCCCCGTTTTACCACAAGATCTGGGCTATCTGCGGTGAAGGCGATATCGAAGAGGGCATCTCCGGCGAAGCCGCTGCCCTTGCCGCCAACCAGAAGCTCGGCAACGTCACCGTGATCTTCGACGCCAACCGCATCCAGATCGAAGGCGACACCAACCTGGTGCTGGCCGAGGATGTGCTCAAGCGTTTCCAGGCCTACGGCTGGTACACCGACGAGTTCAGCTTCATCCAGCCCGACGGCTCCTACAAGGAGGACGTCGAGGGCCTGGCCGACGTTATCGCCAAGGCCGAGGCCGCTGCTCCGGATCAGCCGAAGCTCATCAAGGTCGACACCCTGATTGCTTGGCCGACCCCGGGCAAGACCAACGATCCGTCCTCTCACGGCTCCAAGCTGGGCGCCGAGGCCGTTGCCGGCCTCAAGGAAGTCCTCGGCTACGATCCGGCAGAGAACTTCCACGTTGACGAAGAGGCTCTGGCTCACGCCCGCAAGGTTGCTGAGCGCGGTCTCGAGGCCCACAAGGAATGGGACGAGAAGTTCGACGCATGGCGCAAGGCCAACCCGGACAAGGCTGCCCTGTACGACCGCATCAAGGCCGGCGAGCTGCCGGAAGGCTTCGACAAGGCCATCGATGACCTTGAGGCCACCTTCGAGGTCGGAAAGGGTGTCGCCACCCGTGGCGCCTCCGGCTCCGTGCTCAATGCCATCGCCGCTGTCATGCCGGAACTTTGGGGTGGCTCCGCCGACCTCGGTGGCTCCAACAAGACCGACCTCAAGGGCGCTGCCACCTTCGCTCCGGCTGAGTGCGCCACCAAGCAGTGGCCGGTCTGCAACGAGTTCGGTCGTCAGCTGCACTTCGGCGTGCGCGAGTTCACCATGGGTTGCATCACCAACGGCATCCTGCTGGGCTCCCACACCCGTCCGTTCGGCGGCACCTTCTTCATGTTCTCCGACTACGAGCGTTCCGCCGTTCGTCTGGCCGCCCTCATGGAGATCCCGAACCTGTACGTGTGGACGCACGACTCCGTCGCCGTCGGCGAGGATGGCCCGACCCACCAGCCGGTCGAGCACCTTGCTTCCTTCCGTGCCATCCCGCAGCTTGAGGTCGTTCGCCCGGCCGATGCTTTCGAGACCGCCGAAGCCTACCGCTACTTCTTCGAGAAGAAGAACACCCTGCCGGCTGCCATGGTGCTGTCCCGCCAGGGTGTTCCGGTGCTCGCCGAGACCGCTGCCAAGGCCAAGGACGGTGTCCGCAAGGGCGCTTACGTCCTGGTCGACACCGAAGGCACTCCGGATGTCATCCTGATGGCCACCGGTTCTGAAGTCCAGCTGGCCGTCAAGGCCGCCAAGACCCTCGCTGAGGAAGGCGTCAAGGCCCGCGTGGTCTCCGTGCCGTCCCTCGAATGGTTCGAGGAGCAGGATGCCGAGTACAAGGAGGCCGTGCTTCCTGCCGGTGTCAAGGCTCGCGTCTCCGTCGAGGCCGGCGTTGCCATGCCGTGGTACAAGTACCTCGGTTCCTACGGCAAGCCTGTCTCCATCGAGCAGTTCGGTCTGCAGGGCGACGGTGCTCAGAACCTCATCGACCTCGGCATCACCGCCGAGCACGTGGTGGAAGCCGCCAAGGCCTCCATCGCCGAAGTCGAAGCCGCCAAGTGATTTCACTGCCCTCCCTCACTAGAGGGAGGGCTTAACAAGATTTGTTCCATAACGGAATATAAGGAGAAAAATAAATGACTGAAGCAACTCAGCGTACGTCCGACAACGGCGTTTCCATCTGGCTGGACGACCTGTCCCGCTCCCGCATCGAGTCCGGCTCCCTGCAGGACCTCATCGCCAACAAGAACGTGGTCGGCGTTACCACCAACCCGTCCATCTTCCAGAAGGCCCTGAGCCAGGTCGGCCCGTACGACGCTCAGCTCAAGGAGCTCGGCAAGGTTGACGTTGAGACCGCTGTCCGCGAGCTCACCACCACCGACGTGCGCAACGCCACCGACATCTTCCGCGAGATCGCTGAGGCTACCGACTTCGTCGACGGCCGTGTCTCCATTGAGGTCGACCCGCGTCTGGCCCATGACACCGAGAACACCGCCAAGCAGGCTGTGGAACTCTGGGAGAAGGTCAACCGCCCGAACGCCATGATCAAGATTCCGGCAACCCTCGAAGGTCTGCCGGCCATCACCGCCACCCTGGCCAAGGGCATCTCCGTCAACGTCACCCTGATCTTCTCGCTCGAGCGTTACGAGCAGGTCATCGACGCCTTCATCGAGGGCATCGCCCAGGCTGACGCCAACGGCCACGACCTGAAGCACATCGGCTCCGTCGCTTCCTTCTTCGTGTCCCGCGTGGACACCGCTGTCGACAAGCTGCTGGAAGCCAACGGCTCCGACGAAGCCAAGGCTCTGGAAGGCAAGGCTGCTGTGGCCAACGCTCGCCTGGCTTACGAGCTCTTCGAGAAGAAGTTCGCTGAGGATCCGCGTTGGGCCGACCTGGCTGCCAAGGGTGCCAAGGTTCAGCGCCCGCTGTGGGCTTCCACCGGCACCAAGAACGCTGCCTACTCCGACTGCAAGTACGTTGACGAGCTCGTTGCTAAGCACATCGTCAACACCATGCCGGAGAAGACCCTGAACGCTCTGGCCGACCACGGCAACGGCGCTCCGTCCATCGAGGGCACCTACGAGGAGTCCCACGCCGTCATCAACAAGCTGGCTGAGCTGGGCATCAACCTCAAGGACGTCACCGACAAGCTGGAGGCCGACGGTGTCGCCGCCTTCATCAAGTCCTGGGATTCCGTGCTGGCTGACGTCCAGTCCGGCATCGACCGCGTGAACGCCTGAGATTATTAGTCGATGCGCCTAGCGCATTAACTGGTTAGCTCACAGAAGCCCCGACCCCAACCGGTCGGGGCTTCTTGCGTTTGTTGCTACAGTGGTACGAGCACATGAGAGAAAGGCCGAACCCTAATGAACAAACTTGTCGCACGCCAGCGGTTGGTCATGACCTTCACGTTCTTTTCGATGTTCTTCGGCGCGGGCAACCTAATCTTCCCACCATTCGTCGGCGCGCAGGCCGGCTCCGCGACCATACCGGCAGCCATCGGCTTCATCGTCTCCGCAGTCGGTCTGCCGATTCTCGGCGTGCTGGCGGTCACCTTCGCCGGCGGCTTCGACAAGCTCGCCGGCCGCGTCTCCCCCAAATTCGCCCTGTTCCTCGGCGTGGCCATCATGCTCACCATCGGCCCCTGCTTTGCGATCCCGCGTACGGCGACCACTTCATTCGAAATGATGGTAGCTCCTTTCGTGTCATCCTCCTACAGCTGGCTGGCCCAACTCGTCTACTCACTTGTGTTCTTCGCGCTGGCATTCCTGTTCGCCCAGCATCCTGAGAAACTCTCCAAAGTGCTCGGCCGGTTCATGGGACCGTTGCTGCTGGTGCTGATCGCCGTCCTGTTCATCGCCTGCCTGATCCACGGCATCGGCACCCCGGCCAAACCGATGGGCGACTACTCCACAAACCAAATCGCACGCGGCTTCCTCGACGGCTACCAGACCATGGATCTGCTTGCCGCGCTCTACTTCGGCATCGTGATTTCCGCGAATATCCGCGCCCAGCAAGTCGATGACGAATCGCAAGTGCAGAAGGAGACCGCCTACGCCGGGCTCGGCACCGGTGTACTGCTGATCGTGATCTACGGCGCGCTGAGCTACGTGGGCGTGGTGTCCGGCGCCATCGCCACCATCAATCCCGCCAAAGACACGGGCGCTACCGTGCTCACCAACCTCACCTCATCCCTGTTCGGCACGTTCGGTACCGCGTTCCTCGGTATCGTGTTCGTCATCGCATGCCTCAACGTATGCACCGGGCTGATCTGCACCTGCGCCACCTACTTCCATACTCGATTCCAGACCGTCGCCGGACGAACGCTGAGCTACCGCACTTGGCAGATCATCTTCACCGTGTTCAGCTTCATCGTGTCCAACGCCGGGCTGAGCGCGATCATCAAAGTCTCCGTGCCGGTGTTGTCCGCGTTGTATCCGATTGCCATTGTGCTGGTGTTGCTGGCGCTTACCCATAAGAAGCTTGGCGCGCGATTCCCGCGTGTCTACTTCTGGACTGTACTGCTGGTGGGCATCGTCTCCTTCGCCACTTGCATCTCCAGCCTGGCCGCCGTCTTCGGCGGTTCCATCGGTTGGCTGGACGCGGCACTGGCCATGCTCCCCTTGCAGCAATACCAACTCGGCTGGGTTATGCCGGCCATCATTGGTTTCGCCATCGGCATCGCCGATGCTCCCCGGCGGTAGTTGCCCGGTTTGTACGGAGTTTGACGGTCGGCCAGTGATAGCGGTTGTCATGTTAGCTGTCACAGCATCACGCCTATAAAGCGGCATACAGAATTCCTGTATACTGCTGGCCTTCACTCATCTATTATAGTCATACTGGCATCATCGATAACGGCATAAGGCGGGGTACATCATGAACACCAGTGATAGACAGATAACGGAAACCGGCCGGAATCGCGAGCTTGGATTGATTCCGGCCATGGTGATGGCGATCATTGCGGCGCTCAGCGGTGCTGGCGTATCGTTCGCGCCACTATATGAGCGAATCTGGGGCGGCATGATGCTGCATCCGAACTGTCCGACGATTGGCAGAATGACTTATTATCTGTCTGGCCAGGCAACTGGTGATTACGGAGCCTGCGTCACCTCGCCACTGTGGTTTCTGGCGGTGACTGCGCTGAGCGTCGTTGCAATCATTTGTCTGACTGTTGCAGGAGTACAGGGCTTTGCTCGTCATCGTCTTCGCACGGTCATCTGTGTTTTTCTTGCGGCAGTGGCCGTTGCGTTCATATTGGTGCTGAGCGCGAATACCAAAATTGTAATGTTGTGGGCGATACATGCGGCAACGTGGTTGGTTTACGCCATACTTGCCGCCTATTCGCGCAACAGCACTAGTATCCAGCAGCAGCATATAGCCGATCTGACTAATCTGACGGGTTCGGATAAGTCTGCCTCCGAGCGCGGTGGTTGGTCTCTGGTGACGCGGCTGCTGCTCGTGTGGCAAATTGGCATGATGCCGGTGCTCGTCACCGAATACTCGGTGTCCGATGAGGTCAATTCCACCGGCGGTGTGACCATCGCTTGTGGACTTGGACTTGCGGCATATGCGCTGGTGCATCTCATCTCTATCGATATTCCACGAGATAACGTTGGTTCAGCACTGCCGACGATTCGCGATATACGACCTGTATCTGTGCATAAGCTGTTTCGGGTTATCAGTATCAATGCGTCTGCCGTAAGTCATGTATCGGTTCCTCTTGGCCTGTTTTGGGCAGTAATCACTTTTCTGACCTACAGTTACGGCACTGGCGGCCATACCGATTTTTGCCCCGCGCTGGCAGCAACGAACAATGCAGGACTTATTGCTGTTTGCACCGGTTCAGGACCTCTCATCGTACTAGCCGTTTTGCTGTATGTGCTGCCAATATTTTCCCTCGTCTCGGCCATCGCAACCGTTATGGCTACCACAGGCAGCATGAGCAACAGTCATAATTCGGCTAATTCAGCTGGTTTTCAGGATAAGGCCGCGATATTCTACCTGCTGTTAACAGCTGTACTGTCCGCCACTGCGTTCATCATCGCCTTCACCTTGGCATAACCCGATTCAGTTGCAGGTATTTCGGTACTTGTTAGCGGCGTTGCAGGTATAAAGGTGCAAGTTACGGCGCACAATCGGCTCTAACTTGCACCTTTATACCTGCAATCGCATAAATTGCCCCTTATTACCTGCAATTTCCACTCGCAAAACGGCCCTTTATACCTGCAATCTATGGAGTTGAGCCCGAATAGCGCTGTTCAGATACTCCAAATCGACCCTTTATACCTGCAAACCATACGAATCAAGGCCGGCCTCATTGTCATTGCAGGTATTTTGGTGCGATAAAGACCTCATGTGGAGACGGTCCCACTCGGGCTCATATTTTTATTAGTTTCGGCGTTACGCCCCCACGCTCAGTCGATGGCATCGACAATGGGATGTAGATTTGCAGAAAGACGGAGTGCGTCGATGGTTACGGTGCCGTACAGTTCGTCGACATCGATATTCATATAAAGATATGCCGGCGAGTGCGCATTAGTGGACTCGCCGGCATTGAGAAAATCAGCTCTGCCAGTAGTAGCTGAGGAAGTCGGAGAGCTTGTTGGTGGCATCCTTGAGCACTTCGATGCGTGGCAGGTAGACGATACGGAAGTGATCCGGCTCATGCCAGTTGAAGCCGCCGCCGCGCGTGATGAGAATGCGCTTGTCATGCAGCAGATCGAGGGCGAACTGCTCGTCGTCATGTACGTTGAACTTCTTGATATCGATCTTCGGGAAGATATAGAACGCGGCCTTCGGCTTGACCGCGGTGATGCCCGGAATGGAGTTCAACGCGTCATAGATGTAATCACGTTGATCATGGATACGGCCACCGGGCACGATATAGTCGTGCACGCTCTGATGGCCGCCCAGCGCGGTCTGCACAATGGACTGCGCGGGCACGTTCGAACAGATGCGCATGTTGGTGAGCATATTGATGCCCTCGATGTAATCCTTGGCGATGGCCTTGTTGCCCGACAAAATCATCCAGCCCACGCGGTAGCCGGCGATCATATGCGACTTGGACAGGCCGGAGAAGGTCACGCAGAACAGATCCGGAGCCATGGAAGCGATGGAAATATGCTCGAGCCCGTCCATAACCAGACGATCGTAGATTTCGTCGGAGAAAATCATGAGCTGGTGCTCACGCGCCAAGTCGACAATCTGCTGCAGCACTTCCTTTGGATACAGCGCACCGGTCGGATTGTTCGGATTGATGAGCACGATGGCCACGGTACGATCGGTGATCTTCTTACGCATATCGTCGATATCCGGGTACCAGTCGGACTTCTCGTCGCACAGGTAATGCACGGCGGTGCCGCCGGCGAGATTCACACAGGCGGTCCACAGCGGGTAATCCGGAGATGGCACAAGCACCTCATCGCCACTGTCGAGCAGCGCGGACATAGACAGGTTGATGAGCTCGCTGACACCATTGCCGGTGTAGATGTCTTCGATGGTGACGTTCGGAATGTTCTTGAGCTGTGCATACTGCATGATGGCCTTACGCGCGGAGAACAGGCCCTTGGAAGCCGAATAGCCTTCGGTTTCAGGCAATTGTTGCGCCATGTCGTAGACGACCTCGTCCGGCGTACGGAAGCCGAACGGTGCAGGGTTGCCGATGTTGAGCTTCAGTACGTGGGTGCCGGCCTGTTCCATGCGGGCCGCCTCATCAACCACTGGGCCGCGAACATCGTAGAGCACGTCATCAAGCTTGTGTGATTTGCCAAAGGTACGGCGGCGAGCAGCAGGAATTTCCATTTCCGCCGACGTGGGGGCTCCGCTCGGTGTGTCAATATGGGAAGCGGGTTGTGCGTCGGAGTTCAATTTTGTTTCCGAGGATTGGCCACGAAGCCAGTTCGCATCGACATCAAGTTCGTCAGCCAGAAACAGCAGCACATCCTCTCGCGGCATGGTCTTGCCCGCAACATATTGGCTGATGTGGCTTTTGCCCATCTTGACACCGCGGCGTTCGGCGGCGTGCACCAGATCTACCTGCTTCAATTCCCTACTGTTCATCGCATTGCGCAGTCGTTCCGCAAACACCGATACGCTCATAGTCCTATGCCTCCAACCGGAAGTTCAATTGTCTTGTTGAACAACGGTTCAAAGCATACGCCTAGTTCAATATGTGTTCAATTTTTGGCGTGTTTACAGTGTTCGAACGGCACAGCAATTATCGAAGCTGTGACTCGATCCACTGAGCGACGCCATCCTCGTTGTTAGGAGGGCAAATCTCGTCGGCGATGGACAGCACTTTTGGATTCGCGTTGGCCACGGCCACTCCTCTGCCAGATTCGCTCATCATATTGATGTCGATGAGATCGTCGCCGAAGGCCGCAGTCTGCTCAAGTGGGACATCGAGACGATTGCACAGCAAGCGCAGCGCATGCTCCTTGTTGGCCTGAGGATTCATGAGCATCCACATCACGCCTTCGCTGATGGAGATGTCGAAGTCCGGCGGAATCAGCGCACGCAGTTCATTCCATTGTGCCGGTTCAGGGAAGATGGTGATTTTGTCTGCGATTCCATCAGGAACGTCATGGAAGTTCGTGTATTGGAAAGCCTGAGTCTTCCAATACACGCGCACATCGAAGTTGGTGTAGCGCACGTCGTTCATCACGATGCCGATTTTGAGGTTTGGCATACGGTCGAGCAGAAACAGGCAGACTTCGCAGGCGCGCTGTGAGGAGAAACCGATTTTAATGAGATGATTCTCGCTCTGCTGTGATGAGTCGGATGTCAGCATATCGAAATCGGAATTGGCCGGGTCGAAATCGATGAGGGCACCGTTGAGATAGATCACAGCATCAACGGGCAGTTTCTCGGCAAACTGCAGTCCGGTACTCACCGGTCGCGCGGTGGCGATGGCGAATTTCATGCCGGCGTCGTGAGCCCGAGCGATGGTGTCGATGCTGCGCTGGGTGATGAAACGATCCTCAAAGACCTCGGCGTCATGCAATAGAGTGCCGTCGAGGTCGGCGACCAACAGTTCGGGGCGAGTTGTCGTCTTGATGGTTGTGGTCACAGCAGTCCCTTGCAATGGTCTCGGACGAGTTCGGCGGAGTGATGCATTTTGGCCATTTCCTCGTTGCTTAGTTCCAGTTCCACGATTTCATTGGCGCCATTGGCACGCAGTTCGGTGGGCACGCCGAGGAACACGTTATGTTCGCCGTATTCGCCGTCCAGCAGCGTAGAGACGGGGACGATGCGACGCTCATCCCACAGAATGGTCTGCACTATGCCGGCCACGGTGGAAGCAATGCCGAAGTTGGTGCCGCCCTTGGCCGCCACGATTTCGTCGCCGCGGGTACGGGTCTTTTCCTCGATTTCGGCGGTGGATACGGAGGCGAAGCGGTCTTGGTTGTCAGCCAGGAAGCGAGCGAACGGCTTGCCGCCGAGCGAGACGGTGGACCATGCGGTGAATTGGGAGTCGCCATGCTCGCCCATCACGAAGCCGCCCACATTGCGCGGATCAAGGCCGGTTTCCTCGCCGATGATGGTCTTGAGGCGTGAGGTATCGAGCGCGGTACCGGTGCCAAGCACCTGGGTGCGCGGCAGGCCGGAACGTTTCCATGCGTACCAGGCCATTACGTCGACCGGGTTGGAAACCATGACGATTACGCCGTCAAAGCCCGAGGCCATGACATTGTCGACCACTTCGCCCACGAGTCCGACGGTGAAGCCGAGCTCGGCCATACGGTTGGAATTGGCCGGCGGCTTACGGCCCACGGTGATGACGACGATATCCGCGTCCTTGCAATCGGCATAGTCGCCGGCACGCACTTTGACGTGACGATCCTGGAACTCGCTGCCGTCATCGAGATCGCGGGCCTCCCCCAAAGCTTTGGCGGCAAAATGATCGATGAGCACGAGCTCATTGCACAGACCATGTGTAACGATGCTGAACGCCGCGGTCGCACCGACCTGTCCGGTGCCCACAATGACGACTTTGTTACGGTTCATAGTGACCATAGTGCACTCCTTTGCAAGCCATGAACGATGGAAAAACTACGACCCATGACCGGTATGTTGGTCATGGGTCGTGAAAAAGTCTACAAAATCAATCAGCCGAGGTTGAACTTGGTCATCATGTCGAGGCCGATAATCAGAGCCACCCATACGAGGGCGATGATAACGGTCCAGCGGTTCAGGTTCTTTTCGGCGACGCCAGAGGTGCCGGCATTCTGGGTCAGACCGCCACCGAACATGTCGGACAGACCGCCGCCCTTGCCCTTGTGCATAAGGATGAGCAGGGTCAGCACGAAGCTGAGCAGCACGACGATGACTTCTAGCGTGATCTTAAGAGCGGTCACAGGGTACCTCCGAGTTGAATTTACTGTTGATAAGCATAGCGCACATATCGGAAAACCAGTGTATTACGACCGTGAAGATGTTGTTTTCAGCGCAAGACGGGCGATTTTGGACAGTTCATCGACGTCCAGGGCAGCGCCGCCGATGAGGAATCCGTCCACATCGGGCTGGGAGATGAGTTCTGCCGCGTTCTTTGAGGTGACGGAGCCGCCGTACAGAATGCGTACGCTGTCCGACACCTTTTGACCGAACGTGGTCTTCAAATCATCGCGAATCGCGTTGGCTGCGTCCTGAGCGGATTGCGGGGTGGCGACCATGCCGGTGCCGATGGCCCAGACCGGTTCGTAGGCCACGATGAGTTTGGCAGCTTCCTCATCGGAAAGATCGCGGGTGACATCACGCACCTGGCCGACTGCGAAGTCGAGCTCAATGCCCTTACGGCGTTCCTCGTAGCTTTCGCCTACGCACAGTATTGGCTGCATGCCGGCGGCAAGTACGGCACGCACCTGATCGACGATATTGGCATCGTCTTCGGGATGGTATTTACGGCGCTCGGAATGTCCGACAATGACGTACGAGCAGCCAAGGTGGGCCAGCATATCGGCGGATACGTCACCGGTAAAGGCGCCTTGCGTGGTCACGGATACCGACTGGGCACCATAGGTGAGGCGGAGCTTGTCGGCTTCGACAAGCACCTGCACGCTGCGCAGCGAGGTGAAGGACGGGAAAAGGGCGACCTCGCAACGCTTGAAGTCGAAATGAGCGTCGCGCAGTAGCCATACCAGCTTCTGTACAAAGTACGTGGCTTCCAGATGATCGAAGTTCATCTTCCAGTTGCCGGCTACCAAAGGAATGCGCTTGGATGCCATGATTTCCCCTCTCATTATCGTTCCTTGGCTCCCCTCAGTGAGGGGAGCCGTCAGCAAAGCTGACTGAGGGGAGCCCGACATCGCCGTAACTCCCCTCAGTCTCGCTACGCGAGCCAGCTCCCCTCGAGGAGGGGAGCCAGAATAAAACTTACTCGAGCACCTTCAGGCCCGGGAGCTCCTTGCCCTCGAGGAACTCGAGGGAAGCGCCACCACCGGTGGAGATGTGGGAGAAGCCGTCCTCCGGGAAGCCGAGGTTGCGCACGGCGGAAGCGGAGTCACCGCCACCGACGATGGTGAACGCACCGGCTGCGGTGGCGTCGACCAGACCCTGGGCCACGGCCTTGGTGCCGGCAGCGAACTCAGGAACCTCGAACACGCCCATCGGGCCGTTCCACACGACGGTCTTGGAGTCGACGATCTTGTCGTGGAAGAGCTTCTGGGAATCCGGGCCGATGTCCAGACCCATCTTGTCGGACGGAATGGCGTCGGCGGCAACGACCTCCGGGGCAACCGGGGTGTCACCGGCCGGGAAGCCCGCGTTCACGACGACATCGGTCGGCAGCACGAGCTCGACGCCGTTCTTCTCGGCAGTGGCGATGTAGCCCTTGACCTTGTCGAGCTGGTCCTCTTCGAGCAGGGAGGTGCCGACCTCGTAGCCCTTGGCCTTGAGGAAGGTGAACACCATGCCGCCGCCAATGACCAGACGGTCAGCCTTGTCGAGCAGGTTCTCGATGACGCCGAGCTTGTCGGAGACCTTGGAACCGCCGAGCACCACGGTGAACGGACGCTCCGGGTTCTCGGTGGCCTTGGACAGGGCCTTGACCTCCTTCTCGACCAGCAGGCCTGCGGCGGCCGGCAGATCAGCGGCAACGTCGTAGTTGGAGCCCTGAGCACGGTGGACCACACCGAAGCCGTCGGAGACGAAGGCCTCGCCGAGGGCGGCGATCTTCTTGGCGTAGGCGGCGCGCTCGGCGGCGTCCTTGGAGGTTTCCTCCGGGTTGAAGCGAACGTTCTCGAGCAGCACGACGTCGCCATCGTTCATGGCGGCGACCTTGGCCTGGGCGTCCTCACCGTAGGTGTCCTTGGCCAGCGGCACGTTGGTGCCCAGCAGCTCGCCGAGGCGGGCGGCAACCGGGGCCAGGCTCAGCTCAGGGACGACCTTGCCCTTCGGGCGGCCGAGGTGGGCCATGAGGATGACCTTGGCGCCTTCTTCGCGCAGGGTCTTGATGGTCGGCAGAGCGGCCTTGATTCGACCGTCATCGGTGATGGTGGTGCCGTCCAGAGGAACATTGAAATCAGCGCGAACCAGAACGCGCTTGCCCTTGAGATCTCCAAGGTCCTTGAGTGTCTTCATGAATATCCTTTCCTTGACGAATTTCACGTCAAAGTGGCCAATTTTGCCACTTTGCATATTACAGGCATTCCAGAACAAAACACCGCATTCGTCTGATGACTGAATGCGGTGTTTCGTAAGTCGTTGCATATGCTGGACGATCTTGACGGTTTGCCTCTTACCGTCCTTCGGCAGCCCGGGCCTTTTTGGTTTTCTCGGCGAGCTGAAGCAGTCGACGGATACGGCCTGCGATTGCATCCTTGGTGATCTGCGGTTCGGCAATCTTGCCGAGCTCCTCGAGGCTCTTGTCCACGTGGTCGATGCGCAGCTGGCCGGCCTGACGAAGATTGTCCGGAATGTTGTCGCCCAGCACCTCGAAGGCATGCTGCACCTTCTCGCTGGCCTCGGCGGCGGCTTTGGCGGACCTGCGCATATTGGCATCATCGAAGTTGGCCAGACGATTGGCCTTGCCGCGGGCTTCGCCGTCGGAACGCTTGCCGGTCCATTCGCGGGCGGAACGGGTGGCACCCATGAGCTTGAGCATGCGCTCGATGGCGTCGGGATCTTTGAGCGTCACGCGTTCGGAACTGCGCAGGGTGCGATGCTTGGCCTGAATGCCGAGACGACGGGCCACGCCGCACAGGGCCATGGCGGCCTCTTCGGTGGGGCAGGCGATTTCCAAGAAGCTTGCTTTACCGGGGTCGGACAGGAAGCCACGGGCCATGAAAGCGCCACGCCATGCGGCCTTGATCTGGGCGATGGAGCCGTTGACCACTTCGGCGGGAAGTCCGCGCACCTGCTGCTTGCGGCGGTCGACCAGACCGGTCTGCAGCGCAAGGGCCACCACGTTGCGGGTGACAAGCACCACATAGGTTTCCACCGGACCATTCGGAGTCTGGCGGGTCAGGTGATTGACCTCTGCCTCATGACCGAATACGTTCTTCAGGGTGTTTTGAAGCCACTCGGCTGCATCCAATGAGGTAAATACGGCTTGAATCACATACGCGTTTTGCACAGGACGCAAACCACCGCCAAAACGAATCATGGCCGCTGCTTGGGCCTTGATCGCGGCAGGTGAGTCACCTTCAAAGGCAGCCAACTCGCTTTTAACATCGTCCAGAAGAGCCAAAGATCCAACCTCCTACAGTCCCGTTCTTCTCAATGCCTTAGGCGCCTCGGCCATCAAGCAGTCGGAAGCCATCGGCTTTCTGTGATACCTAATCTGGTGGACAACCGAACCCGTTTGATATATATTTTGGGCTTTGTTTTCTCGCAGTGTGGTCACTCAGGATGAGCGTCGATGGTGTTGTTCCCGTGCCGAAACGGTGACGTTCAGGCCGTGTGCGCGTAGTCGGCGAGCCAGTTCTTCGCTCATCGCGACCGATCGATGCTGGCCTCCGGTGCAACCTATGGCAATGGTCACAAAGTGCTTGTCTTCCTGGGCATATCCTTCGATGGCCGTTTCAATGGCGCGTTCATAGGAATCAAGGAATTCCTTGGCACCTTTGCTGGACAGCACATAGTCGGCGACGGGTTTGTCGGCTCCGGTAAGCTCGCGCAGGCTGGGCACCCAGAATGGATTGGGCAGGAACCGGACATCGGCCACGAAATCGGCATCTATAGGCATGCCGTATTTGAATCCGAAGCTGAAGATGTGCACGGCCACGGTGGTGGGCCCGGATCCCAACATTGTCTCGTAGAGCTTGGTGGATAGCTGATGGATGCTCAAGGAACTGGTGTCGATGACCCAATCGGCCCGCTCTTTGAGATTATCCAGTAGATGGCGTTCCTCGAGAATGCCATCGATAAGACGGTTGCCGTGCTGCAATGGGTGCGGGCGGCGGACGGATTCGTATCGTTTGATAAGTATGTCGTTGCTGGCATCAAGGAAAAGGATGCGGGTTTTGACACCGAGATCATCCAAGTGGCCGAGCACGGCTGCCAGATCGTCAAAGTAGCTGCGGGAACGTACGTCAATGACTGCGGCGAGCTTGTGAATGCCGCTGTCTGACCCGGAGGTCGTCATCATATCGACAAGAGGAACCAGCAATTTAGGCGGCAGGTTGTCGACTACGTACCAGCCCATATCCTCCACCGAATCGGCGGCACGGGAACGGCCTGCGCCGGACATGCCGGTGATGAGCAATACCTCGAATGCGTCGGCCGGATTGGGCTGATTATCCGCAGCGGCGGAATCGGAATGGGTGTCGACCTGATTTTCCGAATCGTGGATGGAAGATGGCTGACTCATCACAATGCCTCCTCGAGCGCGTTGCGCATCGCGATTTCCAGATGATCGTCCTCGGTGGTGGTGCTTTGCAACCGCTTGTCGGCGTCGCTGGGCGGATCGTCGTCCCATATGCCGGTCATCAGCAGCACTTGGATAAGTGCCTGATACAGCAGCATTTCCTCGCCGCCAATGGCGCGGCCACCGTGGGCCCGCCATGCTTGCATGAGTTTGGTGGGACGTGGATTGTATACCACGTCCAGCAACAGGCCAGAATACGGTTCCGCGTGCGATTCGCTGTCTGTGTTGATGATATTCGCGATGCCGTTTGCCGCCAAACCGGGAATGGTATTGATGACATAGGTGGCGGTGCGTGCGGCGTTGAGCAGGGCCGACGTGTCGCTCAGTTCGATTTCGTCGTACGGGTTATGCGTGTTGATGAATTTTTCGGCCACGGGCTTCAATCCGGCGTTCTTACCGGGATGTCGTGCGGCGACGGTGATATGGCCGATCTCCGGCATCATGCAGCACGCAGCCAATGCCGAGGTGGCGGTGTTGCCGTTGCCGATGATGAGGGCGGTGCCGGCGCGATCGCCCGCATGATGGTTGCCGAGTTCCCGGTTGATATGGTCGAAGGCGAGTTGGATGCCGATGACATCGGTGTTGTACAGTTTGATGGCCGGCTTTCCGTGAGGCCAGGCCGGATCATCGGTGATGTCATTCCAGTCGAACACCGCGGTGTTGGCCACCCTGAGTTCCTTGGCCCACAGGTTCTCCGGGGTGCCGTACGGCTGGATGGTGCGTTTCAGTGGCATGGTCAGGCTCAGGCCGGCCCAAGTGGAGTCGAGGCCTTTGAGGAAAGCGTCGAGGTCATCCTCCCCCACCTCGTGCTTGTCATACAGCCAATCATTGAGATTCAGCGACCGGTAGGCCGCGTTATGCAGTACCGGAGACAGAGAATGCGCAATCGGTTTGCCAAGTACTGCGCAGCGATGGTTGGCCATATCCCCTCCTTGAATATCTTCTCCCATGCTAGCCGACATCTTGTCGTGGTGTTGTCACGCTACGCAATCCGTAATCGAAAATTCATGCCGAGTGGCGGCACCGGCTCCGGGAAGGAGATTATCGCGACTGTGTATGGGAAACTGTCATGGGCTGTTGCCGCACTGGCTCCCCGCAGAAGGGGAGCTGTCGCGAAGTGACTGAGGGGAGGTCCCGAAGAGAATCAGTTGAGTCTGCCTACTCGTCATGCAACGCGGCATACAACGCCTCGGCCTTGGCGTGGCCAACACCTTTGACCTGCTCGAAGTCCTCGACGCTGGCCACACGCATGGCTTTGACCGAACCGAAATGATTGAGCAGCCGTTTCTGATAGCTCTCTCCAATACCCGGAATCTCATCGAGCGCACTGCGCAGCGCGCCTTTGCGGCGCTGCTGGCGATGGTAGGTGATCGCGAATCGATGCGATTCGTCACGTACGCGCTGCAGCAGGTACATGCCTTCGGACTGGCGTTTGAGGATGATCGGATAGTCATCATCCGGCACCCATACCTCTTCGAGGCGTTTGGCCAAGCCACAGACGGCCACATCATCCACGCCGCAATCCTCGAGAGCCTTGGCCGCGGCCATGACCTGTGGTTTGCCGCCATCGACCACCACGAGATTCGGCTTGTATGCAAAGTGATGACGATTCGTGTTCTGCTGGACCATAGACGAATCGGCAAATGATGAGGCATCGGTAATTGCTGCCGGCGTCGTACTGCTGGCGCCATTTGCATCGGATACGGATTGTTCCTGCTGTTGCTCAGCCTTGGCCGCGCGCTGCTCCGCGTCGATGCTCTCGCCGGAATCCCCGGCGATATTGCCATGCTTGAAACGTCGCGTCAGCGTCTCGTAGAGCGCGGAGAGATCGTCCACTGCTCCTTGCCCGTCCTTGCCGCGAATGGAAAAACGACGGTATTCGGATTTCTTGGCGATGGCGTCCTCGAACACCACCATGGAAGCCACCTGGAAGGCGCCACCCACGGTGTTCGAAATGTCGTAGCATTCGATGCGCAACGGCGCCTGGCTCAGGCCCAGTGCCTTAGCCACATCGTTCATGGCTTGGGTGCGTGCGCCCATATCCGAAATACGGCTCATCTTGCTGCGCTGCAACGCCTGGTTGGCGTTCTCGTTGGCGCGATCCATGAGCTGCTTCTTGTCGCCTCGGGAGGCCACACGAATGGTCACCGCTCCCCCGCGCTGGTCGGTCAGCCAGCTTTCGAGTTCCGCACGACGGGACGGTTCGATCGGCACGATGATTTCGCGCGGCACCGGCGCAATGGGTGCCAGCAGATCAGCACGCCCAGTGGTTTCCTGACGGGTATTGCGCTCGCGAGTGGCTTGGGCTCGGGCGATTGCGTTCGTGGCGGTGACGGTCTGCGTAGAGCCGATGGCCTCGCGACTGGTGGAGATGGTCGCAGCGCCACCAGTCGCGCTTCGCGTGCTAGCCCACGCCAGTGAGGGCACGGCTTCGTTTTCGCCCCCGCTGACGGGGGCTGACGACGAAGTCGACTGGGGGTGGTTGTCGCCAGCCGCGTCCGAATAGACCTGCACGATGAGGTCAGCCATAAGGTCGGCGTCGGCGATGTCTTCGACCCGTTCGACGCTCCAGTTGCGTTCGCCGCGAATCGAGCCGGCACGCACATAGAAGGCGTGCACGGAGGCTTCCAATTCGTCGCTGGCAAAGCCAAACACGTCGGCGTCCACGTCCTGATCGAAGACGACGGCGTTCTGCTGCACCACGGTCTCCAGCATCTGAATCTGATCGCGCAGACGGGCCGCCTTCTCGAATTCAAGCTCGGCGCTGGCCTCTTTCATGTCGCGGGTCAACTGCGCGATATACGGCCGTCCAAGGCGTCCGGTCATGACGCCAACAAGTTGTTCGCACAGCCGTCGATGTTCGTCCGCTTCAATCTGATTCACGCAGGGAGCCGAGCATTTGCCGATAGAGGCCAGCAGGCAGGGCCGTCCGGTCAGCTGAGCTTTATGAAATACATTCGTGGTGCAGGTACGTACCGGAAAGGTGCGCAGCAGCCGATCGAGGCTGTGCCTCAGCTCCCACACCTTGGCGTATGGGCCGAAGTAACGAGTATCGCGGCGTTTGCGCGACCGCGTGACCCACACGCGGGGAACCCGCTCCCCCGTGCTGACCGCCAGATACGGATAGGTCTTGTCGTCGCGGAACTGCACGTTGAACCGCGGATCGAACTCCTTGATCCACGTGTACTCAAGCGTCAACGATTCCAACTCAGTGGCAACAACCGTCCACTCCAGACTGCGTGCCGTAAGCACCATGGTCTGTGTGCGCGGATGCAGCAGATACAGTGGCTGGAAATAATTGGTAAGCCTATTGCGCAGGTTCTTGGCCTTGCCTACATAAATGACGCGCCCTTCCCCATCGCGCCACTTATACACACCAGGCTTGGCCGGAATGTCCGAAGTCTTAGGTCGAAACAGATCACGAGAATCCCCCAGCAAAGGCGCCCCATTCGCATTCACCTTCGCCGCAGCTGCGCTTTCTTCGGCTCCTGCACTAGAGCTTTCCGGCATCAACGCCGCCGCAGTCTTGCGCCACTCGTCCGGACTATGCCGCTCGATATCGTTCGTCATAATCCTCCTCTCGCAAGTAGCAGCAGATAATTGATTCAGGATTGGGTGGGCTGGGGTGTGCGTTGCTGGACCGTAAAGACTTGGCCTGAGCAGCCCGGAGCGTGTCCAGCGACGCACACCCCAGCCCACCCAAGGTCAGCCGCAATTGAAAGGCTATAGCATCGGTTTCAGGAACTTGCCGGTCCAGGATTCGTCGCATTCGGCAACCTGCTCAGGAGTGCCCTGCGTAACGATGGTGCCGCCGCCGTCACCGCCTTCCGGACCAAGATCAATCAACCAATCGGCCTCCTTGATCACGTCCAGATTATGTTCGATGACAATAACCGTATTGCCCTTGTCCACCAGGGATTGCAGCACTTTGAGCAGCTTGTTTACATCTTCGAAGTGCAGACCGGTGGTCGGCTCGTCGAGGATGTACACGGTCTTGCCGTCGGAACGGCGTTGCAGTTCGGTGGCGAGTTTGACGCGCTGCGATTCACCGCCGGACAGGGTGGGCGCGGGCTGGCCGAGCCGGATGTATCCGAGGCCCACGTCCACCAAGGTCTTCAGATATCGGGAAATGCCGGTGTAGGCCTTGAAGAAGTTGGCTGCCTCTTCGATGGGCATATCGAGGATATCGGAAACGGTTTTGCCGTTGTACGTGACTTCGAGGGTTTCACGGTTGTATCGTTTGCCGTGGCAGGTCTCGCATTCCACGTAGACGTCCGGCAGGAAGTTCATTTCGATCTTCAGCGTGCCGTCGCCGTGGCAGGCTTCACAGCGGCCTCCCTTGACGTTGAAGCTGAATCGGCCGGGGCCGTAGCCGCGCACCTGTGCTTCGGGGGTTTTGGCGAAGAGTGCACGAATCTTGTCCCACACGCCGGTATAGGTGGCTGGGTTGGAGCGTGGAGTGCGGCCGATCGGGTTCTGATCGACGTGGATCACTTTGCGCACCTGGTCGACGCCTTCGACGCGCGTATGCTTGCCGGGCACGATGCGTGCGCCGTTGAGCTTGTCGGCGAGCACCGGGTAGAGGATCGAGTTGACAAGCGAGGATTTGCCGGAGCCGGAGACACCGGTGACCACGGTGAGCACGCCGAGCGGGAAACTCACGTCGATGTTCTTGAGGTTGTTCTCACGTGCGCCTACGACCTTGAGCATCTGGGTCTTGCGCACCTTGCGGCGCTTGGCGGGCACGGCGATTTCGCGACGGTGGGCGATGTAGTCGCCGGTGATGGAACGCTTCGCCTCGATGAGGTGCTTGGCTGGGCCGGAGTAGATGACTTCGCCGCCATGCTCGCCGGCTCCGGGGCCGATGTCGACCAGCCAGTCGGCCTGACGGATGGTGTCTTCATCGTGCTCGACCACGATCAGCGTATTGCCAAGGTCTCGCAGATGATGCAGGGTTTCGATGAGTCGTTCGTTGTCGCGCTGGTGCAGGCCGATGGAAGGCTCATCGAGCACGTACATGACGCCGACCAGACCGGAGCCAATCTGCGTGGCGAGTCGGATGCGCTGCGCTTCACCGCCGGACAGGGTGGCTGCCGCGCGTGAAAGGGTCAGATAGTCGAGTCCGACGTCATTGAGGAAGCCGAGGCGCGCCTTGATCTCTTTCAGGACTTCGCCAGCAATCATCTGTGCCGAGCCTTCGAGCTTGAGCCCGTTGACCCAGGCGAGCTCGCGCACGACGGGCATATCGCACACGTCGAAGATGGATTTGCCATCCACGGTGACCGCGAGCACTTCGGGCTTCAGGCGGCGGCCTTGGCAGACCTGGCAAGGTACCTCGCGCATGTAGGACTCGTAGTATTCGCGCATGGACTGCGAGTCGGTTTCGTCGTGGCGGCGCATCAGCGTGCGCACCACGCCCTCAAAGCCGGTGGAGTATTCGCGCAGGCGACCCCAACGGTTGCGGTAGGAGACGTTGACTTTGAAGTCATGGCCGTAGAGGATGTCGTGCTTGACGTCGGCCGGCAGATCCTTCCACGGGGTCTTCATAGAGAAGCCCATTTCCTTGGCCAGACCTTCAAGGATGTGGCCGTAGTACTGGGAGGTCATCTTGGTGCCGCTCCACGGCTCAATGACACCGTCGGCCAGGGATTTATCCGGGTCGGAGATCACGAGCTCCGGGTCGATTTCGAGTTTGAAGCCGAGACCGGTGCAGGCCGGGCAGGCGCCGTAGGGGGCGTTGAAGGAGAACGTGCGCGGTTCGACCTCATCGAGTTCGAGCACATGACCATTCGGACAGCTGCGGTGTTCGGAGAACGGGCGGCGGCGCGCGGGGCTGCCTTCCTCCTCGTCCACGAAGTCGATGACGATGCTGCCATTGGCGAGCTTCAGCGCGGTTTCCACCGAGTCGGTCAGGCGCTGTCGGATGCCGTCCTTGACCACAAGTCGGTCGACCACCACTTCGATGGTGTGCTTCTTCTGCTTGGTGAGTTTGATGTCGTCGGACAGCTGCTTCATTTCGCCGTCGATGAGCGCGCGGGCATAACCGTCGGAGCGCAGCAGTTCAAGCATATCCACGAACTCGCCTTTACGGCCCTTGACCACGGGCGCGAGAATCTGGAATCGCGTGCGTTCCGGGTAATCAAGCAGGGTGTCGACGATTTGCTGTGGGGTCTGGGAGGCGACTGGCTCGCCGCATTCGGGGCAGTGCGGGATGCCGGTGCGGGCGAATAGCAGTCGTAGGTAATCATAGATTTCGGTGATGGTGCCGACGGTCGAACGCGGGTTGCGGTTGGTGGTCTTCTGATCGATGGAGACGGCTGGGCTCAGGCCTTCGATGAAGTCGACGTCGGGCTTGTCCATCTGGCCTAGGAACTGGCGGGCGTAGGCGGACAGGGATTCGACGTACCGGCGCTGGCCTTCGGCGAACAAGGTGTCGAACGCGAGCGATGATTTGCCGGAACCGGACAGGCCGGTGAACACGACCATGCGGTTGCGCGGAATCGCAAGATCCACGTTCTTCAGGTTGTGCTCTCGTGCGCCCTGAATGGTGATCTTGAGGTCGTTTGGGATGTGCGAGATGTCCGCTACCAGCGAACCGTCATGCTCGACGAGCGGCGCTTTTTTGATTTCGCGGCTCAGGAATGAGTCGCTGGTCATCACCTTTTCCACGATGACTTCGCCGTTCTTGCCCTTGCCGGTTTTCGCGCCCGCTCCGCCAGTTGCGCGCTTTGTGCCAGTCTGCGCTGCCGCCACAATCCCCGCCTTCCGTCTCGCTGTTTTCCACGTGCATCACACCGCACGTATCAAAGCCTGCCCCAAGAATACCCGAACACACGACCAAATTCGAACACATGTTCGATGGGTGTGTCCGGCGCGGCAGATGGCACAAAACGGAACATGGTGGTAGTAGTGGGATAAGCATCGGTACGTATATACGAGGAGAATGCCATGATCAATGAGGGATACAAGGCCATGCTTGGCGGCAAGTCCGTGATTCGCGAGCTGAGCGAGTATGCCACGAGCCGCGGTGCCGAAATCGGCTACCAGAATGTGTTCGATTACAGCCTTGGCAATCCCTCCGTGCCGGCCCCGAAATCCTTCGCCGACGCCATGATTGACCTCTATGAGAACGGCGACCCGGTGGCCATCCACGGCTACTCCCCCTCGCTCGGCATCCCGTCCTTCAAAGAGACGGTCGCTGAGAACCTCAACGAACGTTTCGGCATGGCATACACCGGCAACCACATCTTCCCGACCACGGGCGCGGCGGGCGCGCTGTCCCACGCGATGCGCGCGGTGACCAAGCCAGGCGACGAGATCATCACCTTCGCCCCCTACTTCCCCGAATACCAGCCGTATGTCAAGGGCACCGGCGCCAAGCTGACCATCGTGCCGGCCGACACCGAGAACTTCCAGATCAACTTCGAGGCGTTCGAGGCCGCGCTCAACCCGAACGTGCAGGCCGTGCTCATCAACACCCCGAACAACCCGTCCGGCGCGGTGTATTCGGCGGACACGCTCAAGCGCCTGGCCGCGATCCTGACCGCCAAGCAGACCGAATACGGCCACGACATCTTCCTGATCAGCGACGAACCGTACCGTGAGATTCTGTTCGACGGCGGTACCCAGCCCTATCCGGCCAGCTTCTACGCGAACACGCTAACCTGCTACTCCTGGTCGAAGTCACTGAGCCTGCCGGGCGAGCGCATCGGCTACGTGGCCGTTAACCCGGACGCGACCGACGCCGATCTACTGGTGCCGATGATGGGCCAGATCTCGCGCGGCACCGGCCACAACTGCCCGCCGAGCTCGATTCAGCTGGGCGTGGCCAAGGTCATCGACCAGACCGCCGACCTCAACGTCTACGAGACGAACATGAACCTGCTCTACGATGCGCTGACCGGCATCGGCTTCGACGTGGTGCGCCCCAGCGGTACGTTCTACATCTTCCCCAAGGCGCTCGAGGACGACGCCGTGGCGTTCTGCATGAAAGCCAAAGGATACGACTTGATCCTCGTGCCGTCCGACAGCTTCGGCGTGCCCGGCTACTTCCGCATGGCCTACTGCATCGACACCGAGAAGGTCAAGCGTTCGATCCCCGTGTTCGAGAAGTTCGCCCACGAGGTGTATGGGCTCTGAGGGCTCAGACCGTTAGTTTCTTGAATCGTCCGGTGTCTTGAAGATGCCGGACGATTTTGTTATTCCGCGTGCATTATGGACACGAATGATTGAAGTCACTAATAACTTCGTGAAAAGGTATTGCCTTTGCGTGGAATCATCGTTAGATTGGCGAGAGGAAAATCTGTCAATCATATAAAACGGAAAACATCGTGACCGCACCGAACACGCCCGCCAAACGCTCGATCCGCGCGCAAAGCTGTATATGTTGCTGGTGGCGAACCTCATGTTGTTCTTTCATGTGAGGCTTACCACGCAAATCGTCATGGTCGTGCTGTTTCTATTGCCGTTGCTGGCGGCCGCCCGCTGGCGTACTGCGCTGAATTTCGGCGTGACCTACGCTGTGCTTACCACTCTGGGATTGCTTGACCCCGATACTTTGGGCCTGCCGTGGCTGCATGTGGTCTCCGCTCTGGCCGTGGGTGTCACGATGATGCTACCTTGCTTCATTACCGGCGCGTATGCGTTCACCACCACGTCCGCCAGGCGCGATGCGGCGCATGCACGTGCCTGAAGCTGTGGTGATTCCCTGCGTGGTGGTCATTCGCTTCTTCCCTACCATCGCTGAGGATTACCGGCAGATCCGCAATGCGATGGCCTTGCGAGGCATCTCCTCCGGTGGCTGGGGTATTGTGCGCCACCCAACACAGTCATTGGAATACATTCTGATTCCACTGCTGATGAATGCCACCAATGTGGCGCAGGATTTGTCGGTGGCGGCGCTGACCAAGGGGCTCGGACGTGAGGGCGAGCACACTCCGCACACGAAAATTCGCATGACCGTGATTGATTGGCTGGTCATGATTGTGGTCACCGTGCCGCTCGCTCTGGATATTACGGGGGTGATGTGATGGAAGATAAGCAGCCTCAGTCGAATGCAACGGCTTTCGCGGAAACCATCGCTTCTCGCGATATCTCCTTTACCTACGACCATGCCACGGAACCGGCATTGCGCGACGTCACGTTGACCATTCCTGAAGGCGAGTGCATTGTGCTGTGCGGGGCGAGCGGTTGCGGCAAGACCAGCTACACGCGCGTGGTCAACGGACTTATCCCCTCGTTTTCCCATGGCGTGTTTGCCGGCCGCCAGACCACGTGTGGAATGGACGTGGAGACCGTGCCAATCGACCGGCCCACCCCGCTGTTCGGCAGCGTATTCCAAAACCCGAAAACCCGGTACTTCAACGCGAACGTCACCGATGAACTTGCTTCCCTGTCGAAAACATGGGACTTCCAGCTGAAGAGATTAATCGCCGTATCACGGCTGTGACCGAGCGCTTCGGTATCAAGCACTTGCTGAATCGCAGCATTTTTCACCTGTCCGGCGGACAGAAGCAGCGGGTCATCATTGGTTCGGCTTTGATGTGCGGCGGTCTGCTCAGCCACCTGCACTTCCAGTACGCCAATGACTTGCACACGCTCGTCTCCACGGACGAGGCCACCGGCACCGAAACCCTGCGCAACCCACGCTGGTACGCCACCATGTGCGCTAATGAGGGAACCGCCGAGGACCGCTGCGCCATCATCCGAGCCCTGCATCACTTGCAGTAAATAGCAGAAGAGCCACCGGGCGCCTATACGAGGTTCCGGTGGCTCTTGGCTGATTATTTTGACAGTCAGCTGTTGCGATTGATTTCGATGTCGGTGACGGTGAGGTTGGCCTCGTTGATCAGGTTGAAGAGGATGACTTCAGCCAGTGGACCGGGCTGCATGAAGGTGTGCTGCTTGTCTTCGGAAACGTAATCGTGGCTGTCGCGGTAGAAGGCGGTGTCGATGCCACCTGGATAGATGGCGACCACTTTGACGCTGGTGCCCTTGTATGCGGCCTGCAGACTCTTGGTGTAGCCCTTCTCACCCCACTTGGTGGCGCAATACACGCTCTCGTTCGCATTGCCACGCGTGGCGGCGGTACTCATGATCTGGGCGATTTTCACGTCGCGTTCGCCGCAGACCTTGAGGGTTTCCACGGTCCACAGGATCATGCCTTTAAGACCCTTGAGGCATTTGTCAACGTCGGCGGCTTCGTAAGCGGCGGGTACTTTGAACGAGGGCTGACCGGCGTTGTTGATAAGCAGGTCGATGTGGCCAAGTGAGGCGATATCCGCCACGGATTCCTTGACGAACGCTTCATCTGTGATGTCGCCGATGTAGGCACGGTAGGAATCAGCGGGCCATTGTGCGGTGAGCTCGGCCTGGCGTTCGGCGTTGAAATCGATGCCGGCTACGAGCCAGCCTTTGTCGATGAGCTGGCTGGCTAGTTCGTATCCGAGGCCCAAGGCACTACCGGTGACGATGGCGATGCTCTTGCCTGTTGTGGTGGCCATGGCAGGTGACTCCTTTGCTTCTCGTTAGGTCACTCCACTCAGCGAGGGAGCCAAGATGGGACTATTCTTCGGCAACCAGATCCAAATAACTATCATTCCAGAGGTCTTCGTCGCCGTCAGGCATGAGCAGCACGCGCTCGGGGTTCAAAGCCTCGACGGCACCCTCATCGTGGGTGACGAGCACGATTGCTCCCTCGTACTTGGCGATGGCCTTCAAGATCTCCTCGCGGGAGGCCGGATCAAGGTTGTTGGTGGGCTCGTCGAGTAGCAGCACATTGGCGCGCGAGGTGACCAGCGTGGCCAAGGCCAGACGGGTCTTCTCACCGCCGGATAGCACATGAGCCGGCTTCATCGCGTCATCGCCGGAGAACAGGAACGAGCCGAGAATAGAACGGGCCTGTGTGTTGTCGAGCTCGGGAGCCACGTGTTGCAGGTTCTCTAATACAGTGGCGTTCAGATCCAACGTATCGTGCTCCTGCGCAAAGTAGCCGATTTTGCAGCCGTGACCGTATTCCACAGAACCGGTGTCCGGTTCCTCGATGTGGGCCAGTAGACGCAGCGTAGTGGTCTTACCGGCGCCATTGTAGCCGAGAATCACCACACGTGAGCCCTTGTCGATAGCCAGATTCACGCCGGCGAACACGATATTGGAACCATACGCCTTGGAAATATCCTTGGCCATAATCGGCGTACGACCGCACGGTGCTGGCTCGGGGAAGCGAATATCCGCCACCTTCTCGGCCTTCTGCGCCTCCGAGGTGTTCTCCAGCAGTTTCTCGGCGCGGCGCATCATGTTCTGCGCGGCCACCGCCTTGGTGGCCTTGGCATGCAGCCGAATGCCTTGCTTCATCAAGCGTTCGGCCTTCTTCTCCGCCACTTCACGCTCACGGCGGCGACGCTCCTCATCAACCACGCGCTGGTGCAGATAGGCCTTCCAGCTCAGTGAATACATGTCGATCTGGCCGAGTTGCGCGTCCAGATGCCACACCTTGTTCACCACTTCATCCAGCAATTCCGTGGAGTGGGAGATGACCAGGAAGCCGCCCTCGTACTTCTTCAGGTAGCCGCGCAGCCATTCGATGGAGTCCGCGTCCAAATGGTTGGTGGGCTCGTCGAGAATCAACGTATCAGCGTCGGAGAACAGGATTCGCGCCAGTTCGATACGACGGCGCTGACCGCCGGACAGGGTGCCAAGTTGCTGTTCCATGACCTCCTGCGGTAAGCCAAGCGAAGTCGCCATGGAAATCGCCTCGGACTGTGCCGCATAGCCACCGGCCTTGTCGAAGTCCTGCATGGCCTTGTCGTAACGGTTCATGGCCTTGGTCATCACGTCCGGATCCGGGTCGGTCATTTCCTTCTCGGCCTTGCGGATACGGTTGATGATGGTGGCGATGTCACGCGCGCTCATCATGCGGTCGAGCGCAGTCTGCGTGGGATCGGAAGCGTGCGTGTCCTGAGGCAGGTAGCCAAGCTTGCCGGAAACACGTACTTTGCCGGCGGTCGGCAGCATGTCGCCGGTGATCACACGGGTCAGCGTGGTCTTGCCGGCACCGTTGCGGCCCACCAGACCAATCTTGTCTCCCTTGGCCACATGGAAATTGGTGGGATGGAGCAGGGTGCGCGCGCCGATCTGAATCTCCAGACCCTGTGCCTCGATCGCCATGCTTCACCTGCTGCTTTCCGTATAGAGTCCTGTTAAACCAACAGACCATAGTAACGGAAGCCATGAAGAAGGTGGACGACAGCATGAATGTTCATGTTTGCTATCGGCGTGACTCGGCAAACGGGCTAAAATCAATGGTGTTCGTTCGTAAGCACCGCAAAGGGGTCTGCCATGGAATACGCCGATGACGTCGATCGCCGTGAACTGTTATTGCATAGTGCCTATGACTCCGGCACGGTGCGGGATATGGAACGTCCGCTGCTGGATAAGGGCGTGCCGCTGATGCGCATGGCCGCACAGGCCACAGCCCATATTGCTGCCGGCATGCTGGATGACGAGGATCTGGCGCTCGAGGATACTTCCATCGTGCTGCTTGCCGGGGCCGGCGACAATGGCGGCGATGGGCTGTTCGCCGCCGCCGCTCTGGCGCAGGAGGGTGCCAAGGTTACTGCAATAGCCGTGGGCAAGTCGTTGCATGAGGCCGGATTCGCCGCATTCGTTCGCGCTGGCGGCAAAGTCTTGGTACTTGACCCGGCCGCCGAAATTTCCGGCTGTTCGTCCGGCTTCTCCGCTGGCGAGGCGGGCGAACGCCTGCAAACCGCGGTGTCTGTGGCTCAGCAGTCGCATCTCATTATCGATGCGATGACCGGCATCGGCATCGAAGGCGCATTGCGTGGAATCCCCGCAGCGTTGGCTTCCGCCTTGGGTCTTGACGGTGAGGTCCCTGATGAGCCGGCTCTTCCCAACCGCGAATCGTCCGGTGACTTTCCGCTGGTGCTCGCGGTGGATACGCCGTCCGGCATCGGGGTCAACGACGGTTCATTGCCCGGCCCGTACATTCCTGCTACGGTCACGGCGACGTTTGGTGCGATGAAACCGTGCGCCGTGCTGCCTCCCGCAACGTTCTCGTGTGGTCGAATCGAGTTGGTCGATTTTGGATTCGATATTGACGAGCGTGAACCTGCGGTCGAAGTCGTGAACAACACCTTTGCCGCCGACTCGATTCGTCTTCCTCGTTTTGAGGATGGCAAGTATTCACGCGGCGTGGTCGGATTGGTCACTGGTTCGCAGTCCTATCCGGGTGCCGCGGTGCTGACATCCCGTGCGGCCGCACGCGCGAATACCGGCATGGTCCGCTATCTCGGACCGGAACGTGCCCAGAATATGGTGCTTGCCGCGCTGCCGGAAGCCGTGATCGGCAAGGGACATGTACAGTCCTGGGTCGTCGGCTCCGGTGTACCGGATGCCGATGCCGATAGTGCCGGCACGGATATGCAACGCGAAACCATAGCGGCCTTGCTCAAGCATTATGATGCGTCTGCTGAAGACGATACCGGCAATGCTTATGACATGCCACCAATCGTGGTGGATGCCGGCGCACTTGACTTGTTGCCCGAACGTGTGCCAGGGCAGGTAGTGATTACGCCTCACGCCGGCGAGATGGCCAAGTTGCTGAATCGGCTGGAAGCGCGGCAGGATGCGGCCGAACATGCTGAGCCGCGTGAACCTTACACCGTTGACGATGTGCAGATTCATCTGTTGGCTTGTGCTCTGCGTGCGCATGAGCTGACCGGTGCGACCGTGCTGCTGAAGGGCGCGGTGACCATTGTGGTGGACGAGGATCATGTCTATGTTTCTGGCAGCGCGCCGGCATGGCTGGCCGCCGCTGGTGCCGGTGATGTGCTGGCAGGTCTTACCGGTGCCTTGCTCGCCCAGCAGGATGCGTTGATTACCACAGCGGAGACCGTCGCCTCCGCGGCCTATCTGCATGGCATGGCCGCCGCAATCGCTTCGGAATCCGAGCAGCAGGGCTGGCAGGAACCGGAACTGGTGGGCCAGGAACATCATCAGCGCTTCATGACGCTCGGACACCCGATTGTAGCCGGTGACGTGATTCGCGCGATTCCCGAAGCCATCGCCGACGTAATTGCGTAGTTCTTGGCCTCGCCGAATAATATGACCTCCCTCTGATGAGGGAGGTGGATCGGCGAAGCCGAGACGGAGGGAGAGAAAAGCCTGGCAAAGGTTGAGCCAAGAATTAAACTCCATGTACCCCAATTTGGGCAATCAACCCGTACACTAATTACAGGAACCACTGAAGATAGCCCACAAACCAAGGAGCATCATGGCCAACTCCCCCATCACCGATGTGATTTTCGACTTCTGCGGCGTGCTGCTGGACTGGAATACCCGCGCATGCCTCGAAGGTAAGTTTCCCGACGACGTGGTGAACCGTATTTGTGCCAACGATGATCCATGTGGCTTTTTCCATTACGAGGATCGCATGGATGCCGGCGAGGATCTGGCCGATATCCTGCCCGACGTCCGTCGTGAACAAGGCGATGAGCTTGCCGCGATCTTTGAATATTACATCGCGCACTATGATGACGCGCTACCCCGCACGCTGCCGGGCATGGTCGAGTTGCTCGAAGATCTCAAGGCCCATGGCTACGGCGTGTGGGGGCTGACCAACTGGTCTCACGAGACGTTCCATCTGGCATTCGAAAAATTCCCGCGTCTCGAGGAACTGCTGCAGGGCACGGTGGTCTCCGGCGTGGAGAAAATGCACAAGCCCAACGCCGACATCTACGAGCTGGCTTTGAACCACTTTGGCTTGACCGCAGGCAACTGCGTGTTCTTCGATGACACCGCCAAGAACATCGTCGGAGCCAACGAAGTCGGCATCCACGGACTTCTCTTCGAAAACGCGCTGCAGGCACGCGAATCCCTCGCCCAGCTCGGAGTACGGCTATAAACCCTTCTCCCGACTATCCCTCAGGCTATAAATAGACCTTATGACACTGCTGCAGCTGAAATACATCGTCAAAATCGTCGAGTGCGGCTCGATGAACGAGGCATCCCACGCTCTGTACGTCTCCCAGCCGGCCCTGAGCTCGTCGGTCAAGGAACTGGAGAACGAGCTGGGCATCGAGATTTTCACCCGCTCCTCGCAGGGCATCGCCCTGACCGTGGACGGCGCGGAATTCCTGACCTACGCCCGTCAGGTGCTTGATCAGGCCGATCTGCTCGAAGAGCGTTACAAGCACGCCAAGCCGCGCAAGCAGCTGTGCCAGGTCTCCACCCAGCACTACATGTTCGCCGTCGAAGCGTTCGTGGAGATGATCAACTCCATCAAGTCCGACGAATACGAGTTCACCATCCGCGAGACCCGTACGCGCGACATCATCAACCAGGTCGCCAACATGCAGTCCGAAATCGGCATCATCTACCTGTCCGATTTCAACAAGGATGTGATCGGCAAGCTCCTGCGCGAGAAGCACCTCGAATTCCATCCGCTCTTCCGCGCGCCGTTGCACGTGTTCATTTCGCGCAACAACCCACTGGCCTCCAAGAAGGTCATCACCATGGAGGACCTCAAGCCATACCCGTTCATCCAGTACGAGCAGGGCGAGGAAGGCTCGTTCTACTTCTATGAGGAAGCGGTCTGGCCGGAGTACTCCCCCAAGCAAATCAACGTGACCGACCGCGCCACAATCCTGAACTTCATCATCGGCCTCAACGGCTACACAGTGTGCCCCGGCATCGACAACGGCGACCTCAACAACGAGAAGATCGTCACCGTGCCGCTCGACACCGATGAGACGATGCTGGTCGGCTGGATCACCAACGAGCGCTCCAAGCTCTCCAAGGCCGCCGAAACCTACCTCACCAAGCTCAAGTCCGTAGTCGCCGATCACGGCTACAAACTCATTGATTAGGAGTAAGTAAAACAGGTATGGTCAGCAGTGAGATATACTGCGATTAAGCCAACCCCGCTGGGGAAATGGAAGTAAGAGCCGGACGCCCTGAGTATCTCAGGGGCCGGCTCTTGCGCTATTGAGACTGACTGGCAAAACCAGTTTGATGGCCTCCGACTACTTGGCCGAGATTACCGACGTGGCGGCTGTCGCGGCGAAGCCTTTGAGCACTTCGATCATCACGTCGCGATCTTCGACATCAATGTTGCGGGCCGCGGCGAGCATAATCGGCAGTGACTGTGCCAAATGCGAAGTGAGGTCGCCGAATGTGGCGTATCCGCCGGCCTCGAAGATCGCGAACAGGTTTTCGATGAACTTGCGGCGATGCTCGTCGTCGTATTTTGCCATCCATCCGTTGATCGTGCGTGCCAGGTATTGCGCGCTACTTGTCAGTCCATCAGCCTGTACGAATTGGCCATGATCGACTTGCCAGTGCAATGCGAAATGCTGCATGATGCTGGCTCCATCGCTGCTGACCACCGTATAGCCGTCTTCCACATGCTCACGAGTCTCAAACAGCATGCCGATAATCGACGAGCCCGGTACCGATTTATGGATCTTCGACGCAATGCGCACGTACCCGTCTTCATCGAAGAACGCCTCATCGAATCCAGGTCCATCGTGCGAATATACGACCGCGATACGTTCCTGAATCTCGCTAGGCACATTGGCCGCCGCATACACCGCCAGATTGCCGCCTTTGGAATGGCCGCCGACCATAATCGGCCCGGCCCAATGGTCAGCCAGCTCGGTCAGATAACACGCGGCGGCCTCCTGCGAGGCGACCGGGCGGCGGAACGCCATCATGAAGTCCTCTTTCCACCCGACGATCGAGCTGTCGGTACCGCGAAAAGCCACATAGAGCGTGCCGTTACCCAGTTCGAACACGCAGGCCGAGAACTGCTTGGTGGTTTCGGCATCGAATTCGTCCACGTATGCGCCTACGCGTAGGTTCCTCCAACGTGGGCTCTCGCTCATCGCACGTAACAGATCGACGTTCATCGAAGGCGACCACACCTTGCCGAACATGTCGTCATAGCATTCGGCACGCAGCAAATCGTGAATCGGAACCATGACGATCATGCCGTCAGCGGTCTCTGCATTCTCGTGATAGCGCGGCACGTTATCCGGCATGCGCGCATAGGCCAACTGGGACAAAGCGAGGCTATCCGCCTCGGTGAACGGCAGTTCGGCGAAAGTGTCGAAATGTTGCCGAATATCGTCGGTGATGTTCCCCATAGCGGCCTTCCTTGTTCGAATGCAACGAACCTACGGTAATTCTACGCCGCGCGGGTTTTCATCACAGGCGACCCGGTTCCGGAGTTTAGAACCCTATCTCGCTTTCAAGGGGCTGATTTGGCCTTCTGGAGACATCTATCTCCGTTTCAAGGGGCTGTTCATCCGTCATATCCCGAGTATGAGCGGCATCATACCAACGTCATTCCGCCATTTTCATGCTACTTCTACTTGGGCATCAGCCCCTCGAAACGAAAGTAGACCTCTGGAAACCACGACATCAGCCCCTCGAAACGGAGATAGCATCAAGTTAGGCCCAGATTGCCCGTTACAGCATCGGGTAATACTTGCCGTGATCGATTTTGGCGGCGATATCACGTAATTCGGCAGCATCTCGGCGGTCTTCTTCATTACCTTGCGACAACTTGTTTGCTTTGCTGTCCAGATGATGCTCGATACCGAAGTAACTGCATATCCCCACGAGCGCAAACAGCCCTATACCAACTAACCAGTTCATAGCACGCTCCTTGCCAAAGCTTTTGCCTTAATATGGTGCTGCTGTTCATGAATCGTAATAAAAAAGCGGGATCGCAAGCCCGCTTTTGGTTTTAGATTGAAGACGATCAGGCGCCGTATTCTTCGAGGTAGGCGGCGGCGCGCTGCTGGATATCGTGGCTGAGCAGCGGGGTGCTGTCGGCGTTCTTCATCTTGGCGGCGGCGTCGAAGATCTCACGTACGTTGGCGATGGCAAGCACCGGGAAACCGAACTCGGCTTCCACGGCCTTGACGGCGGACAAGTCGGAGTCCTTGGTCTTCTCCATGCGATCCACGGAAAGTACCAGACCCACGACTTCCACGTTCGCCTCGGCCTTGAGCTTGGGGATGACTTCGCGCACGGCGGTGCCGGCGGTCATCACGTCGTCCACGAGCAGTACCTTCATGCCGTCGGTCAGCGGGGTGCCGACCATCCAGCCGCCGTCGCCGTGGTCCTTCTTCTCCTTGCGGTCGAACGTGTAGCCGACGGTCATGTTGTGGCCGGCGGTCAGTGCGATCGCAGTGGATACAGCCAGCGGAATGCCCTTGTAGGCGGGGCCGAACACGGTGTCGATGTTGCGGGGAATCGTGTTGTGCACGATGGCCTGGCTGATCTTCTCGGCGTAGAACGCGCCGAGCGTGGCGATCTTCTTGCCGTCGTCGAACGCGCCGGCGTTGATGAAGTACGGGCTCTTACGGCCGGACTTCAGTGTGAAGTCGCCGAACTTCAACGCATTGGATTCCAGCAGGAATTCCGTGAAACGATGTGCGAGTGTTTCTGCCATGATTTACCTCCAGGTCTGTCCTGCGGCCAGTTTAGCAGCGAGTTCGGGACGGCTGTCCAGCAGGTCGTCCAGTTCGCGGGCGACGCGCAGCGGGGCTACCGGGTCGAAGAGCGCGGCCGCGCCCACTTCGACGGCGTTCGCGCCGGCGTACAGGTATTCGAGCGCCTTTTCGCCGCTGTCGATGCCGCCGAGTCCGATGATCGGAATGTCCGGCAGCACAGTGCGTGTGTGGTATACGGCGGCCAGGCCGATCGGCAATACGGCCGGACCGGATACGCCGCCGGTGACGTTGGCGATTATCGGCTCGCCGTTACGGATGTTGATGCGCATGCCTTTGAGCGTGTTGATCATGCTCAGGGCGTCGGCGCCATGTTCCACGGCCGCACGGGCCGGCACGGTGATGTCGGTGACGTTCGGCGTAAGTTTGACGATCATCGGCTTGTCGGTCAATGGGCGCAGACGGTCCATCAGATTGGCGAGGGCCACCGGGTCGGCGCCTACGCTCATGCCGCCGGCGGAGACGTTCGGGCAGCTGACGTTGATTTCCAGCATGTCCACGTCGGAGTCGGCGAGCTTTTCCACCACTTCGGCATAGTCGTCGTCACAATGTCCGGCGACGTTGGAGATGACGAATGCGCCCGCGGCCTTGAGCTTGGGCAGGTCTTCGGCCAAATAGTGGTCGACGCCGGGATTCTGCAGGCCCACGGCGTTGATGTTCGCGGCCGGCGATTCAGCGGTGCGCGGCGAGGGGTTGCCTTCCCACGGCACGGGCGATGCACCCTTGGTGCATACGGCGCCGAGCTGGCTGACATCGTAGAACCAGCGGACGGCGGCGTACTGGAATGTGCCGGAGGCGGTGCCGACCGGGTTCTTCCATTCCAGACCGGCCACCTTAGTGTGGTGCTTCCACACGTGGGGTTCGTACAGGTTGATGTGGTTGTCGTTGCCCTGCACGGACTGGTTGTTTGCGCTCATCGTCACTCCCCCCATCCGAGCTGTTCGCGGGTGAATACCGGGCCGTCGGAGCAGACTTTGAGTCGGCCGTCCACGGTGTCGATGGTGCACAGCACGCAGGTGC
This sequence comes from Bifidobacterium sp. M3-N-101, assembly GCF_023656805.1. Classification (NCBI taxonomy): domain Bacteria; kingdom Bacillati; phylum Actinomycetota; class Actinomycetes; order Bifidobacteriales; family Bifidobacteriaceae; genus Bifidobacterium; species Bifidobacterium sp. M3-N-101. The sequence goes on from NZ_JAMOKQ010000006.1 coordinate 106,538, forward strand.
CGTAGCCGCAGCCCATGCGCTGTTCCATGCTCAGCTGCGCGGGGATGTCGCGTTCGGCGGCCCATGCGGCCACGGCTTTCATCATCGGCAGCGGTCCACAGGACAGGATGATCGGTTTGCGATCGTAGGCTTTCAAATCGTCGTCCTGTTCGAGCTTGTTGAGCAGGTCGACTACGTTGCCTTCGGCGTCATCGATGCTCCACGACCAGTCCGCGTACCGGGAAACGTATTCCTCGGCGAAGTGGTCGTTGCGATAGCCGAAGACGGCGGTGGCGAAGGAGGCGTCGTGCTCGGCGAGCCTCTGCGCGGCGTAGATCAGTGGTGGTACGCCAAGACCGCCGCCGACGAGGATGTAGTTGGCGTCTTCCTTGAGGTTGAAGCCGCGGCCGAGCGGGCCGAGCACGTCCACGGTGTCGCCGGCCTGCAGCTGTGCCAGCTGTTCGGTGCCGTGACCCACTACGGCGAAGATCACGCTAACCTCATCACCGTTGACCTCGCTGACACCGAACGGACGCGGCATGAGCATGAAGTCGTCGTGCGTGAACAGATTGACGAACTGGGCGGGCTTGGCGTGGGAGACGATGAACGGGTCGCGGAACGTCAATCGCATCACGCGGTCGGTCAGTTCCGCAACCTGTGTGATTTCAACGTTGTGACGCGGCGGAAAGAATCCGGCCGCAGTCGCCTCCGCAACCACATCATGAGTGGGGGTGAAAGTTGTCATGTTGTTCCTATTCAGCATCTGCATTGCTCCCGCTGGCGGGAGCTGGCTCGAGAAGCGAGACTGAGGGTGGTTCTCTATGACCACGACTGGCCACCCCCAGTCGGCTTTGCCGACAGCCCCCCGCCAGCGGGGGCGGGAGTACACTCGTCTACTTACCGGTATACGGCAACCCGCAGATTATCGCGCATGTCGAGTGCCGCTTGGCGTGCGCTGTCCGCCACCAAGCCAAGCGCCTCGTCGGCGGTCATGGATTCGGAGTATTTGCCGCTCTTCTTCCACGCGCCGATGATGCCGCGCGACGAGTTGACGATGGCGCCGCTGCCCTGCTCATCGAACATGCCGGCCACATCCGCGGCAGTACCGCCTTGAGCGCCGTAGCCCGGCACGAGGAAGAACGTGTGCGGCATGCGCGCGCGCAGTGCCTTGCCTTCTTCCGGATGTGTGGCGCCGACCACCGCGCCCACACGGGAGTAGCCGTGGTCGCCAATGGTCTCGGCACCCCAGCCTTCCACCAGATCGGCCACATGTTCGTAGACTTTCGTGCCGTCGGCCAGATCAAGCATCTGCAGTTCGCTGGAGGACGGGTTGGAGGTGCGCACGAGCACGAAGATGTCCTTGTCCGCTTCGGTGGCGGCCTCGACGAACGGGGTGATGCCGTCGGTGCCGAGATACGGGTTGACGGTCACCGCGTCCTCATGCCACGGGTCGAAATCGCCCACGCCGTTCAGGTGATGGGCGTAGGCGGCCGCGGTGGAGCCGATGTCGCCACGCTTGATGTCGCCGAGTACGTAGAGGCCTTGCTGGGTCGCATATTCGCAGGTCATTGTGTAGATATCCACACCGGCCGGGCCAAGCGCCTCATACATGGCGATCTGTGGTTTGACGGCGGGCACGATATCGGCGATGGCGTCGATAATCGTGCGGTTGTATTCGAAGTAGGCGACGGCCAGCTGAGCGGATTCGAGCTCTTCCGGAGATTCCACGGAATCGCGTACCTCGTCGGCAAAGCTCGCCACGACCTGCGGCGGCACCAACGCCTCGGTGGGATCAAGGCCCACGACGCTGGGGTTCTGGGTGTTGTCGATAGCTTCGATTAGGCGATCCATGCTGCTCCTTGTGTTGTCTACAAACGGCTGAACATCAGCTTGGAGCCGATGATCGTGGCGAGGGGACGTCCAGTGACCTGCCAGCCGCCGAAGGGGGTGTTACGAGCCTTGGAGTGGAACTGCTCGGGATCCACGGTCCATTCCTCGGCGGTGTCAAGAACCACGAGGTCGACCGCATCGGCATCGTCCACATGACTGAAATCAAGCAGCCGGTTGACGCCTTCACGCTGCGAAGCCCCGGATTCGGCGGCGTCGGCCACCTGCTCCCCCGCAATCACACCATCCGGGTCTTCACCGGTAGGCGCGGGTTCCGCATAGTCTTCGACCAGCGCAGCCACATCGGTCGGTGCATGGCCCATGAGTTCGGCCGGCCCCACGGACATGAGCTCAATCAAACGCTCATCAGAGATGAAGCCGCCGTCCACCAACACCTTGTGGCACACGCCGTACGCGCATTCAAGGCCGATGATGCCATTGGGCGCTTCAAGGAATCCGAGTTCCTTCTCTTCCAATGTATGCGGCGCATGATCGGTGGCCAGCAGGTCAACCGTGCCGTCCGCGATGGCCGCGATGGTGGCCTTGCGATCCGCTTCAGAGCGCAGCGGCGGGTTCATCTTGGCCAACGTGCCGTACTTGAGCAACGCCTCATCGCTCAATGCCAGATAATGCGGCGCGGTTTCGCAAGTGATCGGCAGTCCTTCAGCCTTGGCCTTACGAATAGCTTCAAACGAAATCGCGGTGCTCACATGCTGGAAGTGCACGTGGACACCGGTGCGGCGGGCCGCTTCGATGTCGCGAGCCACGATCTTGAGTTCGGTGTCTTCCGGAATGCCGGGTACGCCAAGTTCGCGGGAAACCGGTCCCTCGTTGACGGCACCCGTATCGTGATGCTCGCAATGTTCAATCAGATACAGATCGGAAGTCTTGACGTTCTCCAGCACCTGATCCAGAATCTTCGGGGTCACGGCAGAACCGTCATCGCTTACTGCGGTGACAGGGTGGGCCAGCATGGCGGGTGTCTTGGCGTCGTCCTCAAAGCCGGGCACATACTTCAGCCAATCGGCAACATCGCTTGCCTCGTGACCGGCACGATCCTTGGACGCGCACACGCACAGGTCGTAACGGACCGGCAACTTCACATTATGCGCGGCATCGTACTGCTGCAGGAAGTCGATGACGTTGTCGAAGCCGGCGTCCAGAACTTCCTTCGCGCCGGGAGCGGAAGCATCAGTAACGGTCTGGCCGTCCAATGCCGGCAACGTGTTCGGCATGATGAGTACGTTCGTGTATCCGCCGGACGCCGAAGCACGGCAACCGGAGACCATCGATTCCTTGTATGTCTGGCCGGGGTCGCGGAAGTGGACGTGTGGATCCTCGAATCCGGGAGCCAAGGTCAGACCGGTGGCATCGATGTCGGCGCCATCAACCACGGAGGAAGTGTCGGCGAAGTAGGCAGCAGCGGTCCCGGGCACCACGAGGTCAATGATCTCGCCGGTGTTCCAGACCTTGATGTTGCGTAGGGTTATGCTCACAGTTTGGCTTCCTCGTCGCAGTAGTCGCAGCGGTATTCGAGTCGTTCGGAGTGCACGAGGTGGAACATCTGCTTGATGCCAGGCTCGGTGGTGGTCACGCAGCGCGGGTTCACACAGGAGATTACTCCCACGATATGTTCGGGCAGGTTCGGCTGTTTCTTTTCGACGATCTTGCCACCGCGCACCACATCCACGGTGGCCTGACGGGCCACGAAGCCGAGCACGTCGAGGTCGATGTCTTTGTCATCTTCGATTTTGATGATGTCCTTGGAACCGTAGCGCTTGGAGTCGGCGTTCATGATGAGTGCCAGCTTGGTTTTGGATGGGTCGATCTTCAGATAGTCGAGAACCTTGAGCGAGGTGCCAGCCGGCACGTGATCGATGATGATACCGTTCTGGATGCTGGTGACTTCCATCAGGCCTGAACCTCCTTGGGGTTGAGCGGTTCGTATCCGGGCAGTTCGTCGCCCACCACGGTGCTTTCGAGGGCCATGCGCACGAGCATGCCGTTCTTGACCTGCTCGAAGTAGGCGGCACGCGGATCATCGTCCACGTCCACGGCGATTTCGTTGACGCGCGGCAACGGGTGAAGCACAGCCATGGACGGCTTGGCGAGCTGCAGCTTCTCTTCGTCGAGAATGTAGGTATCGCGCAGACGCAGGTAGTCGTCTTCGTTGAAGAAGCGTTCCTTTTGCACGCGGGTCATGTACAGCACGTCGAGGTCGCCCATCACGGAGGCCAGGTCACGCACTTCCACATAGGAACAGCTTGGCGTAGCGTTGATGCGGTCGATCACATACTGCGGAGTCTTGAGCTCGTCCGGGCTGATGAGCACGAAGCGCACGTTACCGAAGCGGCACAGGGTCTCAATCAGGGAGTGCACGGTACGGCCGAAGGTCAGGTCGCCGCACAGACCCACGGTCAGGTCGGTGATGCGGCCAAAGCGCGACTGTAGCGTGGCCAGGTCGGCCAGCGTCTGGGTGGGGTGCATATGACCGCCGTCGCCGGCGTTGATCACCGGCACGGAGGCGGCGCGGGAGGCCACCAAAGCGGCGCCTTCCTTCGGATGGCGGATGGCCACCACGTCCACATAGTTGGACACGGTCTTCAAGGTGTCGGCAATGGACTCACCCTTGGTCACAGAGGCCAGCTGCGCGCCGGCGAAGCCGATGACCTTGCCGCCGAGACGCAGCATTGCGGTCTCGAAGCTCAAACGGGTGCGGGTGGAGGGCTCATAGAACAATGTGGCGAGCACGCGTCCGTCACAAGTGTGAGCCACTTCCTTACGATGGCCGTCAATATATGCGGCCTTATGCAAAATATCGAGGATCTGGTTTGTTGACAGGCCGTCCAGCGTCACAACGCTTTTGCCGACCATGGGTGTTTCTTCAGACAAGGCTCACCTTTTCGCTCGTGGTTTCAGGTGGCCACTCTTGTGTGACCTAATTTAACTTACGCCATTTTTCGGACAGCCGCGTTCACGGAGTGTTCACCCTTGGGAACAATGAATTACTGAATTTGCGTGGTGAAGCATGCAGAAAAAACTATTCATTAGGTCGATTTGCCGTTCATTAGGTCAGTGTTTCACTTCATACGGTGTTGGAATGGCGCCATTCCAACACCGCTCTACAGAAGTAACCGACCTAATGAACGGCAAATCGACCTAATGAATGTGAAGCTTGTGGCGTTCACCGCTGTGCAAGGCGTCGATTATGCTCCAATCGCGGTGCCAGCACATGCATACGCGTACCGCCGCTCTGGGAATCTTCGTCAACCTGACCGTAGAACAGCCTCTGGCAGACGTCACGGCACTTGCGCATCACGGCCAAAAGGTCGTTCTCGAAATGCTGGCCGCGGTGGGCGCCGTAGCCGAGGTAGACGGCGATGCCGCCCAGCGAATAGATGTCATCAGGCAGAATATCGGCCTGGTTGGCGCGCCCGCTCCACAGATAGTTGCCGTTGCGGGCCGCGGTGCACAACGTCCATGCCTTGCGCAGCTGAATCGCGTCGATAGCGCTGATGAGCTTCTTGGCTTCCAGCACGTCCAATGCCTCCAACGTGCCGTTGACGCGCAGATCTTTGATATCGCTGGCGTGCTGGAGCTGCATGAGCTGCACGGTCCATTCCACGTCAGACAAGCCGCCCTTGCCGAGCTTCAGATGACGTTCTCGACGCACGCCGCGCGGCAGACGCTCGGCCTCCATACGGGCCTTGAGCTTGCGGATGTTCTGCAATTCGGCCTCGGTCAGCTCCGTGGTCGGGTAGCGCAGCGGGTCGGCGATGTTGATCAGGAAGTCTCGCGCCAGTTCGGCGTCGCCGGCCGCGTACCGGGCGCGCAGCAGTGCCTGGCGCTCCCAGGTCGAGGCCCAGGATTCGTAGTATTCCTCGCAGGAGGCGTAGGAGCGCACGAGCGGACCGTTCTTGCCTTCCGGGCGCAGGTCCAGGTCGAGTTCGATCTTGGGCTCCAGCGTCGTCGGGCCTTGCAGAATGTTGCGCAGGTCTTCCACGACCTTTTTGGCGAAAGCGTTGGCTTGGCCGTCGTCGGCGTCGTCTGCCGGACGGTAGATGAGGATGGCATCCGCATCGGAGCTGAAGTTCACTTCGCGCCCGCCGTAACGGCCCATGGCGATGACGGTGATGCCGGCCGGCGCGGTTTCGACGCCGAACGCGGCGATCTGGTGGCGCACGGCCCAGGTCAGGGAGGCGTCGATGATCGCGTCGTACACGTCGGTCATGGCTTTGAGGCTGTCGGAATCGCTGATTACGCCGCTCATCCAGGACAGGCCGATGCGTTCGATTTCGTGGCGGCGCATGGCGCGCATGGAGGTGGCGAACTCGTTGATGTTCGAGCCGAAGCGTTCCAGCGCCGAACCGGTCTGCACGTCCAAGGCCTCGCGCGTGCGGGCCTGCAGATTGTCGTTGTCGCCAAGCCAACTGATCGATTCGACCGACTTGTTGAGTGCGTCGCCCAGGAATCGCGAGTTGGACAGGATGTGGCACAGGCGCTGGGCGGCGGAGGTGGAGTCGCGCAGGAAGCCGAGATAGCCGGATTCGGTGCCGAAGTTCTCCTCCAGTTTGCGCCAGTTGAGCAGGCCCATGTCCGGGTTCTGGCCCTCGCCCAACCACTGCAAGACGGCGGGCAGGATGATGCGGTTGATTTTGGCCGCGCGCCCCACGCCGGCGGTGAGCGCCTGCACGTGGCGGATGGCGGCGTCCGGGTCGCCGAAGCCGATGGATTCGAATCGCTCCTGTGCTGCCTCGACGCTCAGGACGATTTGGTCGTTCTCCATCTGGGCGTTGACCGGCAGCATCGGGCGATAGTAGATGTCGAGGTGCAAGTGGCGCACTTCGCGGCGGGTGTCGTCATACTTGTCGACGAGTTCTTCCGGGTGCAGGCCGAATGCGCGGGCGAGTCGGCGCAGCTCCTGGTTCTGGTTGAACTCGTCCACGTCGATGTCGCGCTTCTTTTCGAGGCCTCCGACCGAGGCCCGGCCGAGGTCCGGGAACAGGTGCGTGCGCTTCAGGGACCAGATCTGCTGGCGATGTTCCATCACGCGCTCGAAGCGGTAGTCCTGGGACATGCGCACGGCCTGTTTGCGCGATACATAGCCGCCTTCGGACAGGCGCTGCAGCGAGTCGAGCGTGTTGCTGGTGCGCAGCGATTCGTCGGTGCGGCCGTGTACGAGCTGGAGCATCTGCACGGTGAATTCCACATCGCGCAAACCGCCGCGGCCGAGCTTAATCTCGCGGTCCTTCAGGGGTGCGGGAATCAAATCCTCCACGCGCTTGCGCATTTTCTGGCAGTCGTAGACGAAGTTCTTGCGCTTGGACGCGCTCCACACGAACGGCCGGGTCATGTCCATGTAGGCCTGGCCGAGGTCGGGGTCGCCGGCCACCGGGCGGGCCTTGAGCAGCGCTTGGAACTCCCAGTTCTCGGCCCACTGCTCGTAATAGTTCTTGTGCGAGGAGAGCACGCGCACCAGCGCGCCGTCCTTGCCTTCCGGGCGCAGGCCGCCGTCGATCTGCCACAGCGGCTGCTCGGCCACGCCCATGATGGCGGACTGGCAGATGCGCTGCAGCATGGTGCCCATCTTGGTGCCCACGCGAATCAGCGTCTGATGGTCCACGTCCTTGTCGACCGGTTCGACCACGTAGATGAGGTCCACGTCGGAAACGTAGTTCAGTTCCTGTGCGCCGAGTTTGCCCATGCCGATGATGGTGAAGCGCACATGCTCGCTGCCCTCGGTTTCGTGACGGGCGATGGCCAGCGCGCCTTCGAGCGCCGCGTCCGCGAGGTCGGACAGTTCGCGGCTGATGGTCGGTTGGATGGAGGTCGGGTCGTCCGCCACGGCATCCTGGGCGATGATGGCGGCCAGTTGGTTCCGGTAGCTGGAACGCAAGGCCGTGGCCGCTTCGGCCAGATCCTTGGAGGCGACGGGCATGGCCGGTTCGTCCGGGTCCGCGCCGACCGCCTTGAGCAGACGTGCACGGCGTTGCGTGTGATTGAACAGATGGCTGTTGCAGTTGTCGACTGCTGCGGCCTCCACAAGCTGCGGCTTGAAGCGCATGAACTTGCCCATCGCGTCGGAAACGCCGAGCACCGTGACCAGACGCTTCAGGGCGTTGTTGTCGGGGATGACGTGTTTCAGATCGCGCTGGCTGGATTGCATCGCGTTGACGATATCCACGAAATTGCTCAATGCCACATCGGGGTCGCAGGCGTGGGCCAGCACGCTCAGCAGTTCGGCGCATCGCTCATCGGGAATGTCGTCCGCCTTGAGCTGGTCGAACAAGGTGCGGGCCTTGTCGAGGTCTTGCAGACCTGCCCTGATGAGGTCCATGGAGCTGGGTTTGAACATCGACGATTCCATAAGATTCCACTATATACGCTCATGCCCTTCCGAATGGGGCATGAGCCGGGAAGGAGTCATCGAGCGACGCTGATGAGCTCCGAGGAATCCATATCGTAATCGGCCATGGCGTAGGAACGGATGGCGGGGTCATCATAGGTGTTCATGTAATAGGTGTTGGTCTTGGACGAATATCCGCTGGTGAACAGCGTGCGTTCGAACTGGCCGTTGCCCATCTTCGCCATGCCGTCCACCATCTGCACGGAGCCGAGGGTGTGGAACAGACGCGACACATTGGCGGCTTCATCGTTCTGCTGCGGGTAATGCGCGTTGGTGTAGGCCACACGAACGAAGCGCGACGGGGAGCTCACGTCGCCCGGGATGCCATGCATGCCCACACCCGCACCCCAGGCGGTCAAGGAGGCCTTGCCCCATGAAGTCGGTTCAGCCATCTCGTTGCTGACGCACATGTAGTTGCGCAGATTTTCCATATGGAAGTCGAACGTCGGCTGATTGGTCAGCACATCGACGTCATCATGATGCACGTGCATGCCATCGGCCATCTGCTCGACGACGATGCTGCGCTTGCCGTCGCCGATGAACCAGTGCAGCAGAGACTCCTGCTGTCCCGGCACGATCTGGGAGACGAGCGTCACGTTCCTGAGCGCCTCCTCGACCTCGTCGACGGAGTCGAAATTGCGTGCCACCCACAGCGGAAATTCGAACGTGGCGACGTTTTCCGTGCCTTCGACCGGTTCGTGGACGAACGAGGCGTAGCCGGGGAAATTCAAGCCGGCGATGGCCAGACCATGTTCATTGGCGCAGTCGAAATACATCGGCCTATCGGCCATGACCACGCCCACGCCGATCACCGCGTTCGGCTTCGCCTTGCCGCCCGCACCGAACACCGTGTCATAGTGGTAGCCGCGCGGAGTGACCAGGATGGTCTCCCCATATGAGAAACTCCAGTCGAGATTACGGCCGAAATAGGTGTTGCCCTCATCATCGGAGAAACGGACACCAGTGCACATAACGGACTTCCTTCCATCGCTTTGGTTGGCTTGCACGTTCATGATACCCATCGGCCGCTGGGGGAACTCTGGGTTTCGCCAGCGGATTAACGTCGCGGCGCGACGCATTGAGATGCGCCGCGCCGCGATATGCGTCAACCTTGCGTACCGAGGAACAACGGTTCCGTATTGCGCCAGATACGGCGCGTGGTGGCGGGGTGGTTCATCGAATACAGGTGGACGCCGTCCACGCCGTGGGCCACGAGGTCGGCGATCTGCTCGGAAGCGTAGAGGATGCCGGCGGTACGCAGGGACTGGATGTCGTCCTCCCACTTGTTCAGCAGGGTGTTGAGCTTGTCCGGGATGCGCGAGGCGTTGCGCTCGGCCATGCGACGCACGGACTTGGCGCCACGCACCGGCATGATGCCCGCCTCGATCGGCACGGTGATGCCGGCGACGCGCGCCTTGTCGAGGAAACGGTAGAAGTCCTCATTGTCGTAGAACAATTGGGAAATCAGATGGGTGGCTCCGGCATCGACCTTAATCTTGAGGTTCTCGATATCCTGGTCGATGGTGTCGGCCTGGTAATGGCCTTCTGGGTAGCAGGCGCCGAACACCTTGAGATCCGGCTTCACGGAGCGGATGTAGGATACGAGGTCGCTGGCGTGGTTGAATTCGCCGACCGCCTGCTCACCGTCGATGTAATCGCCGCGCAGGGCGAGCACGGCGCTCACGCCGGCTTCTTCGAACATGTCAAGCGCTTCGTCGATCTTGGCCTTGTCGGAGTACAGAGCGGTGAGGTGGGCGACTGCTGGTATGCCGTATTCCTTGCTGATCGTATGGGCGATGCGTGCGGTGGCGGTGCGGTCGGAGTGGGTGCCATGGCCGTAGGTCACGGAAATGAAGTCGGGGTTCAGGCCCTCGAGCCCGTCGAGGGTGTCGTAGATGGTGCCGACCGGCGCGTTGCGCTTGGGCGGGAATACCTCGAGAGTGAACATCGGGGAATGCATATTGAGTTCCTTACTACACGTATGAAGTTGCCCCCGCTGGCGGGGCTGTCCGGCGGATGCCGGACTGGGGGTGGTTGGAATTGCGTCATTACCACCTCCAGTCGCCTGTGGCGACAGCCCCCGCCAGCGGGGGCCTCATAAGGTCCTACTTCTCGAGCTTGGCGCGCACGGCCTTGGCGGCGGCGACCAGATGTTCAAGGCTCGGCCAGGTTTCGGCGTTGCCACGGGTCTTCAGACCGCAGTCGGGGTTGATCCACACCTTCCTGACATCCATCTTGTCAAGGATCTCGTAGACACGATCCTCGATCTCCTTCTCGGAAGGAATACGCGGGGAGTGGATGTCGTAGACGCCCGGGCCGGCCTCGGTCTCAAAGTGCGCGTCGTGAATGGCGTCGAGCACCACCAGATCGCCACGGGAGGCTTCGAAGGAGATCACGTCGGCATCCATCGCGTCGATGTCGCGGATGATGTCGTTGAACTCGGAGTAGCACATGTGGGTGTGGATCTGGGTGGTCGGCTTGACGGCGGAGTGCACCAGACGGAAGGCCGGAACGGCCCAGTCGAGGTACTTGACGTGCCAGTCGGACTTGCGCAGCGGCAGCTTCTCACGCAGGGCGGCCTCATCGATCTGGATGACCTTGATGCCGGCGGCCTCGAGATCGAGCACTTCGTCGCGGATGGCGAGGGCGAGCTGCTTGGTCTGCTCCTCGTGGGTGATGTCCTCGCGCGGCCAGGACCAGTTGAGGATGGTCACCGGGCCGGTGAGCATGCCCTTCATTACATGGTCGGTCTTGGACTGGGCGTACGCGGACCATTCCACGGTGATCGGGTTGGCGCGGGACACGTCACCCCAGACGATCGGGGGCTTGACGCAACGGGTGCCGTAGGACTGAACCCAAGCGTTCTTGGTGAACAGGAAGCCGTTGAGGTTCTGGCCGAAATATTCGACCATGTCGTTACGCTCGAACTCGCCGTGGACCAGCACGTCGAGGCCGATATCCTCCTGCTTCTTGATGACGGTGTCGATCTGGGCCTTGATGAACTCGTCGTAGGCTTCCTTGGTGACCTCGCCCTTGCGCAGCTTGGCGCGCTCGGCGCGAATCTCCTTGGTCTGGGGGAAGGAGCCGATGGTGGTGGTCGGCAGCAGCGGCAGGCCGAGGGCCTCGCGCTGCAGGGCCTGACGCTCCTCGCGGGCAGGCTGACGCACGTAGTCGGCGTCGGACAGCTTGCCGATGCGCTCGGCGACGGCCGGGTCGGCGGCCACGCGGGTGCCGTCGAACAGAGCCTGGTTGGCGGCGAGGGCGGCGGAGACTTTCTTCTCGTCCTCGGTGGCGTCGGCCAGGGCGGCGACTTCCTTGAGCTCGTCGAGCTTCTGGACGGCGAACGCGAAGTGCTTGAGGTCTTCGGCCGGGATGCCGGTCTCGCCTTCGGTGCTGAACGGCACGTGCAGCAGGGAGGATGCGGTGGAGACGGCCACGTTGGCGGTGACCTGCTTCAGGGCGTCGACCAGGCCGAGGGAGGTGGCGTAGTTGTTGCGCCAGATGTTGCGGCCGTTGATCACGCCGGCGAAGATGGTGGTGTTGGAGGCCACGCCGTACTTGGCGACGGCTTCGAGGTTCTCCTCGCGGCCTTCGTTGAGGTCCAGGCCGATGCCGTCGAAGCCGAGCAGGTTGACGGTCTCGTACACGTCGGCGATGTGGCCGAAGTAGGTGTTGAGCAGCACCTTGACGTTGCCCTTGGCGGACAGGATCTTGGTGTACAGGGTCTTGAAGAGTTCAACATCGCCCGGCTCCTTGTCGAGCACGAGGTACGGCTCATCAAGCTGGACCCATGCGGCACCGAGTTCGTTGAATTTGGCGAGCACTTCGACGTAGACGGCGGCCACGGCGTTGACCAGGCCCTTGTCGAGCTCGAGTTCGGTGGCTTCCGGGGTGCGGGCGAGCTTGAGGAACGTGTACGGGCCGATGAACACGGGCTTGGTGTCGATGCCCAGCGCCTTGGCCTCGTTGAACTCGTCGAACGGCTTGGTGGAGTTGAGCTTGATCTCCGCGGCCGACTCGACTTCGGGCACCAGATAGTGGTAGTTGGTGGTGAACCACTTCTTCATCGGCAGTGCGGTCACGTCGCCCTTGTCGCCCTGGTAGCCGCGGGCCATGGCGAAGAGCGTGTCCTCCTGGTTATCGAAGGCGAGACGCTCGTAACGCTTCGGAATCACGTTGAGGAGGATGGCGGTGTCCAGCATCTGATCGTAGTAGCTGAAGTCGTTGCTGGGAATGAGGTCGATGCCGGCGGCCTGCTGCAGCTTCCAGTGCTTGGCGCGCAGTTCGGCGGCGGTGGCCTTGACGATGGCCAGGTCGTTGGCGCCCTTCCAGTAGCCTTCGATGATCTTCTTCAGTTCGCGGTTCTGCCCGATGCGGGGAAAGCCGGAGACGGAAGTCAGAGTGGACATGAATCCTCCAATGTAAGCGTTCGTAACCCGACTTAGGGTAGCAAAACGCCCGGATTCACAGCTTATAAATGATCGTAGAGTGTCGTTATAGATGGAACTTATAGCATCATGTACTGGCCTCGCGTCATCGCGTAAAGCCGAGACTACACCTCATGCCGGAAAACACGAACGGTCCGCCAGATTGCTGGCGGACTTGCCTCATCATCACCGGTGGCACCGGACCATGGAAACCAGCCGACGCGATGGAATCAGTCGAAGTCCTTCGCATTGATGACGGCGAGCAGTTCGCCACTGTGCACCTGCCATTCATCGAACGGCTTATCTGAGCCCATAATCACGATGGAGGACGGCGAAAGACCCAGATTCAGCAGATCAAGACGTTCCGAATCGGAGTCGGCAGAGGCGAGCCATTGCGCGCTGATGGACACGGTAGGCTCATGGCCGACGATCATGAACACATGGGTCTTGTCCTTGACGTGGGCGAGTTCGTCGAACACGGCCTGCACTCCCCCGTCATACAGGCTGATGCGATAATCGACGATCGGCTTGTCACCGAACGTCTTGAGCATGCGATCCAGCGTCTGCCGGGTGCGGGTGGCGGACGAGCAGGAAATCCGGTCGGGCACCAATCCCAGCGCTTCGACACCCTTGCCCACGGCTTTGGCCTGTTTGAGGCCTTTCTCGGTGAGCTCACGCTCGACATCGCCCTTGCCTCCGAACGGCTCAGCCTTGGCATGCCTCATGATGATGAGGACATGGTCATATTCCTTGGCTGCCTTGGCGACCTTGTTCAGCTTGATGCCCATCCGTGGCTCCCTTCACGAACCGCTGCTCGGCCCTGTATTGCTTCCAGTATAGGGCCGTCGAAACGGCCGGCGACCCATCATTCGGCGCTTATTCGTCGGTGTCGGCGAGCTGGCCGACCTGGCGGTCGAGATCGCGCAGCACCTTACGTAGTTTGTGATCGGAGATATCACGCAGTTCCAGCTCTTCGATCTGGGCTTCGCGCTGCTCTTCGGTGAGGGAGTCGATGTCGGTGGACGTGTCCTTGGTCACGCGGTCGCGTTTGCGCAGTGCCTCGAAGCCGGGGGCCATGGCGCGCGAAATGACAAGGAAACCAGTGTGCCCGATCATCTGGTGGTCGGGGCGTACGGCGAGGCCTTGGGCCTTCCATGTGCGTTCGAGGGTTTCCTGGATCTGCGGTTCGGTCCAGCAGCCGGCCGTGCGCAGGGCTTCGGCCAGTCGGTTCATCTGCGTGGTGGTGGTTACGTAGCTGACCAGCACGCCGCCGGGGGCGATCACGCGATAGGCCTGTTCGAGCCTGTTCCACGGATCGAGCATGTCGAGCATAATACGGTCGAACCAATGTTCGGGCAGTTCGGCGGCCACGGAATCGAAGTCGCCGGTTTTGAGGTCCCACCATTGCGGATGCTCGCCATAGTACAGCGTGGCATTGGCCTGGGCCACCTTGGCGAATTCGGGGCGCAGCTCGATGGTGGTCAGGTGGCCATCCTGTCCTACGGCGTCCAGCAGGTTGACGCTCATCGCCCCCGAGCCGGCGCCGGATTCCAGCACGCGCATGCCGGAGCGAATGTCGCCAAGCTGGATGACCTGGGCGATGTCTTTCGGATACATGATCTGCGCGCCACGCGGCATGGAGAGCACGTAGTCGGCCAGACGTGGGCGCATCACCGCATACTCCCAGCCGCCGATAGCGCGCGAGGACTTCCACGGCTTGTTCCTGTCCTTTTCGGGGTAGACCTGATTGACCTGCGCCTCTCGTTTGGCGTGTACGGTGAGGATGACCGTGCCTTCGATCCTGCCGATCACATCATCGTGCAGAATCAAGCCATGCTCGGTTTGTGTGGAGCCGCCGGCAACCAGCTGATCGGTGATCTTCTTACCCTTGCGGTCGGTGAACTGCACCTTCTCGCCTGCGGTCAGCGCCCCGCGCCTCGGCCCCATGATTGCTCCTTGCGTGTTCTTGGTCGGTCAAACGATACAAGTCTAATGCATGTAAGCTCGTTGAGTGAGGTGATGACGATGCGACTGCAGATGACGAGCCGAATCAATGCCGGCGGCGACGACCCGATTTTCTTGATGTTTCACGGGTATGGCAACGATGAGAGCGAAATGGTACGGATTCTCGACGCTGTATATGCGCCGGCACGGTTCCATACGGATTTATCACTTTCGTCCGCTCCCGTTGGTTCCTCTGATTTCGCTGATTCCGACTACTCAGTCAATCACGCTGAATCCGCACATGGTGAGACCGGGCCGAGTTACATCTCATTCCGCGCCACCTATCCAAGGCCTTACATGGGCGGCAATTACTGGTATCCGGACGGCTGCGGCGTGGAGGAACGGCAACGGGAATGCGCGGCGGTCGGCGAAGCGGTGACCTCGTTGCTGGACGCCTCAGCGTTTGCAAATCGTAAGAAGATTCTTATCGGGTTCTCCCAAGGCGGCTACCTGTCGTACCGTCTGGTCAAGGCGTATCCGACCGTGTTCGATTCGGCGATTCTGCTCAGCCCTTCGTTCATGGGCGAGGAGCAGGCGGCGCTTGACTCCCTTACCCGATTTTTTCTGGCCTATGGCGCGTATGACCGCACAATCCCCGCGCCCGACCAGCAGACGGCCCATCAGGTCCTTGAACGGGCCGGGCTTCTGACCTATCGAGAGTATCCCGACATGGCTCACGCCATTTGCGACGAGGAAATTGCTGATATTCGTGATTTTCTGCGCGCAATATGATGTCGGCATAGCCCGATATTGGATATCTCCGTTCAAAGGGGTACCGAGCCAAGTGGAAGCAGCTCAGAGACGGCGGAATGGCGTTGGTGTCTGACCGATTATACTCATGGTTTCGCGAACAAAGTACCTCTTCGAAGGCAGTTACCATTCTGCAAAGCGCCGAATGTACCTCTCTGAACCGAGTTACCGGCGTTTTAATTTGCAACACACGTTTCGAGGGGCTGATCTGAACCGTTCCGGAGGTCTACTTCCGTTTCAAGGGGCTGGTCATCCTCCGGACGAAGCATAATAACATCCTCATGCCCACGTCATTCCGCCGTTTTTGCCCTCCATCTACTTGGGCATCAGCCCCTTGAAACGGAGATAGACCTCCGGAAAGCACGCAATCAGCCCCTTGAAGCTGGAGTAGCCCATTGGCTGCACCCATCTCGAGCCCATCCATCTCGAAACAGTCCCGCAACAGGGTCAATTCCCCTGCCGACTGATGCCGTCCTTATGTCCGGTGGCTTTGAATGGTGTGGCGCGAGATACGGTATTCGCCGCTGCCTGTCGGGACTTGCCCTTAGCCGCAACGATTTTGGATTCGAGGAATTTCCCTGTTTCCGTCTTATCGCTGGAGCCGTGTTGACTGCCCTCTCCGACATTGATGCCTTTGGCACGCAGGGCACGCGCCCACCGCTCATCCATCGTGTTCCTCACACATCCCATTCCGGCTTCCATGTGTACTGCATGTCGTAGGCACTCGACCAGAACATGTATTCGTTCTGCACGCCGGTCACGAAGACGTCCACGAGTTCGTCCTTGCGTTCTGCGCTCAGGTGTTCGGTCAACTGCTCGATATGTTCGATCAGCCATGCGGAGCTGCTCCAGAACTCCTCGGTTTTGTACATGTCCACCCAGCTCTTGTACGGGTTGGAATCAAGCGTGTCCGTGAATTCGGCGGCGAGACGCTGCCCGTAGTCGGCGTACACCCATGCGCAGGGCAGCACGGCCACGAGAACATCGACTAAAGGATTGCCATATGCGATCGAAAGGATGTTCGATGTGTAGGCGCGGGCGAACGCGGACTGACGAACCGAGTTCATTTCCTGCTCGCTGATGCCGTAGCTTGCCATGTATTTGCGGTGCATCGCGGACTCCACATTGAAGATACCGTTCTGCACGTCGGCCATGAACCGCATGACTTCGGGATCCTGGGTTTTGGTGAGGGCCAGAGCGTGGACCTTGGCGTAGTCGTTTAGGTAACGGTAGTCCTGCAGCAGATAGAATGCGAAGCGCTCGCGATCGAGCGTCCCGTTGCCCAGCTCGCGCAGGAACGGCTGCCGGTATCCCTCCTCCCAGACCAAGTTGGCGGCCTCGCGCAGTCGTTGCGCGAACGGCGGCAGATGGTCCAAGGTGATCGGGCCGAACGCGGTGGCGTCAAAAGTCATCATTTGCTCCCTCCGATGGTGTTGGCCAACAGGCTCCAAGGGTCAGGCCTTATGCCTTTTCTCAACCCGCATGTCGGCGATTGATTCGGTCTCGGCACGAATGGCCCCGTACCGGCTCGGCTGGTATCGGCTTGGTTCACGGGTTCCCCTGCAATGCGCCTTATTATGGCAACACGAACAGACACGGGCTGATGGCCATCCTTGCGACTCCTCACATGGCGCTTATGGACTTAGGATGGAGTCATTCGTAATGTCCTTGCACCGGTTGCGGCAAGGACAGCACCGCAGGAGGACCGTCAATGAAGTATTTCACCACCGATACGCATTTCGGGCATCCGCTGGTCACCGTGCTACGAGGTTTTACGACATTCGATCCAACGCGCTCAAGCTATGAGGAAATACTGCGCGCGCATGGTCGCAAAGCCGCTGAGGATTGGGCCAAGGAGACGACGCTGGACTCGGGGCCGACGTTCCGCACGGCAGCCGATACGGATGCTCACGACAAAGCGATCGTGGACAATATCAATGCGATGGTCGGGCCGGACGATGAGTTGTGGATTCTGGGCGACATCGGTTTTCGCACGTCACTGACGCATTTGAAGAACTGTCTACGCGCGCTCAATTGCAAGCATTTGCATGGTGTGATCGGCAATCACGATGATTGGTGGCTTGAAGATCGGCCCGCACTCAACCTGTTCGAGAGCCTTGAGCCGAACGATACGGTCGAAATCGAGGGACTTGGCATAGTGAATCTGTCCCACTTCCCATATCGGGAGGATTTGTCGTACAGCTGGCCCGACGATGTGGCAAAGTTCAGCGGTAAGGCCCTGCCGTTTGACGGTCGCAAGCTGCTGTATGGTCACACGCATCAGCTTTCGCCCGATGGGGCCCGTCCGGAGGCTCTGAACGTCGGATTGGATGCATGGGACTTGATGCCGGTGAGCGAGGCGCAGGTTATCGATTGGTTCCGCGAACATGACGATGGCAGCGCATCGGCTAGCCCGACAGGTCAAGCACCGTCGCTTGATATGCCGTCGTTCTAAAGAATAAAGGGATAGCAGTCATGCCACTGCGAATTGTGCATCAGGACATCACCACCATGCAGGTGGATGCGATTGTTAACGCGGCGAACACGCGGTTATTGATGGGCGGCGGCGTGTGCGGCGCGATTTTCCGTGCGGCGGGAGCTCGGGATATGCAGGAGGCCTGTGACCGACTTTCCCCTATTCTCACCGGTTGCGCGGTAGCGACACCAGGCTTCGCATTGTCCGCCCGATACGTGATTCACACCGCCGGCCCGATTTGGCAGGGCGGTGATGCCGGTGAGGAACAACTGCTGCGCGCCTGTTATCGCAATTCGATGGAGCTTGCTGTGTCGCTCGGCTGCGGAAGCATCGCATTCCCGCTGATTTCCGCCGGGATTTACGGCTATCCGCGGGATGCAGCGCTCGCGGTAGCTAGGGATGAGATACACGCGTTTCTCGCCACCAACAATCGCAATCATTCAGGCGGACAGTCCGAGCAGGGCGTAGGAGACTCCGATTGTTCCGTATTTCTGGCGTTGTATCGGTAGTCGAGCGATCATCAGCGATCGGCCTCGTATCATCTGTATGATGTCCTGTATTGCAACAGAACCAGGGGGATTCCATGCAGACCATCGACTCATCCAAAGCCGCCGAAAACGTCACTGGTTCGGACGGTGCCATCCATATTCCATCTAATCCCACGCTTGCCGGGCTGGCCTCGCTGACCCGCAACGTGGCGTACAAGACCGGGGCCGATGATCTGGTAATGGATATCATCGCCCCGCAATCCACCGGCGATGACGATAACCGCCGCTACCCCACCGTGGTATTCGTGCAAGGCAGCGCCTGGACCACGCCGCATCGCGACTACGAGATCCCGCAGCTCTCGGCTTTGGCCCGCGAAGGCTTTGTGGTGGCCACGGTGAATCATCGCGATGCCTCGAGCGATCCCCACGACGTGTTCCCCGCATATCTCGAGGACGTCAAAGCAGCCATCCGCTATCTCAGGGCAAACGCGCGTCAATGGCACGTGGACCCCGACCGCCTCGGCATCTGGGGCACGTCGTCCGGCGGCAACACGTCACTGTTGGTGGGGCTGACCGCCGACGATCCGCGGTATGAGGACGGCACCAATACCGATGAGAGCGATGCGGTGAAGTACGTGGTCAGTTGCTTCCCGCCCACCGACATGCTTGAAGCTGTCGACGCATTCGACGATGAGACCAATCCATTCCGGCTGTATTATTTCGGCCCGTTCGCGGCCGTGGTGGGCGCGACCCATGAGACCGGCATCAATGCCGAGGTCCGTCAGCGTGCGGCTGACATGAGTCCCTACCTGCAGGTGCGGGACGGCCGGCAGTATCCACCGATGCTCCTGTTGCACGGCACCGCCGACACCGTGGTCCCCTACCATCAGTCCGTCAAGATGCGCGACCGACTGGTCGAGCACGACGTGGACGCACAACTGGTCCTGGTCGACGGCGCCGAACATGAGTACGATTTCTGGAGCCAGCAGGTCTTCGACGTGATTTTCGATTTCATTCGTGAGAGGAGCTGAACGGTAAAGGCACACGGGCGCGTCCTTTTTATAGGTTGCCGAGTTCTCTTTTAGCCAATTTTGTTGGAGCCCCTATCTGCGCGAACATACCATGACAGTTCTAGACTGTGTTCTAGGACTGTCAATCGGCAATGTGTATGAAGCGTGATGTGATGGGTCAGACGGCGATTGATGGAGTTGAGGGACTTAATAGGGCCGGTGAACTCGGTGAACTCGGCAGATTTAGCCGTTCGCGGCAGCTGATGTGGGGTCATGCACTGTATCTGATTTGGTGGTGTATTTTCTTCCGCCCGAATGCGCAGGTCAAAGGCGGCGCGCTGCGCGTATTCGGTATTGCGTGCATTCTTGTGGCCGCGGTGGCGAGCATCGTCGGAGTAGTGTTAGAATGTTTTGGCATAAGTAAGTTACTTATGCACGCGGCCGATTTCCTCTTTGAGTGCATACCGTCTCGGGTACTTTGCCATGATCTCCTTGGCGAGAGCCTTGGCTTGGTCGAGTCCGAAAACGTTGCGATATTGCTCGATCCACATGGCAACGAATCGTTATTCGTTGCGATTTCCCTGTTACGGATCGCGATCCAGCGGCAGCTGCTTTCTGATCAGTCGTTCTGCTTCCGCGCTGTGATTGAGGCTGATGGGCTTGAGCAAGTCACGCAGAAGTTCCGGCCGCTGCCCGGCTAAGGTCAAGGCCTCATCGGATAGGCGCTCTTCAGTCATGAGTCGTGCAAGGACTTTCCCACCGAAATCATGCTCATGATAGTTGCGCAGGATGTTCTGAACGCTTTGAGGCCAGCCCGATTTGTCGACCATCGATTTGAGGATGGGAATGCAACGTTCGTCCGCCACTGAATCACTGTGAGCGACGTAGTACTCATATAATTGTTTGATGCCGTTCTCATCGTTCAGTCGTTCATAGCAGGCCTCCAGCATGGTAAGCTCGCCATGCGGCAGTTGAACGGTGAGCTCCCAATACCCCGCATGCTTTTGCGCGGCATCCCAATCGTAATCGGTCAGGTTCGTTCGATGGCCGTCAATGGAATCCCCCTTCTTGTCATGAAGGAATTGCCGGGCAACATTCAATGTGGACTGCGCATAGGTGCGGCACATGAACGAGGTCGTGCCGATCTCGCGGGGCTGATGCTCCATCTGTTCTACGTCCGCCGTACCTCGTGCGTGAATATCCGCGAATGGGATGACGCATTCCAGCGGCGTGTGCGGCCAAAACAGCATCTCGACCATAGGGGTATCACGTATGAATCTCAACGCTGCAATCAGCATCTGCTGCGCTTGCTCGCCTGTAACGATTGGTGCCGCGGCATACGTATAAGCGAGGATCCGCTCATTGAGGTGTTCGATATATGTCTGTAGCGCACCCTCTTCATCATCGACTTGTCTCGCGAACCACACTGTTTTTCGCAAAGCCGCGCACATGCGTCTCATGGCCAGCGGATAGTCGTTCGATTGTTCTGCTTCCTCGAATACGGCCATCACGCCGTTTATGGCGGCATCTCCCCATTCGAATTTCCAGCCGTAGTCCTTGCCGAGATGTCGCCGCATGGGAGATTCCATGACGCGATCCACGGTGCTTTCGGGCATCAATGGTTCCATGCCGCTCGCGATTGCCGGATTCGCAGTCACGATGGCATTGATTTTGTCCTGATTCCAAACCAGATAGAAATGCTGAGCGGGCGTCCACCGTTCTGATTTGCGCAGTCCCACTCGTTCTCGAATATGTTGCAGCACTCGATTGAACACTTCAGGTTTCGATGCGAGAGGATTTGCTGCTACGGGTATGTCTGGCCGAGAGTCGTCCTGCTTTGCAATCATCGCATCGTGTGTCACGTTCTGCTGATGATTACCGCCGTGTTTGTAATCACGCAACGTCAAGAGCACCGCACCAATATGCTTGCAGTATCCGTCATGGTCGTAGGGGCAGGTGCAGGATGCGAACACGATATCGTTGTCACGAAGTCGAATATCGACATCGTAGAGTTCAGAACCGTGCACTTCGGCGTGGAATAGTCCGGCCGACACTTCCTCTAACCCACCGATCCTATGCTCGTCCACGTAATCATATGCTCGTTCCAGGCTGCGGGAGGTCATCTCCTCTTCGAACTCGTCGAAATGGGCAGTCATGACGGGCCTCCTAATGATTGGTCATACATTACGGTGTGGGACGTAGTAGCCTAATGCAGTTCGGCTATCATCTGTTCAGCATCACCCATGCAACATCATGTCACGGTGCTTGTGCCAACGGAACAGACGCTCACGATGGCGGTTCAGCGTGAAACGATCCCACATCTGGTCCTCGGCCCACTCAACCGTGCCATCATGTTCTTCATCTTCGGGATTGCCCAAGGTATCAAGGAACCGCTCGAACCCATACGCCCCGCCGACATCCTCCGGAGGCGCATCCCCCGCCCCATCCCAAAGCTGAGGATCCGCAACGTGCACGCTGCGGTAGGTACGCAGCAGCTTAATATCATGGATCCAATCGTCACCATAATCGTAGTAATAGCGAGCGGTACGCGCCTTGGGAAACACGTCGCCCAGCTCGGTTTCCGAAGCAATGCGAACTTCCGGCAACGGCTCCACCGGCATATATTGTTCGTATTTCGCCTCATGGTATGAGGGCTCTTCTCCCCACAATTCTTCCACTTGCACCTGCTTCCCATTCGGAAATGTGGCGCAGAAGCAGAACAGATGCTCGCCGTACCACATAAAGCATTCCTGCAATACCGCATGCAAATCGAAGAACGTCAATGATGCCGGCACCAGAATCTCCCGCCAGCATTCACGCCCGTCAAGGTGCAAAGTGACTCGGAAACGAAATGCCGTGTTGCCATTGCCTGCCATGAAGACTCCCTTATCAACGATGAAGTTATTATCACCGTAACAGAGTCTGGGGCAAACCACTGCGTTACGAATCTGATTCGCGCCCTCAGAAAAGGCCGAATCATCTGTTCAATCTCCGTGTCCTGTGGAAGAGACTCTAACAATAACCGGTACTGTTCATCATCAGCAAGTCCAATATGCCATGTGACCAGGTGCGGGACACTCATGTGATCAGTCGCTATGGTGGTGAGACGTGACTTCGGTTCGTACCGTCGAGCAGACGCGAATGGGGATAGCCGCGCCGCTCGTGTCCAATATCGGCTGGGGCGTGCTGCCGCTGTACTGGCGCACGCTGTCCAGTATGAATGCCATCAGCGTGCTCGCGTATCGTTTGGTCGCCACGTTGGCGGCCATGGTCGCGCTGTTGGTGGCGTTCTCCGGCCTGCCCACCGCGATTCCGCTGGCCACGTTCTCCTACGGCGTGCAGCACAGCCATTACCTGACCGTGAGTTTCATCCAATATCTCAACCCGCTGATCCAGTTCTGTGTGGCCGTGCTCCTGCTGCACGAGCCGATGCGCGCGCAGGGCTATGCGGCGTTCATGGTGATTTGGGTCGCGATCGCGGTGTATTCGTTCGGCGCGATTCGGGCGTATTGGGAGCGGCTGAAGCCCTATGCTCGTTAAGCGCTTCCTCAACTCCCCTCCCCGAGGGGAGCTGTCGCCGTAGGCGACTGAGGGGAGGTCGACACGGCAAACAGCAGAAACCTCGCTCCCGACCAAAGCCACAAGCACCACTCACGAAGCAAGCTTGTACAAGTTCTCCTTAAATTCCCGCTCACTCCACTTAATGGGATACGCATTGTACTTTTCCAAAGCGGTTATTAGCTGATTGTCAATGCGCCGATCCGAATCATTGAGGAAAACAACCAAATTTGCCATGCACTAACGCCAAGTGCACCAATGCCGCCAATTGTACTTATAATGGCACAAATCGCCTGAACCGCATCCGTCCAATTCATCATTGTCTTTCTTCTTACCTCCTGAGACCTAAATCAACTCATTTCTCATCAATTCGCCTATACGTGACCTTGCATTCCTTAACGCGGCGAAGCTGCTGGTGGCGCAACAATGGGTTAAGCCAGTCTCCATCAATGAACTTCTGGAAGATGTCAAGCCCGCGGCCGGGAAGAATCTGCCAACCGGTATCCGAAGTAATGGAACGGTCGTGCAAAGTGTCTCTGAATTCGTAGGTAAGGTTCACGCCCAACTGCGAAAACGTCGATACCAGTTCGTCCAAACCATTTACCTGCGCATCCACGAATTCAGGATCATTATGTCCGGTCACCAGATGAACGGCCACATCCTCATCGGGATTTTTGCATCTGAGCAGCATTTCCAAGAACTCGGCCAGATTACGCAGCTGATAAGGCTTACGCACATACGCATCCTCTACAACAATTTTCTTCGCACCAGCCAAATATGGCCCGAACAATTTGTAATACGTGATTCCACGTTGGTTTTCGACCAGTTCCCACTGCTTTCCGTCGGCCTTTGCCGCAAGACGCTCGACTGGAGTCATCGTAGCTGTTTCTTGCTGCCGCGCTACGGGCAAGGCATTGACGTTCTCAGAAGCACCGGCTTCATTACCCGCAATTGCCTCGGCATCACCAGCAACAGACGATTCCGCCTCTCCCTCATCTTCCGAGTTCTCAGCTACACGCCCACGCCAATACAACTGCGGGTAGTCAAGCTCCTCCAACGTCTGCACGGCGACTACTTCGCCATCGCTCACACGCTTGTAAGTGAACTCGACTTCCTCCATGGTGGAGTCGATGCGGCACAGCTGGTCCTTGACACGCTTGCGGCCCTCGATGGCGCAACGCAGCAACGGTTCCATCTGTTCGGGAGTGGCCTTGCCGTCCGGGTAGATGAGCTTCATCAATCCGGAGAACGTCTTTTTGATGCCGTCCTTATCTCGCGTGGACAGTGTGGAAGACAGTTCGAAATACTTTTCGAACCGGTCGCTGTAATCGGCATCGCGCAGGTTGTGCAGAATCTCCGCCAGATAGTCGACCACGAATCCGAATCCGCTGGTGAACATCTCAGAACGGATCTGTTCGAACTCCCAACCCGGCAGGTAGAAGTGGATGCGGTCCAGAAACGCCGGATCATGGTATTGCTTCGGCAGCTCTTCGAACAGGTCAGAGTTTTTCAGCATGTACGGCACGTTATGCGAGGTGTTGCCGACGAACGCCATGCTCGCCTCGCCTTGGAACGTCTCGACACCACGGGAGAACGACTTGTTGGCCATGTAGTTCTTCATGATGTCCACCAAGTCCCGGCCGGCCTTCTTGGCCTTGCCCGCGAACTCGTCGAAAGCCACCGTGTCCCAATAGCCCACAAGCCCCAAGTGTCCATTGGAATTGTTCACGAACAGTTTGGCCACTGTCACTTCCCCGCCGGATATGAGCATGCCGTGCGGTGAGAATTCCGAGTAGATGTGCGATTTGCCGGTGCCTTTCGGCCCGAGTTCGACCAGATTGTAGTTGCGCTCCACAAACGGCACCATGCGTACCAGATGAAGCAGTTTCGCCCGGTCGGAGAATAGATCGGGATTGAACCCAATGGACTGCATCAGCAGATCGATCCATTCGCTATCGGTGAATTGCGAACGTTGCTGCATGTAGTTTTCGCGATCATCACGCGACATCTGCACAGGCTTGAGCTGCAGCAACTGCCATGGTACTTCGCGCGGGTCGCCGGAATATGCGTAACCGATCTGACACATGCACCAGATGCCCGTCACCAGCAGTTTCGGATAAGCTTTTACAAGGCTCGGATCGACAATCACCTGGCTGATACCGAGATTGGAGAACGTCGCCTCGTACAGGTCGGTCTTCTCGTTAAGAGCCACCTGTACACGGTCGATAATCCTATGGCTGCCTTTCTCACGGATTTTCGACTGGATAAGATTGGCTTCCTCGCGATGCACATAGTTGTTTGCAAGAATGGCACGCACTCGATCCACACCCGACTCGATACTGGCCTGGTCGGTGTTCGTGGCATATGCGCTGAGCAGGAACTCCAGCACATATGAAGGCACCAGTGCATTGCCCTTGACCTTGTTCACCAGATCCTTGCGGACGGTGACCCCGGGGAACATATCAGTGATCTTAGCGTCCAACGCGGTCAGGGAATTCCCATCCGTGTTGTGTTCAGGACTTTCAATCCAACCGTTCTGGCTCATACCCTGCTCATTCATTGTGTTACCCCTTACGGTCGCTTTCCTCTGTGCTCATCCAATTCAGTCGAAGAATCCGGCATCGTCGGCCACCACGCCCTGTTTGAAGAAGTATCGTGCCTTCTGGTCAAGCATGACCAGCACGTTTGACCCATCTGTCTTCTCACGCAGGCGCAGTTCGATATTCGTTCCATTGAATCGTTCCGCGTCACTGGTCAGCATGAGAGTAGCCGTCACATGGCGTTCGCTTTTCTCCTGCCCAAGCAGATCGAAGGCGACCGGCGTCTCATTGGAGATGAGCACATCATTGCCTGCCGTATCGCGCCCCCACAATCCGGCCAATACGGTACGTGCGCGGATTTTTCCTCCAACGGGCTCGTTCTGGAAGAATTCCACAGTCAACTGTCTGCTGGAAAGCCTGTCGGTTCGTTGCAGAATAGTGAATTCCACAGCCCTCACATCGTCGGCCGCGGAACGCCCCTTACTGACATGCAGCACAGGAACGACGATTTCCTGCAATGCTGCTCCTCCATGCACATACTTCACACCGGCGCCCTGCATGCGCAAGCGCATGATGGAGTTCGGCACTTGAACGCTTATGCCTTCATTCCGAGCATCGTCCATTCCTATCTGCGTGGCATTGAATGTCACGAACGCGCGACCCGGAGCAAGATTGGATCCGATGGAGAATCGCCGCTTTCTCACCCATACCGCATCGCCCTTGGGCTGTTCGCTCAACCATTCCGTACCGTCCAAATCTCGGTCCTGATAGAGGAATCCGTGATCCGCGGTGATGATCATGTTATGGACGTTACCGCTGGCAAGTTTTTTGACTACTTCGCCCAGTTCCTTGAACGCCTTCTCGCATGCGTCCACTGTTTCCGATTCCGTTTTCTCCGTATCACCGGTGGCGTCGATATGGTTGTGATACACATACAACACGTTGCAGGATTTATATAGTTCTTTGATTTCGCTGACTTTCAGCTTTGTCAAATCGTCATATCTAATCGCTTTGCCGCCTACGGCCGAAAGAATGGCGGTGCGCGCTTCAATTCCTTTGGTGCTGCGTCCATCAGCCAGAACATACAAACGGTCTTTGCCGTCGAACTCGAGCGAGCCGTGCGGCAGCAACGCCGCCATGCCAAGTTGTGTATAGGATGGCAGAACGCTGTATTGCATGTTCAGTTTCGTACTGAAACGGCTTTCCCTGTCGATGCGTTCGGACAGTTCCTGCGCAACCTCGTAACGTAGCGCATCGGAAATGATCACGGCGATTTTTCTGCCGGCCTTCAAGGTCGGCGCGATTTCACGTTCATAGAAATTGGTTTGCGCGTCCATGTCTATGAACTTCCATTGGCTAAGCGTATCGACTTGTTTTTGCCATGCCTGACCCAGATCCTGCTGATATGCCTCGTAGGCGCTTTGCAAATCATCGTCCACGCTCACCGCATCCGGGTTGGCGCGATGCCATGCGAGCACATATCTTCTGTATGCGCCGTCGGCCTTGTACAGCTTTTCGGCATACAGCTTCATCCCTTGTTCCGGTGAGCTGATGGTGCTGATGAGTTCACCGCATTCAGCCAGAACGGCACGGAGCCTGCTTGCTGCGGCAATGCACTCATATTGGTCGGTATATTCTGCATACCAGAGCTTTTGCTTGCGCCCATTGATGATCCGTTGCACTTGGTCGTCTGTAATGGACTGCGAACCCAACCGTTCGAACAGCTTGTTGACGATCATCTCGTCCACGTCGCGGAACAGGTCCCGGTCGGCAAGCTCCTCCACACTCATATCGGCGATTCGAGTGGACAGTTGCAATTCTTCCACGGCGTCCTCGGAAAGATTCTGCAGTACCGTGCGCATGTCGATGTTCTTATACCAGTCGTCCCAGTCGCGAATAATGTTCGCATAAGTGGAGACGGCGTTCCTGCCATCGGAGAATCCATTCCATGCCAGCTGGAACAGCCATAGCACGAAGTCCTTCACCGTCGGTTCGCTGCCGGCATCGGCATCCACATCAAAACGATAAATGCGTCGTGTACCAGTCCAATGGAACGTGCTTAATCCCATGCGTTCAATCGCGGTGATGCCAGAATCGTCACCCTGCGAATATTGCGTAAGTAGCTCAGCCCAGATGTCTTGCATGCTGTGCCGATCATCTTTCAGTTGCAGCAACGTGGCGATCATCTTCGCTTGGAAATCGGTAGCGTCGTCATGTGCGTTAAGACGTTTCGCGAAGCGCTTGGCGCGTTCTTCACTGTCGAAGAACTTCGGCACACGCTTCATCACTTCCAACCACACGTTTCGCGTGTCGGCGGAAGCTTCCGGCAGTGTTTCCGTGAGCGTCACGGCGAGTTTGTCCATGGTGAACGTGGGACCGTACGCCAATTCCAAATCCAACAGCCAGTTGTCCTGATCTGCCGGGGCCGGCTCCGTCAGATATACGAGGAATTTTTGATTTGGCTGCTCGTGGAACATGCGGTAGCGCACCGTGAACGGAATGTACCGTCTGTCGTTCTCATCGCCGATTTCCGGAGTGATGAGTTCAACCTCACGCAGTATCTCATCGGTGGCGCACTCGCCTACCAATGTTGCCACATCATCCACGTACTGCTTCTTATCGTCGCGCCAAAATACGATGCGCCCGCGTTCGCCCGGCTGGCTGAAACGTTTAGCGAGCAGTCTTGTTACTTGGCTATCCTCACTCATGCGGTTCTGTCCTTTTCTTCGCTTCAGCGTATCGAGTAGCACGAGCAGCACCAATTTTCACTGCACTGCCTTCCTCTATTAGGCTCTTCAATATTCGTTGAGCCTGCCTTTCCTGCACACCCAGTATCCGCATGGCGTCAGAGATAGAAATACTCACATTCTTACGCAGCGCATCAAGAATACGCTCTTTCTGGGATGGAAGCACTGTAATAGTGGCATTCGGAGCAGCATTCGTTTTGGAAGTTGTTTCTTCCGCAATCCCGTCATCAGAAAGCGAATCCCGTCGTAATCCCGTCACAATCCCGTCATCAGAAAGCGAATCCCGTCGTAATCCCGTCACAATCCCGTCATCAGAACCTGTCTCTGAGCCATTGCGATAGATATTGATGCGCAGATCCGTATCGCCGCCAAGGAATTCCGGTTCAGGCAATCCGGCATCACGTACCTCCTGCAGAACGCGCAGGATGCCGCTCCCCCAATGTTCGATATAGCCCATGTATTCAAAAGCAGAGGCCAATGCTTCGTTGCGGATCTTCGAATAACCTTGCTTCATGCGTTCAATGGTCTGTCCCAGCGGCAAGCGCCCGGGCGAAGTGATTTCCAATCGATCATCGTAGATTGCGATCTGAATGCTTGAATGGTCGATATAGCTGCGATGCACTATCGCGTTGACGATCAGCTCTCGAATGGCATCCGGCGGAATCTCGTACACGTCCTGCCGGTACACGCCCTTGAATCGGGCGCCCATATGGATGTTACGCAGCACATACTGGTAGGACTCCTCAATAAGCTCCTGCGGAGTGCCCGTGAACTCACGCCGATCCACAAACACAGCTTTGGTGGTTCCCTTGAACACTCCGCATTGCACCACGGACCGGACGGCCGTATTACCAGTGAGAATCGCATAGGCGTTGGTAGGCACCAATTGCCCGTCTTGCTCTGCCAGCACACCCCACTGCAGCAACTGTTTCTCCGTAACCGTTTTGACTTTTGCGGGGTCTTCGGCGTTGTTCTTCGCGGTTTTTGTCAGACTTGCGCACAGTGCTTCAATGTCTTTTTCCGTTACGGACAATCCGAGGCATTGTACTTGGTCGAAGCTCCGATTGCTGCCTTCAATGGTCAGCTCCCGAATGGTGGGCTGGTCTGCTTGACGCGTGGTGCCAGCTACGCGAACGAATGTTCCCTGTTCCTGGCCGAGCGACTTGATATGGTACGGACGCTGCAAGCCGGGAGCGATCTCGGCCACAATAACCGTCTTGCCGTTCACATCATGCATGGTGATGTCGGGAATAATCAGCGGCTCGCAGCTATTGACGATGGCGTCCGAAATGGAATCCATCACCGTAAACACTTTGTCTTCGGCAATGCCCACCACGCGAAGCGTCTGGTCTTCGACGCCGAACACCAAGCAACCACCCTGCCCATTGGCAAACGCCACCGCGGTTTTGGTGTAGTTAATACTCCTGGAGGGAGGCGTGAGTTTGTACTCCACATTCTTGGATTCGCCATTCAACAATGTCTCAATGCTCATGCTTCGCCCTCCTTGCCATCGCTATGTATTTCTTTCTTTGGAGAAAAATTCCAAGTATCTGGAATGATACGCTTTTCTTTTGCTAAAGATGCTAAAGAACTGACTTTGTCCATTCCGAATTTATTAGCCAGTTTCTGCAATAATTCTCCTGCTTTCCACACATGGAAAACACCAGGCTGCATAAATAAACGCATGTAAAATGCTATAAAAGCTTCTGCGCACTCTTGCGGAATGCAGTCAATATTGTCAAGCATGATAATTTCATTGAGATCATATCCCGTAACCTTCGGGAAACTGTCAGAAAGATACTCCGCTCCTTCCTTAAGATGCGCACCCAAGAGGGGAACCAGCTTAGCAAAAGCAACTCGCTCTTCTTCACCCCAATTCCGCCCTTTGCCGGCATGACGATCTTCAATAAATTGATGAAGCCACAGATCCCATACCATATCTCTGTCTTTGGAATCTAATCGGAATTCAAAAGCCCAAGCAACCTGATCCATAAACAAAGCCGCATAAGCGCCATTCTCAACCGTCACGACTTTGGACAGAAGCCTGGTTCTTTGCTTCTCTTTTAGCTCGCCATAGGTTATCATCCTAAATACTTGCAAAAGGAAACTCTGTCTTTTATACTCGCTCAGATGGGATAAGTATTCGAACTCATCAATACAACTTTTATAGAAAACAATATCAATAAGTCGAATATTAAAATTCGGATTGGGAAGTATCGAATTCCAAATAAATTCTGTACCTGCTTTTCCCATCAGATCAAATAGCCAACTCTCCACATCTTCATTATCAAGAGAGTGAAGCATATTGATATTTACAAGTAATGCCGTCCAAACAGGGCGCGAAAAATCACCTTCATCTTCGATGAAATGATGAATCGCATCTTTTTCATCAGCATCAAATCCATTCCAAGAACCAGGATCATGAATATACCGCCAACGTATTCTTTCTATCCAGAAATATGCAAGTTCGCCAGGCCAACAATTTAAAGAGCATGTAACAGGATCATTTTCCCATTGCTGACCATTGCTTAAAGTAAATGCTCCACTATGTTCGTTCCAAAGTTGCAATGCAAAGTCACTCATCACTTGCAACATTTTCTCAGTGATTGTAGTCTTCCCCTGATCCATTTGCATGTTCAGAAAAGTTGATATTGCATTCACTTCATCTTGATTCACTTTCGGCAATAGATTCCTCAACAAATCAAGAATTGAATCTCGACAATCATCAAGTAACGCCATGCCCCAGCCACGAATAATAGAGCAACGATACTGCACCGAGGCATGCTCTTCATGCCGGTTAACAAGTTCCCAGAGTGTTAATCCCACTTGAGGATTATGCGCAACAACTTCACGAATTTGCTGATTAAACAACTCTATGCTTGTAAAACCAAATTCGCCTATCTTATTTTGCCCAGCAAACATCTTCTCTTCAATTATCGAGGGCTCATGTGTCAGAAGATCAATAAAGCGTTCATTGCTGATTCCGGTAGTTACGATATGAGCACTTTCAGCATAAGCATAATAATCAGCATGTTCGCGCGGCGAAAAACCATGTTTCTGGGCAAGCTCGTTTGCCCATTGCCAAGCTTCAGGCCAACTATCCATATCACCATTCATATTCCTAAGAAGCCATTGAAGAACATCGAACTGCCCATAAAGCGCCGTTCGTTCGTCAGAATATCTTTCCTTAAGAAAATTGAATTTATTCCTCAAATATTCCAGTATTTTTATCTTTGAGTTCTCTCCCAAGCCGGGAGCAGATACTTCAAGAACCGTATAGACTTCATGATGGGCGTCTACATCAAACAGATAGTCTTGATCGAGGATCCAATTGACTTTACGATCCGCATCCCAATCCGAAAAAGCAATAGTATTGATCGCCAAACGTTTGAGAAGTGCAGATCCGCTGTTCCACCACCGATGTATCAGTTCATCCTGCTGATCTTTATGAGCATGTGCATAATTACGGAGAATATCAATAAACATTGATTGCAAATCAGATACATGCATGTTCTGATCGCTAGGTTCTATCGATGGCCTACTCAAATGAGAGTATTCATCTCCACCCTGATAAGCCTGCAATAAAGCGCTTGCCCTTTGCAAACCAGACTCGGCAAAAGATACGAATTCCTCCGTTTCCAAACTAAACTCACTATTATTTTTCTCTACCTTGTCGCAAGACCATACAATCTCTGCATTAGGCCTTATACCATTCCCCCAAAAAGGCATCGCCAGCTTCAGATAAGGACGAATAGCGAGAGACAATATTTGAGGAGAGACATCTGAATTGTAAATGGATGAGAAATCAAATTCATCAAGAGCACATGGAGCGGAATGGCCCTGCATGGAAGTCATTAAAACCGTAAAAGCTGGAACTAAATCGCGTCTACCATTCTGACTGATACAATAGCTGACACACTCATGCAATCGTTCGAATAGCCAGTTAGACATTGATGACTGCAGTTTGCAAAGCACATGTAGTACGAAATCCAGTTCTTCCGGCCTTTGCACAAAACTGGTAATAAACCAATTCAGTAAGATTATTTCATTCTGAGTTTTTGGATCTCTTTCCGTAAAAATTTCCCGGAGAACATCCGGACTCATCACCCAAGACAGCCATTCCCTCTTTATCTTCGATTTATCTGCTTTTTTCTGACCTTCTTCCCTTTCAATAATGTCAACAAAACATTGCGCTCCTTCATCTGTAGATAACGCAGCCCTAACATAGTCAAGATCAACAGCATCCTTCGGAACGCCATTTTCGATAATGCCCGGTAAACGTTTTTTGTAGGCATTGTAGTCCGAGGATATATAATCAGTCCAAGCGGTTAGCGCTTCAACTAACGCATGATGCCCATTAGCAGCAGGATAGGGAATTGGAATAATTCCATTATGTTGCCATTCATTATCTCTTCCGTCCATATCCTCCTCAGAGAGGAAAATGTACCGAGGTCTGGCGTGGGACGAAATGCCCAATGCAAGATATCGCATAATGACATCGCCAAAGCTGTAGCCAATGAATACAACCGTGTATGTCTCAAATAGCTTAAGTAGAAAACGTGCCGCCCAGCCCTCTGAAAGGTAAGCCCGAGCAAAATCCCTATCGTCAAGGACTATTTCGCGATCAGGGCTATCCACTGAACCATGCAAGTACAACAATCCTGAGAAATCGCTGCCGATGGGGACAGCCGGTCCATAATAGCTTCTGCCTAAATCACAATTCTGCTTTTGCGCAGCTTCCTCAAGGAGAAGATCGTAATTTGTTGTCACAATGCGCGGAGTTTTTACGCTACTAGCGAGTCTGACGATAGCTTCGTGCGTGGAATTGCAATGAATATCATCACCACGCATGAGATCTTTAGTTCGCTTGTGAGCATTAAAATTATCAGGCAGCATCCCAATAAAACGATCCAACTGCTCACCATTATGAGGGAGAGGCTCATCTGCCTCTTCAGCAAGCTTTGTAGCTAACTGCTCATAAGAAGGCAGATTGGAGGGAGGATTAAATGAAACTCCCGCGCCGACAAAGAAAACCACTTCATCCTTCGTGGCGGCGTCGAGTAACTGTTGAGGAATATTTACATCTGCCGTGATCCACATAAGCTGACAACTACTCCTTGCCCAACGGATGAACGGGCCAGGTCCAGGTGGAGACTTCTTTTCGCTTTCGCTCGATGGAGGGAATGGCGCGAAGGGCTTTGCCCATGCGTAGGTAGTTCACCAGCACGCCGTCGTCCAGATCCATTTCCAGGTTGCGGGTAGCTAATGGGTACATGGTCTGGTCCTCGTAATCCTTGCACTCGAGAACGGCCTTGCGGAGTTTGGTGGCCTGCTTCTGGTCCGCGGCACGATTCGAATGTTCCAAGCTATCGGCGATGTCGGCGATTTTGTTGGCATAGTCACGCAGATAGTTGAGTACCACGTTCGTGGTTTTCGGCGTATACCGGTGCAGGTACACGAGCGCCTTGAACGAGCCCTTGTTGTTGGTTTGGCTGGAGTACTGCCAATAGATCGGACGATTCGAGTACATCTTCACGTGGTCGTTGTAGAAATCATTCACGAAATACTTGCGGATACTCTCGCCCAGCACCTGTTCGATGTAGGCGATGTTCGCAGCCAGATTCTCCTTGCCGAACGCCACGGTGAGGAACCTGCGGAACCGTGTCACGATATCATCTTCGAAGCAGTCCGTCTCCGTAACAGGAATGACATTGTCCGCGTCCGGTCCGAATGACGGGTTCGGAATCTGTGCATGGTAGTCATCAAGTGTTTCACCCTGCGAAGCGAGAATCAAACCAGGCTTATCGAGCGAATACCTGCCGAACATGCAGCCCACCGCATACGAAATGAGCTCCTTAACCACATCTTGCGCGAATTTCTCGTTGCGCACTTCCGGAGTATCCTTCGGATATGCGAACGCGACGTTACGCTTCAACGACACGCGTTCCAATGGCACGTCACATGGCGCATCATCACGCACGCCATATGCGTCCGCCACAGCTATGTTGTTATCAATCTCAAGCTGCTGCTGTTCCGAAGCAATCATTGCCCAATACGAGCGAACATTCTTAACAAGCTCTTCTATAATGCCAGATGAAAAGTCTGTCTGTTCCTCATCAAACAATATCGGCTTACTGAAATTCCATGAAATTTCTTGAGTGTTCCAATCATCTTTAGCATTCTGAATCAAATTATCAACTTTTAAAGTCCAATTTCCCGGAAGAAGATTGGCAATCGGCAACTTCGCAACTTGTCCAACTTCAAAATGCAGAGTTGGAGCCATTGCAGCCAACAGCTGACCTGTTACCGAAGCATTGCAAATTGCAATAAGCTTATCTCTATCCAGTTCGTCTTTAGGGAAAAGACAATCACCAACATGGCTGAAAATGAAACCTTCCGGATAATACCGGAATGAAGGAGTCCCAGAAGACACATTGGACCACGATACTGAGGACTGAAAATAGAACTGTGGATTCCTAATAACTGATTTTGGCTTGAAATCATACAATTCTTGACCAGCATTTTCCCAATTAATCACATAATCTTGGTTTCCATACCATTTACGATATTCGCCACCTTTGTTATAGGGAAACCATTTATCGCAAGCCGAAGTTTTTCTGTCCTTTGCGTTATCAGACGTGAGCTTCAATTTGGATTGCGAAACTTCCCACCATTCACGTACGAATCGAGCATTGTCTCCCGTTTGAAGACCTACTTTTGGCCCTGCAATTTCCTCGAGTGCTTTGTTCTTGGCAAAAGTATCTAGCATGGGTTTACTAAGCCAGTAAACGATTGGCACGCCGGGAATTTGCGCGAATTCCTGAGCAGAAACATGAAAGATAGCATTAGGCATGGCTACTGTCATCTCCTTCAACAGAACTATTTACTTGCTGCCAATCGTCAGCTACAGCCTTCCAATTCACAGACCTTGATTCTTTACCAGTCCAGACTTCCCAAAAATCGGGATCCGAAGACTTCGGCTGCTGATTTTCAGGCAACTTGTTCATCTCCACAAGCACTGGCAACTCAGAAGCCCAGCCCATCAGTATGGCCTGCCGCGCAGGTAGAACGGAAAGGTCTTTCATAAGTCCATGCATGTTATCGGGAACAAGGCGATGAACTAGTTCCTGATCTTTATCGTTGCTGATACGATGAAGCAGAAAACTGTTGCATTGGGAAAGCACCGTCGGAGATAGCTCGCTTGGCCTCTGCGAGGAAAGCACAAGGCCAAGTCCAAATTTCCGCCCTTCACGTGCAATTTTCTCAAAAATTTCAGTGCAAAGACGTGAAGCAGATTGATCATCTGAGTCTTGTGAATATCGCTTAATGAACGTATGCGCCTCTTCCATAACCAGTACAGTCGGAAGAACCTTGCCATCATTTAACTTGCGATATCGTTGAAGTGCCTCTAACGTCATTCGGGCAATAACAGCAGTAACAATTTGTATAACTTCAGCTGGAATTAGCGATAGGTCAATTACGGATACTGGCCCTCTTTTATCACCGTTGTCACCAATATATGTGTTCAACCATTGATCCAGAGTGAAAGAATCACCAGCTTCAGAAACCTGCTTGATTTTATCATTAGCTAGCATTGCACGCACACGCATGGTCATAGTTTCTACGTGCTCAGAAACGTTCATCATTAAAGCGTTAGCTTCAATACCTCTTAAAAGTGAGTCAGCAGCAAAAAATCTTGGTAAATCAGCACTTAATGGCAAACCATCTTTATCTTTCCCACCAAAAATACTATATGTTTTACTTAGACCTTCTTCCAGTATTTTTATCTCATTACGATTAAATGCTTGTGGCCATTCACCGGCATGTGAATTTAAAATCTTATCAATATAAGAATCAAGCTGGGAGATAATCTGATTTTCCAAATCAGTAAACTGATTATTACACTCTAGACCTTTTCTCCAAACTTGGAGCTTATCTCTGAACCCCTTAATAGTTCCGGAACTCTTCCACGGCCGCCCTGAACCAATATCCTCTTGAATCGCTGAAAGTAATGATCTTAAATAACGTCTCATATCTGCACTAGGAAGTGCTAACATATCAAATACACCATCACGCGCAGAACGCAGCGCCTGAGCAAGTACAGGACGCTGAGTCTTACTACTTGCCTTCGCAAAAGTAGCCCACTCTTCTGTATTCCAGAGCCAGAAAGGAACTTTAAGCTGTTTACAAGCATCGCTCCCCTCTACTGCGAAAATCTGTGTCCCATCAATGTCGCAGAATGTATTGGAATATTCACCATTGGGATCCAAAATGATGAATCGAGCATTCAGGGAGTTATTATTACTATCCGCATCTTCCCGTTGCTCCTCAGCCTCCTCAAGAGACCAACGAATTAGCCCTGCTACAGAGCAAGATTTACCACTACCAGTATTGCCCAATACAGCAAGATGACGGCTAAATAGCCTATTAGGGTCTACCCTTACCTCGGCATTGGCTGCAAGAGGACTATGCCCAATCAGAACATATCGATTCTTACCGGATTCAACAATCGCCCGCAGCTGCGCTTGCGTAGGAATGAGGACAGGATCTCCTACCGTAGGATATCCTTCAACTCCACGATGAAACTCATAACTAGTTGTAGATCTTGTTATCTCATCGTTCAGCGACAACACACCCATAGGAGTTAAGCTCATCTTACGAAGAGGATAAGGCAAATCGATCAAACCGAAATCTTTTAGCCCCTGTCTTTTGGGATATTGGGACCGTTCGATGGTAATCCATACGACTTGAGCTACTAAGTAGCCTCCATCGCAGGGAATTAGAACATAGCCATTGACGCGAGGAAATACTCTTGGTTCACCCGTGTTCAGCGCCACTTGATCAGGCGCTTCGATATCCAGTTGAGCGCGAATCTCATCAGGCGATACAAAATCGATTGTGCCGACTCTCAATGAGTCAGCATATGCCAAAGGCGAAAGACTCATAGCTTATTTCCCCTCCGTGCCAGCCTTCTTTTCTGATTTTTCACTCTGGTTGCTCGAATCATTCGTTCCCATGCGTTGCCGTAATAGCTCAGACATGCGGAACGTCGTTTTATCGATAGCCGGTTTAGGCAAATAGTATGCAGATAACGTTGAAAAATCAGCCAAAGCCGGTCCTATCATCAAACTTGTTTGCGCAGATCTTCCCCACTCATTAAATGTCCTCATTATTCTTCCCATCTTGTCATCATAAGAAATAATGACAAGATGCGTCGAAGGGATCGTCAACATATCCTTGATTACTCTGTTGATATGATCATCGCCAAAACTGTACCCATACGTTACCAAAGTACTATTGGGGCGACATATGGCAGCAGCAAAGTCGCGGAACAAATCGACATAGGGATAACCAGCTGTTTCCATATCCTTAGCAGCGTTCGGATAAACCATCAATTTGTATGCCGTTGATTCACTAAAGCCCGCTACATCGAAAAATGGCTCAACGCTTTTTGCTCCAAATGGTACTCCAATTCGACGTATACCGTCTGCAGTTTGCACCCAATCAACGGATCCATGAAGTTTTGTGTATCGCGCCACACCTTCTAGGTAACGAGGTTCTCCACGCATTCCTGGCGGGTTATAGTGCATGTCCAAATTCAAACGTGAAGAGCGGAAAATCGGAGAAATACTCCCAACGAACCTATCCAGCAAGTGCATACCTGCAAGTTCTGCACCTATCTCAATTACGCGATCATAGTTCGTGGTAAAAATATTGACACGATCTCTTGTTCCCGTTCTGCTTGCAAAACTCATTAGGAAAGTTACAAGGGCATTAAAAGCTCCTTCACGCTTATTTTGATCGGCTTCAGCGATTGCCGTTTCTCCGGCAAGCACAGAATTCGCAAAATGTATTAGGTCTCTCTCCAACTCATTTTGCAGAGTTGAAGCATCCTCCTTCTTGCCGAGAATTTCTAATCCACGAATCAGCTCATTCGCAACGCGAATCTGATCTTCAATATTGACGTCATCCCGACCTGCTGCCTTAGCGCTAGACGATGCGGCAGCATTAATTTCTGTATCATATTTTGGAAACTCAACAGTACCCATTCCAGCACCGGTTTTACTTGTTGCAATTAGCGATACAGCCGTGCTGAGTCCCGAACCGGCCAGCAGACTAAGATGCTCAGACTGGAATAATGCTGTCAGCCACGGCTCAATACGCTCATGCAATGTCCGCATGTTAAAGTCAGCATCATTTTGCAACCAGTTTGGCCGGAATGCTCCGCCATAAAGTTCGAACTCAACACTTTTGCCTGTGCCTTGGTCATTTATTCTCTCAAAACAAACTGGTTCTCTGTCGTCACGGACCTTAAGGATGTTTTCCGGAATAAAATCAGTCATTTTGGTTATCACTTTCCTGAAGAGCAGCAGTCCTAAGCGTGTTCTCTTTCTTTTTTTCGGATTCGCCATCTACAAGTCGAATAAACGTTCCGAAATAATGAGAGATAAATGAATTCAGTAATACAAATGCTGTAGTGGATACCACTTCTCCACCAATGCTGCCAAATGCCCTTGCTCCAAGATGAGCCATAGTAGTTATAGTGCACTTTTGGAGAATATCCCTTCTTAACGCTTCAAACGAGGAAAGAAACATCCACGATTGCATCGTAATCATGCCTAACATCGCGTTATGTCGCAGGAATTGCCGGTTACGCATGATGAATGCAGCGAAGAGATCAGCTTTGCCGTCCTCGTAATGGTCCTGCACAAACTGTTTGAGTTCGCTACTCATGTTCTTTGCGCCCATGTATGGCGGGTTTGCCACCACTGCCGCGTATTTGCGAGCGAGATACCTTGTTTGAGCGAATACGTCCTCTGCATGTTCACGCAGAAGTGGGTCGAACAACGTATTGATGTCATCCGCGCTTTCCGGTGCTGATGCCGCCAATTCAACAAGTTCCTGCGGCGGCTGAATCAGCGAACCATATACATCCGCCTTCGCATAGGTATTCCATACCGTGGAGTCCAGATTCACCTGGTATAGGTCATTCAGTTCTACGACTTCGTCTTCCTTGAACGCAATCGGCGCAATGCGCTGAATATTCGGCTCCACCTGCTTCTTGAAGAATCTACGGGAACGGGAGCGAGCCTTCATGGTCAGAGCGAAGGCGGCAAGGCTTGCGGCTCGTTCATCGATTTCCATGCCGTACAGGTTGTGTTTGAGAATCAGGCTGGGAATATCGCTCGGCGCATACCCCTCCTCCTCGTAGATCTCATACAGCAGGTCGAACGCGTAGGTGAGCATGTGGCCGGAACCGCATGCGGGATCGCATACGGTCAGGTCTTCCGGAGTCCGGATTGCGAGAATATCCTCGTTCTCGACGGAATCATTCTCTGAAGGCCAGATGTAATAATCCCAGTTTTTGTGCAGCTGGCTATCCGGATGCGACTGCATCCACAACCTGCCCACGGTGTTCTGCACGAGGTAGTGCACAATCCAATCCGGCGTGAACAGCTGGGTGGCGGCGGGAATCTCATTGGCTCCGGCTTTGTGGTTCTTCTTGAACCCGTCCATCACCTCGTTCTTGCGTTCCGAAATGTAGTACTGGTACAGCCAGCCGATGATCTCCACGTTGCCGGACGGATCGTCAACACCGCAATCCTCCGGAGTCATAGCCTCCACCGCATTCCTCAACACGGAACCCTCGGCGAGCAGATCGGCTGGCATGAGCAGTTCATCCACTCTGCCGGCCTCCTTGCCGACGTTTTCGAACATGAACGGCAGGTTACGATTCCAGAACCGGCATTCGGATTGCAGCAGCAGACCATAAGCCAGGCCCTGCGGATCATCTGTCATGATGGAACCACTCAGCAATCCTTCGATGCGCTCTTTGGCCTTATCATTCACCCGCAACGAGAACACCCTGCTGTCATACTCGCCTCGTTTCGCGGCTGCAAGCACTTCCGGCAGACCATTCGTGCTGGTCAGGCCAGCTGGAGAGACCACCGGCGTGCCGGTGAACCCGTGCACATCCATGTAACGGAACGCGATGATGCGGTTGAACCACCGGTACGCATAACGTTCCACCACATGTCTGCGGCCCTCTACGCCGCCACCGGCCTGCCCAATCTCACGCTGCAGAAAATCGAATGCACGCGGGTCGTCAACCTGGGCGTCGGAATTCGGCACTAATGCGGCGTCAAGCCGGACCTGCACCGCATTCATAAGCTGGCGGCGCGCATCCGTTGCGAAAGCTTGCAGTTTCGACGTGTTCATAGCAAGATCTTCTTTCCATTCTCAATGGCGGCGATAAGCTCACGGCGGTAGGCATCAAGGAAGTCATCCACATCATCCTTGGTTTCCAAAGCATCCTTGGTGTGAGGCCTGCTGATGGTAGCGAACGACACGGCCACGCGCGGGGCTTCCTTTTGTTGCGATTCAGGAATGTTCGCATCCATCGGCGTAGTAGCTGTAGCAGCCTGCGCCTCTCCTGCGAGCGCGGTCTTCGGCCTCGGCGCGGAGGCTGCTAGTGCGTTGATGAGTTGCGGGTAAGTGCGTTCGCTCAGTTCGTGTACGCTTTCGCGCATTTTGTAGATGAACGGTATGTGCTGCATGCATTCCGCCACTTGGTCCAGTTCTGTCTCGACCTTGGTTTGCGCGGCTTGTGTTGCGTGCTGATATTCGGTGGAATCGTGGATTCTGGCGCGAATATCTTCCACGTCCTTAAGCGCGTTGGCGCGTTCGGTTTGGATGGTTGCGTCTGTTGCCTCACGCAGATCGTCAATGGCAGTCTTGAATTTATTGGTTTTGCGGAAGATGTTAGGGTCGTTTGCCAGCTGTTCCGCGGATTGGTACAGGCTTGCCGTAGTGCCAGATACATAGTCGATGTTCGGCTTGTTGTTTTTCAGCCATTCCAATCCGTCTGCAAGAATCCTGGATTGGGAGCCGTTGAGGAAA
This sequence comes from Bifidobacterium sp. M3-N-101, assembly GCF_023656805.1. Lineage (NCBI taxonomy): Bacteria > Bacillati > Actinomycetota > Actinomycetes > Bifidobacteriales > Bifidobacteriaceae > Bifidobacterium > Bifidobacterium sp. M3-N-101. The sequence continues at coordinate 147,710 of NZ_JAMOKQ010000006.1, forward strand.
GCGGCAATCGGGTCGATTACGTCTTCTTTAAACTCGAGCAGTTCCTCGGAACCATTTTCGGTTTCTTGTGCGGTGAAATCGCCAAGCAGCCAGTCCTCACCCATTCCGGAGGCATAGTTGATTTTCTCAATGGCCTTGTCGAGCTGCTGCACAAAGCCGAATCGGGCATTGCGCACGCGCAGCTGGGTCAGACTCTCCGCTTCCCGCTTAAGTCGCGTGGTAACGGCCTCCGCCAGATCAATCGCGTTCGATGGCAAGTCCGCGGCGGTGAGCCCAAGGAAATCCCTGGCGAAGTCACGCAGCTGTGAAACTTTTCTCGTGTCGAATACGCGTGGCAGATCCACTCGGATGGAATCCTGCTTCTTCGTTTCTCTAAGCAAACGGGCGGCCTCGCTGCGCTGCACCGGCTTGCCATCCAATGTCAGCGTGATTCTGTCGGAACCATACAAGTGGCCGATGCATGCGAGCGTGGCGGCATACGGCCAACCATAGGGAACGCTGCCGTAGGCATCAAGAAGGCTCTTGACGGTGGCGACCATGCCTTTGCCTTTGTCACGACTGACCGCGGCGAACACATCATCGGCGGGAACGTCGAGTTTGTCCTGCACTGCGTTCATGCCGTCAAGCATGCCAGGCTGGTGCTGCGAAGCGTTCATGATGATGCGAGCGAGATCCGTTTCCTCGTATCGTTGCCCACCAAGTAGGGAAAAGTTCGTATAGTACCGGCCGATGAGCGTTCCAAGCCCTTCCGCCATACGCGCCTGCACCTCGGTGGATTTCACTTCCACTTTTCCGCCGTTATAGTCGAACTCGCCATTGGCCGCGGCTTTGACGATGCGGGTACGCAGCTCCGTATAAAGCCTTTCATTGGCGACGCTCTTGCGGGAGATAATCTGCTGGCGCACTTCTGACTGGCTGTTCTTGTCGGTGCGCATGAGGTATGTGCAGGTTTTCACGTACATGCGCAGATCATCGAACAGTGTTCTGTCGGACATATCCAACAGCAAAGTGATGGTGTCGCGCATACCCATGCCCATGCGAATGGCATCGGCACGGTCCTGCGCATTGGTCGAAGTGACCACGTTCAACCAGATGGGCTGCTGCGCGGACTGTTGCACCCCATCGATGCGCAAACCATAGCGGAACTGGGCACGCTGCTCACCATATGCCACTGTCATCTTGCCAAGCACGTCACTGACCAGGATCTTCTTCAGCTCGTCGATCTCCTTGGTGGAGTCGATGTCCGTGTTCTTGATCTCCTGCTCGATATCCTGCTCTTCGTTGGTCAGGTAATTGTAGGTATCTCCCACACGCTGCACATACGTGTCTTTTTCCAACTCTCCCAGAACATACTTGATGTTCCGTTCCAGTTCCATCACGTCCATGTCAAACTGGTCGGTCAGCAGAATGCGCAGGTTATGCGGTGTGGTGGGGAATCCGTCGACATGCTTGACCAGCAGCAACACCTTCAGCAGGCGCACGCCCAGTTCCTTTATATCGGAGCCAAGTCTCTTTTCAGCTTGGTTGATACGGAAGTTCGAGGTTGATTGGATGGCGTCGGCGATGCCGTCGTACAGTTTGTCGAACGGCATCAGGGCCCCAACCGTCTCATTCTGGCTGGACCGCAGCGTGCTACTGATGGTGGAAAGCATGGACCGTTCACCCACGGATGCGTGACGCCCGGAGAACATGTTGTACCGGCTCATTTCCCGCAGCACGTTCTGGAACAGCTCGAACTCATAGTTCACGAACGGGTACGATGCGATGAAATCGTCCTTGCTGTATGCCTTGCTATTACTGAATTTCGAAGTCTCACGAGTGAATTCGAACATGGTGCGCAGGTTCGCGTTCTGCTCATCCCACAGCTCGTTCATCACCGACTCATATTCCGGTTTCTTGGTCAGCAAGCGCTTCTGAATGACCTCCACCACGTCAGCACTGTTAAGCTTCAGCTTGATGGAGAATCTGCCCTGGATCTTCGAAAAGTCATAGCTTTGCTGCTTGGTCCGATCGCCAACAATGGTATCCATGTCTTCCTGAGAGGTGACCACTACCCACGCACGCCCGTTGGTCTTGACGGCAAGATCCTCGGCGATGGATTGCAGTGACAGCATGAGTTCTCTGTTCTCACCGATGAACTGGCCTACCTCATCCACGAGGAACAGGATGCGGCGGTGCGGTTCCTGACGGGACAGCCACACGTTCACGTCGTCTGCGAAGTCGCCGACCGTCATCGTGTACGTATCCTCGTACCGTTGGATGATACTGTCTTGCTCCGGTTTGCCTGTCACCGCGGCATAGGCTTCGCAGATCTCATCATCCCATAGCACGGCCTCACCACGGCCTTCGCTCCATGGTTTGCCAGCCACCTGTTCGAACTCTTGTTTGAAATCCTCGAAATAACCATTGCTCGCCAAATCGCGTTCGAATTTCGCAACGTATGGATTCTTGCCGTAGAAACCACGCGCCTCATCGAATACGCGAACAAAAGCGTACAGCAGCATGTCGGAGGCATTGGATTTATCCGCCTTCTGATCGATGTTAAACAGAATCGACGTGGCTGGTATCGTCAAAGCCTTTTCAAGCTGACCTGCAAGCATCTGGTCATCCTGTGCTTCGGCCTTGCCCATGAAGGCATGAACAATCTGTTCGCGACTCATGGTCGGCTTATTGCCCTTGTCAACGAGTTCAGCCGGGACCTCGCCCAGAATATGCGACAGCATCTTCAACAGGTGCGATTTACCGGAACCGAAGAAACCGGAAATCCATGCACCGTTCTGTTCGTGGTTCGACGGGTCGTTGTATGCGTCAAGGAATTTGGCCAGATTGCGGCAAATCTCCTCCGTCAGCACATACTCGTTGACCTCATCGTTAAGATTTTTCTCATCATTGGCCTTGATCACACCATTGATGTTGCGGTCAATGTCTTTATTGAACAGCTCCTTGAAGCTGATGCCGCTTTCCCCGTTCATTTATGTTCCCTTCTTCTTTGAACGAATACTTGCAAATCCTGCCTCGTGTCATGTTGCAGCTGACAGGACATTCCTTTAAACCGCTATGCTTCCAGCTGCACGCTCATCTCACGCAGATTTTGCGCACGATAGTAATTGTCTCCCGGCAAACAGTTGAACAGCGACATGACCGATCCTGAAGTAGCGCTTCTTGTGAACGTACCCGGATAAAACAGTACCAGCGGGCGATCATCGATACGTCCTTGCAACGCGTTGAGCAGTGTATGCGCACGAATATACGGGTAAACCTTGCCGATTCCCGTAATGAACACGATATCGGCCCCGCCTTCGCTCTTGGCCTGCTCGTAATGATCACGAATGGTATCGGGCAGATGATTCGCATCGGCACCCAGTATATTGTCGAGCAATCTCAAGAAGTTATCCGTGTGAACATCCGATGAAACCTTTTTGTGGCGTTTTTCCTCCCTTTTGAATATGCGATCCAAAATGCCACGCTTCTCAAGAATCTCCAAAGCAATGTCGTACAAATCCAACGTAAGCACTTGCGGAGCGTAATCGCCATCATCTTTCGGCGTCATCGTCTGCAGACGATTCGCCAACTGCTTGATATGCTCGGCGACTTCAAGCTCCTGCATGGGCGGATAGTCATAGATGTAATACGGCTGTTCTCCCGCCAGCCCGCTGTTGGTCCGGAATGAACGGGACTCCATGATCTCATATAAATGAGCGAAATCAGCATCAATGTCACGACGCTCATCCACAAATCCAATATTGGCGATGGAATCAGCCATGCTATCCTCCGTTCTGCTCATAATGACGATTCGCGCATCGGAAGATACCCGAACGAATCCGCCCTCTTTCTAAGAATATCCGCCAAAGAGGGACTGGGAAGGAAAGACAACACCATGTCGGAATTTTTATCGAACAGATGTGCCTCCCTCATGGCCTTGAACAGATTGGACCGGAGTTTCTTCGCCGTTCCCTCGCTTATGGTTTCCAGCTCAGGATGCCATGTAGCTTTGTCCGCAATGAACCGATCATAATCCTCAAAGTCCAGATGCGTATTGCCGGTAAGATAATGCTTTTTAAGTACTTCACCGGCGAATTCCCCGACGATTGCGTAATAACGGCACATCGCGATCCACATAAGTGCCTCGCGGTCGGATGTGGAGGAATCCGGGCCTGCCAAATATGCAAGCTCTCCAACCGTGAGCGCACTGAGCCGCCTAGTAGTTTCCGCCACAACGCGCCTGTTCGCGGAATCTGTGCGAATCGCGAGAACGTTTTCCTCGATGGCCTGCTGGCGAATCGTGGCAATGGATTCGCCCACCTCGGCTTGGGAAGAACACCCAGCGTTACTGCAACCCACATGGTCCAGATACATTTCGGCAAGCGCGCGACCCTGCAAAGCAAGAAGCCCGCCGACAGTGAAGGAAAGCCTGTACCGCTCCCCTCGTGTCGACTCCGCACCGTATGAGCCCGCCATGTAATCCTCCCTTCGCTCAGGCACAAGAATATTTCAGTCTACCCCAGATAGGGTAAAAAAGAAGATGATCTCGAAAAAGCAATCAAAACTGTAATAAAGGGGATTCCCCAGCGCCAGGAACTGATAGATGTGAACTACCAGATGACAGACACTTGGCATAGGACTTCGAGATAAACAATCTTGCGGATGATATTGCGCTAATGGCAAATAGCCCTTCTGCATACAAGATTTGTCGAATAACGCGATTCTTCTTTCAGCAAAATTATGCGAACTCCTCATGGCGACCTTCGAAAGATTGAGCCGAGCATTCCATTCATACGGTAAAGTGTTGAACCAACATGCACCGACAATGGAGAGGGGACATCCATGGTGGACACAGATTTCAACACACAGGTGCGAGAAACAATACTGCACCTATTAACCGAGGCCAACCGCGTACCCTTCCTGTTCGTAGGATCAGGCATTTCAGCCGCTACATGGGTACCGAAGACTGGGATGGCTTGCTCAAATGAGTATGTGAGAATGCCGGAAGCCCAATGAAACCATACTTCCAATACAAACTGATGGCCGAATCAGAAGGAGACGGGAAAAAGAACACGGTCTACCCTCGCATCGCCTCGTTGATGGAAAGAGATTTCCTTGATGCCATCAATCAACCCAAATTCACGGATTGGGTCGAAACGCATCGCGCTGAGTTTGAAGCCGGAATCTCCCCGATGAAAGTGTACGTCGTCGAGCATCTGTCTTCGTTTCGACCAACATTGATGACCGAAGAGTTGGATATATTACGTAAAGCGACCCGTCATGTCGCCGGTGTAATCACTACTAATTATGACGGACTTATGGAATCGGTGTTCCCGAAATACGACGTATATGTCCGACAAGAGGATTTGCTGTTTTCCCCACTGATGGGCATTGGTGAAATCTACAAGATTCATGGATCCGCAGAGGATCCCAGCTCCATGGTTATCAATGAACGAGATTACCAGCGACTCCGAAATCATCAGGATTACCTGACCTCGAAGATCCTCACCATTTTCGGTGAATACCCAATCATTTTCCTCGGATATTCGCTGAATGATCAGGATATACGGGAAATCATTTCTTCAATTGCATCTTGCGCTGGAGAAGCTCGTGCACGAGAAATCGCTAAACGTTTCATCTTCGTACAGTATTCAGAATCCTGCGCCATTAAGGCCGCAAGCTATGAAGTAGACAACGGCCAAACCGTGGAGATGACGGCTATCAGCACGCCAAATTTTGCCCCGATTTATGAAGCCATAGCCCAAACCAATCAACGCTATGCGCCGAAAGTACTGAACCAAATTCTGAGGCAGCTGTACAAAGCTTCTTATACCGGAACAGGTGCAGAGAGCGTAGTCGCCGTGAAACTTTCGCATATGGACGAACTCCCGCCCAATAAAAATGTGATTGTTGGCGTCGGAGTGATGGACTACGGCCGCAAAGTAACATTGTCTGAACTTCATGAAGATGCACTCTTCAAAAACAAGCAATTCTCACCGGAACTGGTTATCGGAGAATGCTTGGATGCGATGTTGAAGCAGGGCGGCGCTCCCATGTACTACTATTTGCAACGTTATGACGGACCGCTGGGTCAGCGAACTCAAAAGGAGCTCGCCGATAAAACTACAATGGAGGCATATCTCAACAACACAGATCGAAGGATTCGCGAGACCAGACGAGTAAAGTTACAGGACAAAAGTATTGCCGGCCTCATCAGCGTATTCCCCAATGACGCTTACAAACACCTTGTTCTGCTACACCAATCTGAAATCGATCTCACTGGGCTTGAAAGCCTCTTGAAGACCGTGGCCAAAGCCAAAATCGAGTCGGGAGAACAGCTCGACTACGACCTACGCAAGGACATCAGAATCTACGATTCCCTCAAGTACGGTGTCGATTACCTGAAAAACAGCACACCCCCACAGTCACCGTCATCAGCTCCAACTCTTTCAGCGGAACCCAACGGATCAGCGGGGGTGTCACCGACCACGGACCCAAACCACGCGTAAGCTTAAAGTCCATCTACTACAATGGTCAGGACTGAACGACATAGCAAATATGTGCTTCATCCCAGGAAGGAATACTGCATTAGCTCCATGCGCGGCTTTCGCCTGCACTAAGGATTTCATCATTATCAAAATCTGCTGTCATCACTACGCCGTGATTCCGTCATCGCCACCGCGCGATAATAGTACACATGGAACCAATCAAGGATGATGGACGGCTGGTGGCATTGGTCACCGGAGGTACGAGTGGTATCGGCCAGGCGACGGCGCGAGTGCTCGCTGTGCGGGACTGGCATGTAGTTTCGGTGGGACTCGATACAGAGGAGAGCATTCCCGAGACTCAGCATATTGGCCGCGGCGAACTGTTTACCTACGAGATGGACGTCACCAAGCCGGCTGACATCACGCGCATTCTCAGCGCTCTCCCCCGATTGGATGCCATCGTCCATTGTGCGGGATTCGGCATCGCTGGTTCTGCGGAATGCACACCAATGACGCTCGCTCGCAAGCAGTTCGATGTGAATTATTTTGGCGTGTTGCAGGTCAACGAAATCGCACTGCCGTTGCTGCGCCGTACCGCGGCACGCAACCGTAAGCGGGGACGAGTCATCGTTGTCGGCTCGATTGGAGGACGGCTGGGTTTGCCGTTCCAATCGCACTACTCTTCCACAAAGGCGGCGCTGGAAATGTATGTGGAGGCGCTGCGGTTGGAGGGGCGCCGTCATGGCATCACCGCCACAATCATCGAACCGGGTGACCTATCCACTGGATTCACCGACTCGCGTATCCTCGCCGAACCAGCCAATTCACCGTACTACGACGAATGCCAACGTTCGGTCGGGCAAATGGCTCATGACGAGCAGACCGGTGACGGTCCGGAAAGCGTGGCCCGAGTCATCGTCGCGACGCTCGGCAAACGCAATCCTCCAGTGCGCATCGCCGTCGGCGGCAGCTACAAGGCCCTGATGCAACTCAAGCGTTTCCTACCGGATCGCATAGTCGAATTCGTCATGCGCCGTATCTATATGAAGCCGTAATACGCGAACAGGGAGAATCACTGAGCATATTCTTGCCCTACCTGACTGGCAAGAATAAACAACATGGGAGGCGTCACCGTTGAGTAGCGCATTGACCATTTTCATCGCGTATGCTCCTGGAACGCTGAGCCTTGTCTGCGACCTCTTCGACCCCTATAGCGGGATTTTCGGAGCTTTATTCAAGTTTGTTGTTCTCTTCATTACTGGCACGTCGCTCATCAACGTGTATGCGCGCAAGGACACGTTGGCTAACACCTCGGAACACAACTACTACAGCTACCCTCGAATCCCACGGCATCATGAAGGAACAGACCGGCCGCGCGGCATCACTCGCCGTATACAAATCCATGCTGGGACTCGTACGTCTCTGCTCGGCCCTCACCGTAGCCTGCTCAATCGGACTGAACGGCACGCTCACCCTCATGGTGGTGATATATCCGACAGATATTTCCCTGTCACCCGCCAACTTCCCCGGCAACAAAGTGGTGGGCATATTCCTACTCATCGTCGGCCTGGCCACGTCCATCGCCTCGGCCATCTACTTCTGGAAGGCCGCCTCCCAACTCAGCCGAAGCGTAACGGCCCAACACTAGGAATGTTCGCTCACTGCGAGCGCCTTATGCCAACAGTTCCGTCCCAAGCACATCATCGATAAGCCCACGTCCGCGCATATCTGTGGTGTTGACTCGTCATTCATTGACAATCAGCGAATCCAAAAGCGTTTTCTCGACCAATTCGAAGAAACGCTTCGATGAGGTGCAGCCCAGCGAAGCACATTCTCGACTCGCCCACAGATTCGCCTCGCCCAGCTCTGCTCAGCAGGAGCTAAACCTCAATCAGCCCGAAGAAATGACCCGCTCAGAACTCACCAGCGAATCAAAACCTCTTCCTAATCGATGGTTTGCTCCGCTCAGGACTACTTCAACAGGGCAAAACCTCGACGGACTAGAGGGAATGTTCCGCCTAGATCTGTTCAGCGAAGCGAAACCTCGACAAACCTGAGGGAACACCCCGCTGAATCATCACCAGTGGCGCAACCCAGAGAGCCAGTAGAGGAAAAGCCCCGCTTAGCGGCCTCTCAGCAAAGCAATACCTTGGCCCATCCGAAGATTTGCCCCACTGAGACTGCTCAGCGAAGCAAAAGCTCAACTCAACCGTAAGAACACTTCACTGACCGCCCATCAGTGAGCCAAAATCTCCATTCACCAGAGGATTTGCCTCGCTAATCATGCAAAAGTGCTTTTTAAAATCGCTGGGAGGTTATTCATTTCCTCGGTTATTCCTCCAATCATCTAAGTCAAAAGAACTCAGCACACGCACGCCAATATTCTCTCTCGGCGTTCCACGAACCATTCCCTCATATTCGGGACTACAGTAAACGGCAGATGTAGCCGATTGTGCCCGGTCCGAAGGAGGACATTATGGGATTGTTTGATTCGCTGAAGAACATGTTCGCGCATCACGAACACCATCATGGAGGTGGCATCGGGCAACCGCTCACTCTCGCCGATGCCAAAGCAGTGTTGGCCTTTATCGTGGTGCATCAGCAGCTTGCTGACATGCGCAAGGTGGCGGATGCAGTCAAGCAATTGCAGGATGAGATGCCTCAGTACATCACATTCGGCATGTCGCATTATTACAGTGAGCCCAAGCGCGTGCGCTTCCAGTCCGAAGGTGGCAAGTTCATCGACGCGGACGCCATCGCCACCGCATTTGCCGAAACCACCGTATTGCAGGACGAGTGCGAAATCCAGCATCTTATGGGCGATATCGAAGACAACCGTGAGCATCGCGATCCGGCAAAGACGCCAGCAGTGCCGATTGACGAACTCGTGCGCGTCACCGATGAAAGGCTTGCGACCGGCAACGATGAGGAGCAAAGTCGTGCATGGCTGTTCGCCTTATTCGATCAGCTCGATGACATTGCCGAGGCGACAAAGAACAACCTGGAGCCGCTTGTCACAGCGTTGGATACGACTCTACAAAACAGCTCCGCTACTATTGGCAACTCCGCCACTACCGACGCTGGCAACAGCAGCAACAATGCCGATGCCGGCGATGCCCGTTCCCGTATCATCTCCCTAATCGCCGACGCTCTCTTCCCGGCCGCAGAATCCTCGAAGACAAGCGAGTCCTCAGCATCCGCCGCCATCCGCGAACTGATGCTCAATCCCACCGCAACATCGCTCAATTACATGCTAGCCATAGACGTACTGCGCGCCCATGGTCTCACTATTTACCGGTGAGTCCGAGAAGTCAACCGGTGGTTCATACGGCAGTGGTTCATACGGCACATGCCGCACGAAACTGCTATGCACGAACCACTGTGTCCGAACAACGAGAACGCGCTACTTCTCCAGCTTCTCCAGCTTCTCCAGCTTCTCCAACTTCTCCAGTGCCTTTAACAGCGAATCGACATGTCCTTTGGCACGCACGTTGTAGCGCGCAATCGCCACGGAGCCATCGGGATTGATGACGAGCGTCGAGCGGATCACACCTACGTGCATCTTGCCGTAGAGCTTCTTTTCGCCGTATGCGCCGTACAGCTTGTGCACGGTCAGGTCGGGATCAGACAGCAGCGGGAACGTGAGATGATCACGCTCGGCAAACTTGCGCAGCTTATCGAGCGAATCCTTGGACACACCTAGCACCACAACATTCTGCGATTCCAGCCGAGCAAGATTATCTCGAAAATCACAAGCCTCAGTGGTGCATCCGGGCGTCATCGCGGCCGGGTAGAAGTACAGTACAACCCTGCGGCCGGCATCGAGCACGTCAGACAGGTTGATTGATCCGCTCTCTGTAAACCCAGGTATAACCGCCGGCAGAGTGAAATCGGGCGCCACGCTCCCCTCTTGCAGACGTTCCGGCATTGAATCAGAGCTATCAACAGTAGTGGTCATGATTCCCATCATAGAACCCTTATCAACAGCGCTAGTAAAGTTATCCAGAGGTCAGTCACACAACTGCGGATCGGCAAAACGGCGATTCTGCAACACCGGCAATGTTCAACGCGCGGAATCAAGGCACTCACGACTCAGCTCAGCAGTAATGAGATCGGCTTCCCTATCGCCCACCGCAGCATCACGCGCGAATCCGTCGATGATCTCCAGATTCCGTTCCGGCTCCTCCGCCACCGTAAATTGCGCAACCGCGACGGACAGATGACCACTATTTTCGCATGATGAACAAACCATTTTGAATTCACAATTCTCTATGCTCGGCGCAGCATACGTTGTGCCGCGTCGCAATACTACAGCACGAAAGGATCCTTCGTCTGAGAGCAAACGACATAGCCTCACACCAGTCCCAACGTTTTGAAGGCGTTGGCCAGGCCGTCCTCGTGAATGTCGGTGGTGGTGAAGTCGCAGAAGGCTTGGATGCCATGAATGGCGTTGCCCATGGCTACGGATGTGCCGGCGGCTTTGAGCATGGCGGTGTCGTTGTCGGAGTCGCCGATGGTGATGGTGTCGGCAATGGCATAGCCCAGCAAAGAAGCCACGTCGCGCACAGCGGTACCTTTGTCGATGCCGTTGATGAGCAGTTCGCCGTTATTCGGCGAGATCTTGTCGTATGAGCCGTGCACGAGTTCGAACCATGGGCTCAAATCACGTTGAGTCTCCTCGAAAGTCACGTCAGGATTCGGCGAGGTGAAGTATGACCCCTTGCTCACATGAATCGTATGTCCCAACGTGGAGCCGGCCGGAACCTCGACCTCGTCCAGCAGATGCCAGAACCGCGCAAACTCACCACGATTCCAGGTCTTGCCTTTCGATTCCAGATGTTGACGGTAGCCTTCCGAGATGTACATGCCATCCGCACCTTGCCATTGGTAGCTCTCGATATGATGCTTGGCAAAATACGTCATCGCCGCATCGACCGCTTCAGGAGGAACGAGATGCTGGAACAGCAGCCTGTCTCCGATATTCGCCTGAGCGCCCGCCACGGAAACCACGCCATCGAAACCGAGGTCGAGGATGCTGCGTTCGATTTTTGGCACGGAACGCCCGGTGCAGATGAAGAGCTTGTGGCCGTTGGCCTGGGCTTGTTTGCAAGCGATTTTGGCAGATTCGGGTACGACGTGGTTTTCGTCGGCTAGGGTGCCGTCGATATCGATGAATACGAGTTTGCTATTGGTTGTCATGGTTACCTTCGTGACTGGTTGGACCTCCCCCAGTCAGCTTACGCTGACAGCCCCTCCAGAGAGGGCGAAGAAAATCCCGCCTAAAAAAACCTACAAGCATCACACGGCGTAGGCGGCCCAGCGGCCGTGGGTGTGCTGGACTTCGATGGGCATACCGAACAATTCCGACAAGCGTTCGTCGGTCAGGCCATTCTCCAACGAACCGGTGTAGACGATGGTGCCAGCACCGGGATTACCCATTGAGTCCACGCCCGCTTCGGTGGCATCCTCAGCAGGAATCGGCTTGCGTCCCATAATGGCGATGTGGTCGAAACCAGCCGGAATCTCCTCCAAGCGATGGGTGACCAGCACCACGGCACGCTCGGAGTTCTCTTCGCCGATTCGGCTCAGTGTGCGCATCACCTGCTCGCGGCCGCCCAGGTCAAGGCCGGTGGTCGGTTCATCCATGATGAGCAGCTCGGGATCTCCCATCAGCGCACGGGCGATCAATACGCGGGTGCGTTCGCCTTCGGACAGTCGCCACATCTCCTTGCCTTCCAGATAGGAGACGTGGAAATCACGCAGCAGCTGGCGGGCGTGGGCGTATTCCTCTTGCGTGTAGGTGTCGCGCCAGCGCCCGGTCACGGCGGACAGGCCGGTGACCACGGCGTCCAGCGGGTCCTCGAACTCGGGGAACTGCCGGCCCAGGTCGGCAGAGGCGAGACCGATGCGGGTGCGCAGTTTGAATACGTCGTATTTGCCGAGTTGATGGCCGAGGATGAATACGCGGCCCTCTGAGGGGAAGGTGCGGGTAGCCAGCATGCCGACCGCGGTGGATTTGCCGATGCCGTTCGGACCGAACAGCACCCAACGCTCCCCCGCGTTGATGGTGAGGTTCACGTCGGTGATGATGACGCGACGGTTGCGCCGGAATTCGACGTTGTCGAGTTGGAGGACGGTGTTTGTCATGAGTGAAATACTAACTATGATTCGCGGTCTGAGAACTCCCCTCAGTCACCTGCGCCGGACTGAGGGGAGCACTCGTTGCAGCGCTACTTACTTCTTCTGCTCGTCGAGCACGGACTGGTAGACTTCCACGGTCTTGTCGGCGATGGTCTCCCAGCTGAACACGTCGCGGGCGCGTTCGTAGCCGGCCTGGCCCATCTTCTTGGCGAGTTCGGGGTCAGCCATGATCTTGTCGATAGCGGCGGCCATATCGTGTACAAACTTGTCCGGATCGGTGGGAGTGCCGGTGCCGTCGTGCAACTGGTCAATCGGAACCAGATAGCCGGTTTCACCGTCGACCACAACCTCCGGAATACCGCCGGTGGCGGATGCGACGACCGGCAGACCGCAGGCCATGGCCTCAAGGTTCACGATGCCGAGCGGCTCATAGATACTCGGGCAGATGAAAGCATCACAGCCGTGTTCCAAAGCATTCAGCTCAGGCTTCGGCAGCATTTCTTCAATCCAGACGATGTTGCCGCGCTCCTCATCCAGCTTGGCGAACGCAGTCTTGACCTCTTCGGCGATTTCCGGGGTGTCGGGCGCTCCCGCGCACAGCACCACCTGAATGTCCTTGGAAATCAGATGTAGGGCCTTGAGCAGGTATGGCAGACCCTTCTGACGGGTGATGCGGCCTACGAACAGCAGGGTGGGCTTCGAGCGGTCGATGTGGTAACGCTCGAACACCTTCCAACCCGGATCGTCTGGTGCCGGGGTAGCGAAGTCGGCCATGGTGATGCCGTTGTACACCACAACCACCTTGTTCGGATCGAGGTTCGGGTAAGCAGTCAGAATATCCTTGCGCATACCGCCGGACACGGCGATTACACGGTCGGCGTTCTCGTAGGCTTCCTTTTCGCCCCAGGAGCTCAGGTTGTAACCGCCGCCGAGCTGTTCGCGCTTCCATGGGCGGAACGGTTCCAAGGAGTGGGCGGTGATGACCAGCGGCGTACCGTGCAGCATCTTGGCCAGGTAGCCGGCCAGGCAGGCGTACCATGTGTGTGCGTGGATGATATCGGCGTCAACGTCGTTGGCAATCTGCAGATCCACGCCGAAGGTCTTCAATGCCGGATTGGCATCGGCAAGCTCGGACGGCGTATCGTATCCGACAACCTTCAGATTGCCCTTGGCATTAGCGGCATTGGGAATCGCGGGGATATCAGCCTCGGTGCGCTTGCCATCAAACGCACGCACGGTCACGTCAATGCGCTCGGCCAAAACCTTGGACAGCTCCTCGGCGTGTACGCCGGCACCGCCATACACATGCGGCGGGTATTCGCGGGTTAGAATATCAACTTTCATCGGACTGCCTCTCCTTCGTGCGTCAGAAAGAAACTCAAGCACTTCTTACTTTAGGGCACCGCATACAAGAAAACGCACAACTTCCGTCGTGCGTTTTGCTTCTCAAGCCGGATTTACCAGGCAAAAGATCAGACGGCCGTGCCGTTCTGATCCAAATTCGGATTATGCTTGGAATCGCCAGCCGTAAAGAACAGGCTCAGCACACCCACAATGAACACCGCGGAAACGGTGATGATCAGCCACATCGGATGGCTTGGCAGCCACATAACCACGAAGAACGCGATAATCGCGATGGCGATCAGCGTCCAGCTGCCCACGCGGAACCACTGACGCAGCGAATGCGGTGCCTTGAACATCTTCGGATTCGTGTAGTTCGGGTTAGTGGTCAGCAGGGTTTCGGTGTCCGCAATCGTACCGCCGCTGGGCTTCCATTCGGTGCCGTCGGTGCCGTCCTGCAGACGCTGGGACTTCTGCTGCAGCTGATATTCGTCAATCATTCCCGAACGGCCACGGCCACGGGTCTGGTCATACTGCGACGGCACTCCCCTGCGGCCTGCTTTGGCTTGGGCACGGCGTTCTGCACGATTCGGCATTTCACTACTCCTGTTTCGACGGTGACACTGTTGGCTATATTACCCGCTTATCGGCGGCAATTTGCCACCAGTCCATCGGAACCCACTGGGTGTCATTGTTTTTTCAGTCAGTGATGCGGTCAATCGGTGATGCGATAGGTTTGCGTATGGAAGTCGCAAGTGACCGCAGTGCCGTCCGCGAATACCGAACGCTGCACCAGCGGATCATCATCCACGAACTCGTGACGAACCAGTTCCTGCATGCCGACCCGCTCATGGAATGCAGCGACCGTATGGCAGCGTTCGATGTCGTTTTCCGTGCGAGCGCGCTGTTCGTCGTCCATGTCGCCGTCAACGCCGATGTATGCGGCATCGCGAATCAGGTATGGAGCTCCGCCGTTGAGCAAGGCGTACAGCATGTAATCGTCGCCGTTCACCACACGCTCCATCATCCATGGTTCGATAACGCAATCATGGTAGACGAGGTTATACAGCGGCACCGGCACACCTTGGCGCGGCTCGTTGGGTGAGCGCATCTGGAAGTCGTATGGCGCGTAATGGCAGAATATCAGGCTTGGCACTGCCCAGTCCGATACCTCTTCGGACGAGGAGAGGATGCCGTGCGAGAGCAGATATTCGAAGCATTCGGTGCGGCGGTCAAAGCATTCGCGGCGGGTCATGCGGTGTTCGGGGTTCGAGCATTCGTCGCCTTCGTTGCAGGTGAAAACATCCAAGTATGCACAGTCGAGCTTGATGCCATGCGCGGCAATCTGGGTGAAATTGCGGCGTACGTAGTCCGGTGCGAGCTCGGCGCACAGGTAGGTCTGGTGGCCGCCCGCCCAGCGTGCGTGTTCGGGCATCGTACCGTCTGCCAGCCGAATCGCATTGTTGGCATCAAAGGTTTGCGCGGTGAAGTAGTAATCGCGGTACTGGTCATGCGTGCCGAAAATATCGCCTTGCTCATGGCAGGCGTCGACCAGCGACTTCATGCCTTCCCAGCCGCCTGCCTCCTGACAAGCCGGCAAATAGTCGGGGTGTGCGTTGTCGTATCCGGGCTGTGCCCAACCATCCAAGTGCATGTACAGTCGGCCTGCACCCATGCTGTGCAATGTTCGCATTTGCTTTTCGCGCTGCGCAAAGGTGACCAATGAATCGTTCTTTTCGGGGTGGTCCTTGTCATAGTAGAACGAGTCGGGCTGCACTTTGGTTTTGATGCCGACGTGCACCCATGAACGACCAATCAGGTCGCGCACGGAGGGATTGCGCGCCGCCTTTTCGGCGAGCGTACGCAGGCGGCCGCGTTCATTGACATACGAGCGGTAGGATTTGCATACCGCCGTGTGGTCGGCGTGGTCGAGGAACTGGTAGCGTACCACGCGGCGATAATTCATTGTGCCGAGGCTTGGCTCAAACCAAGTATTGATATGGGTGTACGGGCCATTGCTGGGATGGTCGATGCCGTAACCGGCATTCCATGGAGTTTCGCAGATGGCGATATACCCGTGTCCGTCTGCGCGAAGCTGCGCGAACCACGGCATGTAACCGCCAGCCGTTTCGAAGCGGCCGTCGAAGGTGATATCTTTGGTGCTCACGGCGGTAGGCCATGTGTTGGGAATCATCACGCCCTGTTCGTGGGTAATAAGCGTCACGTCGTGGGAGTCGTCACGGTCGAAGGCGATTGCCGCAGGCCACGTCACACCGGTGACGGTCAGCCCTTGCTCATTGAGCGGAATCCATTCGAAGAGCACATCGCCGGAGGCGCGCTCCACCCATACATAGGTTTCAAAGGAGTATGCGCTGTGCCCAAAGCCGGTGAAGATGCTGCGAATGCCGGTTCCCGTGCCGGTTTCGCGTTGTTCGTGGGTGATGGAAGTGGCATCGGCGAACGCGAAGGTGCCTTGCGTGCATTGCAGGGTCGGCTTGAAATCAGCGCAGGTATTCCATTCGGCACCGTCGCGCGTAAAAGCGAACTGCATCGTTCGTTCATCGAATCGCACGGTAGTGCCGGATACGGTGAATTCCATAGTTAAAGTGCTCCTGTATGTTCTCGATTGCTCCCGCTTACGGGAGCGCGCCCATATAACAAGATTAGGGGTGGTCTGCTGTTTTGAGACCACCCCAGTCGGCTTTGCCGACAGCCCCCGCCAGCGGGGGGCTAGCGCTGTCTGTTTATTACTTACTACTTCTTGGTCAGTGCGGTGAACACTGGGCCGCCACCGTAATCGAATTCAACGCCGGAGACCGCGGAGGTGCTGGCTGCGGTGGCATTCTGGTTCCACAACGGGATAGCCGGAAGGTCCTGCAGCAGAATCTCCTCACCTTGCTGATAATACTTGTCGGCTTCCTCGGTGGACGGGGCGGAAAGAGCCTTGTCCATCATGGCATCGAACTCGGGGTTCTTGTAGTTGCCGCTGTTGCCGCCCTTGCCGTCGGCCGAACTGGAATCGTACAGCTGTACCAGATAGTTGTCCGCGGATGGATAATCAGGGCCCCAACCACTGCGGTATGCGGAGGTCATCTTGCCCGAATCCACATTGGACAGGAATTCGTCGGAAGTGGACATCGGGATGCTCTTGGCATCGATATCCAGCGTGTTCTTGATGTAGTTGCAGATTGCCTCAACCCAGTTCTTCGCAGTGCCATCAGCATTGTATGCAATGCCGAACTCACCGCTCCACGGGGAGATGGCGTTGGCTTTGGCCCACAGTTCCTTAGCCTTCTTCGGGTTGTACTTCAGCACTTCATTGCCCTTAAGGTTCTTGGAGTAGGCGCTGATTGGCGCTGCAATGAAGTCAACGGCCGGCGTGGACGTGTTGTTGAAGATCTTCTCGGCGATGGTTTTGCGATCGATGGACATGGAAATGGCCTGACGACGCAGATTGCCTTCCTCATTCTGGCCAAAGTGGTCAAGCCATTCCGGAATGGTGAAGGTGAGGGTGTTGCCACCGGGCTGATTGTAAGCCTTGATTGACTTATCGGACTGGAAGGTCTTCAGTGCGGTGGATGGGATGGCGTGAGTGAAGTCCAGGTTGCCGCCGCGCAAATCAGCGTAGGCGGAGTCCGGAGATGTGTAAATCATGAAGTCAAGGCCATCATTCTTGGCCACGCGATTGCCCTTGTAGTCAGGGTTCTTGACCATCTTGATGCTGCGGTTATGGCTCCAGGAAACAAACTTGTACGGGCCGTTGCCAACAGGGTTCTCACCGAACTTCTTCGGATCCTTGAACGCGGATTCCGGAAGCGGCATGTACGCGTGGCTGCCGGACTTGACCGGGAATGCGGAATCAGGCTGGTTGAGCTTCACATCGATGGTGTAATCGTCCACAACCTTCAGACCGGAGAGCGTTGCGCTCGGGTCAACATCCGACTTCTGCAAATCGTCATAACCCTGAATGGTGCTGAAGAAGCTGGCGCTACCCTGCTTGTTGGCACTGTTGGCGGTGTAGTTCCAGGCATCAACGAATGAATGAGCGGTGACCGGCGTGCCGTCGGTGAACTTCCATCCCTTCTTAATCTTGATGACATA
The DNA here is from genome assembly GCF_023656805.1 of Bifidobacterium sp. M3-N-101. Lineage (NCBI taxonomy): Bacteria > Bacillati > Actinomycetota > Actinomycetes > Bifidobacteriales > Bifidobacteriaceae > Bifidobacterium > Bifidobacterium sp. M3-N-101. The sequence continues at coordinate 165,763 of NZ_JAMOKQ010000006.1, forward strand.
ATGCGTGGCATTGTCGCTGGAGGTGATGCTCTCAGCCACCTCGTTGTGAATGCCGCCCTTGACATCATAAGTAACCAAGCCTGCAAACAGCTGATCGACGACCTTGCCGCCGCCTGCCTCGGTCACAGCGCCTGGGAACAGCGGGTGTGCCGGTTCGCTGCCGTAGACGGAAATGATATTGGAGCCTGACGTGCTGCTGGCATTGCTGAATGAACCAGTCGATCCGCAACCGCTGAGCAGCATGACGATAGCCGCTCCGGCCGCAACCAATGAGGTGATGTGGCGTGTTTTCATAATTCTCTCCCACAGTGTTGTTATCGCGTTGTAGCGACGAAAGCCACCATAGGAGCTTCATATTAACCATGTATGCAATATTCTCGAAATATAGACATTACTTAAGAATTAAGGCAATATTGAATCCCAGAAACGCGAAAATCCCCTCCAAAGAGGGGATTTTCATACTTTTGTTAGGAAAGTATTCAGCGAGGCAGCATCATAGGGCGCTGGCTGGCCTTGATGGGGGCCGGCAGCTCGCTCTTTTCCTTGATGAGGTACTCGTCCACAGCGGAGGCGCAGGAGCGGCCTTCCGCAATGGCCCAGACCACGAGGCTCTGGCCACGGCCGGCATCACCGCAAACGAACACGCCATCCTGAGAAGTGGCGAAGTTATCGTTGCGGGCGATGTTGCCGCGCTTGTCGAGCTCGACCGGCAGCTGGTCGACCAGCGTGGTGGTATCCGGGTGCAGGAAGCCCACAGAGATAAGCACCAGATCGGCCGGAATCACGCGCTCGGTGCCGGGCTGGCGGGTGAACGGTCCGTTCTCGCCGGGAGCCACGTTCACAATCTTCAAGCCGGTCACATGGCCACGCTCATCAGCCACGAAGCCTTCCGCAGTAGCGGAGTCCTCAATGGTGACCTTGGACTGTTCCTCTTCAGAACCGACGAAGTTCACGGAATCGGTGTTGTACAGATATTCGCCGCCTTCGGCCATCGACGTGGTCTTCTGGTAGAGACGAGCGAAGGTAGGCCACGGCTGATTATCCGGACGGGAGGTCGGTTCCTTCGGCATGATCTGCAGCACGGTGACGGACTTGGCACCCTGACGGATGGAAGTACCAAGGCAGTCGGAGCCTGTGTCGCCACCGCCGATGACCACCACATGCTTGTCCTTTGCGGTGATGTCGTTGACGGGCTTGACGCCGAAGACGCGGCGAGTAGCATCTGGCAGGAAGTCGAGAGCAAAGTGGATGCCATCGAGCTCGCGGCCCGGAATCTTCATATCGCGAGGCACGCGGGAGCCAATAGCCACAACCACAGCATCGTAACGATCGCGCAGCTCATCCCAAGAGATGTCCTGGCCGATTTCCACATTGGTGCGGAAGCGGGTGCCTTCGGCTTCCATCTGCTCGATACGGCGGTCAATCAGACCCTTTTCGAGCTTAAAGTTCGGAATGCCGTAACGCATCAGGCCACCGAGAGCATCATCCTTTTCGTAGACAACCACGGTGTGGCCGGCGCGGGTCAGCTGCTGTGCCACAGCAAGACCCGCAGGGCCGGAGCCGACTACGGCCACGGTCTGATCGGTCAGGCGCTGCGGCGGTAGAGGCTTGACATAGCCGAGCCCCCATGCCTGATCGATGATGGTGACCTCATCATTCTTAATCATGGTCGGCGGCTGGTGAATGCCAAGCACGCAAGCCTGCTCACACAGTGCCGGGCAGATACGGCCGGTGAACTCCGGGAAGTTGGAGGTCTGAGAAAGACGGTTGTAAGCGTCCTCCCACTTGCCCTGGCGGACCAGATCATTCCATTCAGGAATCACATTGCCGAGCGGGCAGCCGGTCATACAGAACGGGGTGCCGCAATCCATGCAACGTGCGGCCTGTTCGCGAGTCCACGGCTGCAGACCGGATTCGGCGTGCACGTCGAACCAGTCCTTGATACGTTCCTCGATGGGGCGTTCAGCCAGCTCGCGGCGGGTACGGACTTTCAGGAATCCTCTTGGGTCGCCCATGTCAGCGCACTCCTTCCGTGACGTGCTCGTAAACCTCTTCCCAGGCTCCGGGCGAATTGAAATCGATGTTGTTGGCCTTGGCTTCTTCCATAGCCTTGGTCATGGCCAAGTACTGCTTCGGCACCACATGAGTGAAGCGCTTGACCGTTTCATTCCAGTCCTCAAGCAGGGCTGCTGCGAACTGGGAGCCGGTCTCTTCTGCGTGCTGCTTGACGAGATCGTGTACCAGCTTGGCGGTTTCGGCGTTCAGCGATTTGAACAGGAGGCTGCCGGATTTGATGGCGCCCGGGTTGACCTTCTTCATGTCGAGGTCAAGCACGTAGGTGTTGCCACCGGAGAAGCCTGCGCCGAAGTTGCGGCCGGTTGGGCCGAGCACTACTACAGTGCCGCCAGTCATGTATTCGCAGCCGTGGTCGCCCACGCCTTCCACCACGAATGTGGCACCGGAGTTACGCACGGCGAAGCGTTCGCCTGCACGACCTGCCACGAACATCTGGCCGGAGGTGGCACCGAAACCGGTGACGTTGCCGGCGATGACGTTCTCGTGCTTGTCGAAGGTGACGCCTTCCTCGGAACGCACGATCATGCGACCGCCGGACAGGCCCTTGCCGGCGTAGTCGTTGACTTCGCCGTAGATGCGCAAGGTCTCGCCACGCGGAATGAAGGCACCGATGGACTGGCCTCCGGAACCGTGCAGGGTCATGTCGATGGTGTCGTCCGGCAGACCTTCCTCGCCGTAGCGGCGGGTGATCTCGTAGCCGACCATGGTGCCGACAGTACGGTTGACGTTGCGAATCGGCATTTCGATGCGCACGGGCTCCTTGCGCTCAAGCGCCGGCTCGGCGAGCTTGATGAGCTCATTGTCGAGAGCCTTCTCGAGCTCGTGATTCTGCTCGATGGTCTGGTGCAGGATGGTGCCCGGAACCGGACCTGCCTGCTTCAGCACGTTGCTCAGATCGATGCCGTCAGACTTCCAACGCTTGATGGCTTCGTTCTGATCGAGGCATTCAACGTGGCCGATGGCCTCCTCAAGAGTCCTGAAGCCGAGCTGGGCGAGAATCTCGCGCACTTCCTCAGCGATGAACATGAAGAAGTTGACCACATGCTCAGGCTTGCCACGGAAACGAGCGCGCAGCTCAGGATCCTGGGTGGCAATGCCCTGCGGGCAGGTGTTCTTCTGGCAGGCGCGCATCATGACGCAGCCTTCCACGATCAGGGCTGCGGTAGCGAAGCCGAATTCCTCGGCACCAAGCAGGGCGGCGATGACCACGTCACGACCGGTCTTGAGCTCGCCATCGCACTGGACGACGATGCGGGAGCGCAGGCCGTTCAGGATCAGCGTCTGCTGGGTTTCGGACAGGCCGATCTCCCACGGGGTGCCGGCGTGCTTGATGGCGTTGAGCGGGGCTGCACCCGTACCGCCGTCATAGCCGGAGATAAGCACCACGTCGGCATGGCACTTGGCCACACCTGCGGCGATGGTGCCGACGCCGAACTCGGAAACGAGCTTGACGTGGATACGTGCCTTCGGGTTGGCCATCTTCGCATCGTTGATCAGCTGCTTCAGATCCTCGATGGAGTAGATGTCGTGGTGCGGCGGCGGGGAGATGAGTTCCACGCCCGGGGTGGCGTGGCGAACCTTGGCAATCCACGGCGGAACCTTGGCTCCGGGTAGGTGGCCGCCCTCACCAGGCTTGGCGCCCTGGGCGAGCTTGATCTGCAAATCGGTGGCGTGTACCAGGTAATCAGAGGTGACGCCGAAACGTGCGGATGCGATCTGCTTGATGCGGCTGTAACGCTGCGGATCGTTGATACGGTCGTCGGATTCGCCGCCCTCGCCGGAGTTGGAGCGTGCGCCAATCGAGTTCATGGCGATGGCGAGCGTCTCGTGGGCTTCCTGCGAGATGGAACCGTAGCTCATGGCACCGGTGGAGAAGCGCTTGACGATTTCGGTGGCCGGCTCGACTTCGGAGATGTCGATGGGCTTGCGGTTGTTGTTGAACTTCATCAGGCCACGCAGGGTCATGAGTCGGTTCGACGTGTCGTTGATGTGGTGCGAATACTTCTTGAACATCTGGTAGTCGCCACGGTGGGTCGACTGCTGGAGCAGGAAGATGGCCTCGGGATCGTTCAGGTGGTCCTCGCCGGTACGACGCCACTTGTAGTCGCCGCCAGTGCGCAGGTTGCGGTGCGGGGATGCGCTCCACTGGTTCGGGTAGGCCACGCGGTGACGAATGGCCACTTCTTCGGCGATCTCGTCAAGGCCCACGCCACCCACACGGGAGGTGGTGCCGGTGAAGTATTCGTCGATGACTTCCTTGCTCAGGCCCACGGCTTCGAACAGCTGTGCGCCACGGTAGCTCATGATGGTGGAGACGCCCATCTTGGACATGATCTTGAGCACGCCGGTGGACAGGGCCTTGGTGAGGTTCTTGACGGCGGTGTCCGCGTCGACCTTGAGGTAGCCGTTGCGGGCCAGGTCTTCCACGGATTCGAATGCCAGGTACGGGTTCACGCAGGCGGCACCGTAGGCGATGAGCAGCGCGACATGGTGAATCTCGCGCACGTCGCCGGCCTCGACGGCCATAGAGATCTGCGTACGGGTGTGGCGGCGCAACAGGTGGTGCTGCACGGCGGAGGTCAGCAGCAGGGACGGAATCGGGCCCCAGGTGTGGTTGGATTCACGATCGGACAGGACGATGAAGTTCTTGCCGTTATCAATGGCCTCGTCGATTTCGGCGAAGATCTCGTCAAGACGCTCCTGGAGGGCCTTGCCCCCGCCGGCGACCTGGTACAGGCCCTTGACCACGTACGGACGGTAGTAGCCGCCGAGGATACGGGCCTTGTCAAGTCGCTTGAGCTGGGCCATCTCATCAGAGTTGACCACGGGCAGCGGAATCAGAATCTTCTTGGCGTGCAGTTCGGAATCGGACAGCAGGTTCGGTTCAGGGCCGATGGCGGATTCAAGCGAGGTGACGATTTCCTCACGCTCCCAATCCAGCGGCGGGTTGGTGACCTGCGCGAACTTCTGGGTGAAGTAGTCGAACAGCATGCGGCTGCGGCTGGACAAGGCCGGCATCGGGGTGTCGTTACCCATGGAGCCGAGCGGTTCCTTACCGGTGTTGGCCATCGGGGTGAGCAGCAGCTTCAGATCCTCTTCGGTGTAGCCGAAGGCGCGCTGACGGCGCTGGACGGACTGTCCGGAGTGGCTCACGTGCTCGCGGCGGGGCAGGTCGCTCATCTCGACCGAGTTGCCTTCCACCCACTTGCGGTACGGGTGCTGGGAGGCGAGGGTCTTCTTGATCTCCTCATCGGGAATGATGCGGCCTTCGGCGGTGTCGACTAGGAACATCTTACCGGGCTCAAGACGGCCCTTGGACACGATGTGTTCCTGCTCGATTTCCGGAATCACGCCGGCCTCAGAGGCCAGCACGATGTAGCCGTCGTCGGTGAGCTGCCAGCGGCCGGGGCGGAAGCCGTTACGGTCAAGCAGTGCACCCACCTGAGTGCCGTCGGTGAAGACGATGTCGGCCGGGCCGTCCCAAGGCTCAATCAGCGTATTGTTGTACTCGTAGAAGGCGCGCACGTCCGGGTCGAGGTCGGGGTTCTTCTCCCACGCCGGCGGCAGCATCATGCAGATGGCGTGCGGCAGGGAACGGCCGGCGAGATGCAGCAGTTCGAGACACTCGTCGAAGGTGCCGGAATCGGAGTAGCCCGGGGTGGTGATGGGCAGCAGCGGCTCGAACTCGCCGAGCAATTCGCTGCTCAGGCGACCTTCACGGGCGGAGAGCCAGTTGCGGTTGCCCTGGATAGTGTTGATCTCACCGTTGTGGGCCAGCAGGCGGAACGGCTGAGCCAGCGGCCAGCTCGGGAACGTGTTGGTGGAGAAGCGGGAGTGGACGATGGCGATGGTGGCCTTCATGCGCTCGTCGTTCAGATCCTCGAAGAAGTGAGTGAGCTGCATGGTGGTGAGCATGCCCTTGTACGTAATGGTACGGGCGGACAGGGAAGCGAAGTAGACGCCTACCTCATGCTCGACGCGCTTGCGGATGCGGAAGGTCTTGCGATCCAAGTCCACGCCGGCCAGAGCACCGTCCGCAGAGGCGACCACGAGAGTCTTGAATCCCGGCATGGCGGCAAGGGCCTGCAGGCCAAGGCCGTCCGGGTTGGTGGGCACTACTCGCCAGGCGAGAACTTCAAGGCCTTCCTCGCGCACGATTTTGGCGATGGCCTGTTCCTGCTGACCGGAGGTTTCGATATCGCGGTCAAGGAAAGCGATGCCTGCGGCATAGTGACCGGCTTCCGGCAGTTCGGCGGGCACAGTGGCACGCATGAACTCATCCGGCATGCTCATCAGGATGCCTGCGCCATCACCGGTGTTCTCCTCGGCGCCGACGGCACCACGGTGATCGAGGTTGACCAGCACCTCGATGGCGTCGGTGACGATCTTGCGCTCGGGGCGCTTGTTCAAAGTGGTGACCATACCCACACCACAGGCGTCATGCTCATTGGAGGAGTCATACATACCGTCCGGAGCGTGGACCGTGAGATCGAGCGGGGCTTTGAATGTCACCGAAATCACCTCAATTGCTTGTGGGCACGTAAGGGAATCGTGCCTCTTCGTTCATTGCTGTTGACACAGTACCGTTGCGTCATGTCATTTACGTTTCGCGTGTCCATATACCGAGTCGCCATAAAAGTCAATAGTGATTCTCAAGCAATCTGTTATAGCCAATTATGGGGTGTTTCGGGCGTTTTAGCTCGCAATGTCTACTAGACCACAAAAAATTCGACACAGAAACGTCCGTATTGTGAACAGCAATCAACAGTTCGCTCAATGAATGTCGAGCAAACCGACGGAGGTGATCGCCGTCATACTGCATCATCATGTGCAGGCCGGTCACGAGGAACAGGTGCTACATCATGGTTCAGGCAAGCCGGTATTGGTCATCGGTAATCGCGAATCGTTTGTCAACATCAACTCCATGGATACTATATGCGCGCGAGGCGCAGCGGCGGCAGCGGAGCCTCTATGGCAGGCCGGCTGCCGGCGCTTCTTTGTACTGGGAGCGCCACACCCTGATGAGCAAAACACCAAGCGGAACGGCAATGGCAACGGCTTCGGTCCGCGACGACTGACCGCAATTCTGCAGCGCAGAGCAAGTAGTAATCGGGAAAAACCCCAGACCCTTCAGATCTCTCGTTCGGAAGCGCGTAGGCAAGGCTGCCCCTGCACTACTTCAATCTGGGAAGGTGGCATGTCGGCACCCGTACGCTTGGCCTGAATCTGCTCAAACAGCATGCGGAATGACCGCTCCCCCATGTCCAAGAAATTCTGGGTATAGCTGGTCAGAGAGGGTTCCCATAGGGCACCGAAATTACGATCGTCGAATCCGACCACGCTGACATCATCCGGCACACGTCGACCGGTCTCTCGCAAACCACGAATCACAGCGATCGCGGTTTCGTCACTGTCGGCAAAAATCGCGGTCGCCTCGCCACGACGGCCGAGTTCATGCCCCGCCTTGACGGCTTTCTCCAGATTGCCGTCGGATACAACAATGGGTTCGGGAGCCTCAATCCCCCGCTCCTCCAACGCATCTTTCCACCCATTGGCACGGGTGTTGTCAGTAGCTCCTTGCACCCGTCCAACGTAGAAGACGGTTTTGTGGCCGAGATCCAACAGGTGCATGGTCATCCAACGACCACCATCTCGTTCGGCGTTGATGATCTGGTAGTCGCCGTCGCCGAAACTGCCACCGACCACGACCTTCGGCATATCCTTGGGAATATAGTCAAGTGCCGCGATACCGGCCTGATCGTATTCGTAAACAACCACTCCAGCCGGTCTGATCGACAGACCCATGCGCACACGTGCCTCGACGGATTCCATGTCGGATTCATCCAGGGACACGATGTTGAGCAGGAATCGACGTTTGCGGGCGGCGGCCTCAACGCCATGATTCGTTTCGGAGGTGGAAAAGGCGGCGGGATTGGCAGCGAATACCACTACCGAATCCATTTCCCGGTTCGACAAGGCACGGGCCACGATGCTGGGTTCATAGCCCAGTTCCTTGATGGCTTTGGCGATGCGCGCACGCCTGTCCTCGGTCACATTGACCGTGCCATTGAGATAACGAGACACCGTGGGAGCTGAAACTCCAGCCAGCTTGGCCACGTCTTTGATTACCGGACGGGTGCGTCCCGTACTTCTCGCCATTGTTTTCGAGCCCCCATTGTTCGCCGACTCGTCTCAGTCGTTACGCTTCTCATACAAATGTACACGCAATATAACGGGTGCTGACTCCGTAGCATGCGCGGAACCAGTGAGAAACACCGAAGGTTGGCCGTATCTCTTGTATTCGTCATTGATATGCGTTATTCTGAAACCGGTTTCAGAAAGAAGCCAAAGAAATAAATCAAAGCTGCAAGGCTTTGACCAATGAAAGGAAACAGCCATGTCCTTCAAGGATTCCATGATTCGCGGTTTCGCTATGTACGGTCTGAGCTCCATGAGCCAGTACGGTCGCGCCAGCTCCAAAGTGTTCGTTGACCTCATGAAGGGTGACGACAAGGACGCTCGCTGAATCACTTCAGCACAGCGTTCCATATGAGATTGCACGTTATTAATGAACGTCAATCCCCCGGCGTCAATTCGCCAATTCGATAATTGAATATCGCAATAACTGAACGATAACCGGACAACGGCGTCCATATATACTTTTCTATTTCTTAGTGATTGTGAATTTCTCCAACCGGCATCTTCATTTCGTTACGCCGACTCCGCCCTATGAGTCGGTAAGCAAGAAATCTCCCGCTATGAAAAAGACATCCGACAATTGATGCCACTGTAATCAGAGGCAAGCCATGGCGTTGGCAGTGGCATCCGTGATTCTCCCCTGATTCCACTGCAATCGAGGACGAGCCGGTCAGATGCCGGCAAGGCCGAAGAACCGTTCGATAACCGAATCATTGAGCAGGCGCCCTCGGCGGGTGGGGATGACACGATTGCCGGATATGGTGATCAGACCTTCGTCAACCATCGGTCGAAGCGAATCGACGGCAATGGTCTGCCATGAAGTGTTCTCGTTGGCTGCGATGGCCTGATTGATGCGGCCGAGGTCAAGGCCTTCGCGCAAACGCAGGCCAAGCATGATGAGCTCTTCGAGGTTCTCCTCCGCAGTGATTGCCTCGCTATCGGCCCACGGTATGCGATGCTCGTTGATGGCAGTTCCCCACAGTCGCGGGTGCGCAATATCCCAGCTGCGCAGGCCGTGGGAGACGGGAACCACCCCCAGTCCGGCCTCCGCCGGACAGCCCCCGCCAGCGGGGGCGATGGCCTCGGTTGTGCCCCCGCTGGCGGGGGCTGTCAGCAAAGCTGACTGGGGGCGGTCAATCTCAGTCACATTGCTGTAATGAGAATGAGCACCCGGCCCTACGCCAGCCCAGTCGACATTGCGCCAGTAGCCTAGGTTGTGCTGGCTTTCGTATCCGGGGCGGGCCCAGTTGGAGACCTCATACCATTCGAGGCCGGCGGCGGCGAACAGGTCGTCAGCGATCTCGTATTTAGCGGCCTCGTCATCGTCATTGGGTTTGGGCAACGTGCCGGCGGCAATCTGACGGCCCATTTTCGTGGTCGGCTCCACGGTCAGTGCGTAGGCGGAGATGTGGTTCACGCCAAGATCGATGGCGGTCGTAACCGAGGTACGCCAATCGTCAAGGCTCTCCCCCGGAGCGCCGTAAATCAAATCCACGCTTGAGCGCAGCCCAGCCTTGTTCGCCGCATTGACGCCTGCGGCCACATTGGCCGGCGTATGTGTGCGGTCGAGAGTCTTGAGCACATGTGGTACGGCGGACTGCATACCGAAGGAAACACGGGTGAAGCCGCCGGCTGCGAGCTCATTGATGTAATACTCGTTGACGGTGTCCGGATTGGCTTCGGTAGTGATTTCCGCGTTGGACGCGATACCCCAAGTCTTGCGGATAGCATCCAGCATGGCTACCAAGTCACGAGCGGCAAGAATCGTGGGTGTACCACCCCCGAAGAATACGGTAGAAACCGGCGGCTCCGCGATGCCGTGATCGAGCTGCCACTGCTTGGTCAATTTCATTTCCCGAATGACCATATTGGCATAGTTGCCGCGCGAGGCCCCCGCACCAAGATCCGTAGCCGTGTAGGTGTTGAAGTCGCAGTAACCGCAGCGCCGCAAGCAGAACGGGACGTGGATGTAGACCTCGAACACTAGCCCTCGGTCTTCTGAGCGGCGCGGATCTTGTCTTTGGTATCGCGGTCGTTGGAGTCCTCGCCGGTGGACAGGGCTGCGATGAACGCCTCCTGCGGCACCTCCACATGACCGAGCATCTTCATGCGCTTCTTACCGGCCTTCTGCTTTTCGAGCAGCTTGCGCTTACGGGTGATATCACCGCCGTAGCACTTGGCGAGCACGTCCTTGCGCAGGGCGCGAATGTTCTCGCGGGCGATGATGCGCGAACCGATTGCGGCCTGAATTGGAATCTCGAACTGCTGACGCGGAATCAGGCCACGCAGCTTCTTGGTCATCATCACGCCGTAGCTGTAGGCCTTGTCGCGGTGCACGATGGCGCTGAATGCGTCCACCTTCTCACCCTGGATGAGAATGTCCACCTTGACCAGGTCGGCGGACTGCTCGCCGTCCTCATGGTAATCAAGGGAGGCGTAGCCTTTGGTACGGGACTTCAGCTGATCGAAGAAATCGAACACGATTTCGGCCAGCGGAATGCGGTAATGCATTTCCACGCGCTCGGTGGAAATGTACTCCATCGTGCCCATAATGCCGCGGTGGTCCTGGCACAGATCCATCACCGCGCCAATGAATTCCTTCGGCGTGATGATGTCGGCGGCGACCATCGGCTCGACGATCTTCTTGATCTTGCCGTCCGGGAACTCGCTCGGGTTAGTCACGTGGTGTTCGCTGCCATCCTCGGCGGTCACGTCGTAGGTGACGTTCGGGGCGGTTTGAATCAAATCAAGGCCGAATTCGCGTGACAGTCGTTCGTTGACGATTTCCATGTGCAACAGACCCAGGAAGCCGCAGCGGAAGCCGAAACCCAGAGCCACGGAGGTTTCCGGCGTGTAGATCAGGGCGGCATCGTTGAGCTTGAGCTTGTCGAGCGCGTCGCGCAGTTCGGGGAACTGGGCGTTGTCGATCGGGAACAAGCCGGCATAGACCATCGGCTTGGGGTCGCGGTAGCCGGGCAGCGGCTCAGTAGCCGGTCGGACGGCCGAGGTCAGGGTGTCGCCCACCTTGGACTGGCTCACATCCTTTGCGCCAGTAATGATGTAGCCGACTTCGCCGGCGCCAAGTGCCTTGGTACGGGTCATGTCGGGGCTGATCACGCCGATTTCGATCGGATCGTGGGTCATGCCGATGCCCATCATGTGCACTTTTTCACGGTCGTGCAGTTCGCCGTCTTCCATACGAATATAGGTGACGATGCCACGGTAGGAGTCGTAGACGGAATCAAAGATAAGCGCGCGGGCGGGCGCTTCGGGATCGCCGTGCGGAGCAGGCACATCCATGACGATCTGGTCAAGTAAATCGGCCACGCCTTCGCCTGTCTTGCCGGAGACGCGCAGCACGTCGCTTGGCTCGCAACCGATCAGGCCGGCGATTTCCTCGGCGTGCTTGTCCGGTTCGGCGGACGGCAAATCGATTTTGTTGAGCACGGGGATGATGGCCAAATCATGGTCGATGGCCATGTACAGGTTGGACAGGGTCTGCGCCTCGATGCCCTGGGTCGCATCGACGAGCAGCACCGCACCCTCGCACGCGGCCAACGCACGGGACACCTCGTAGGTGAAGTCCACGTGACCGGGGGTGTCAATCATGCCGAGCGTGTATTCGGTGCCATCGAAGGTCCACGGCACGCGTACGGCCTGGGATTTGATGGTGATGCCGCGCTCCTGCTCGATATCCATACGGTCAAGGAAGCGGTCGCGCATCTCACGCTCAGGCACGATGCCGCTCAGCTGCAGGATGCGGTCGGCCACGGTGGACTTGCCGTGATCGATGTGCGCAATAATACAGAAGTTGCGAATCACCGACTGATCGGTGGAACCCGGCTGATTGTGTTGGACGACCAACGCATTCCTCCTCTTGGCATATACTCAAACTTCACCTAGTGTAGCCGAGGGACTGTATTCGGCGTGGCATTGCACGGGTTTTTCCGGGGCACATGCTATCCTCTTCTATTTGTATGTCCTTATAACACACATCGTTTGGAGTAAACGTGGCAAACATTAAGTCGCAGAAGAAGCGCGTGCTCACTAATGAGAAGGCGCACCTTCGCAACGTGGCTGTGAAGACCGGCCTGAAGACCGCCATCCGCGCCACCCGCGAAGCCATCGCCGCCGGTGACAAGGCTGCCGCCGAGGCCGCCTACAAGGTTGCCGCCCAGAAGCTCGACAAGGCTGCTGGCGCTGGCGTGATCCACAAGAACCAGGCCGCCAACCGCAAGTCCGGCCTCGCTGTTGCGATCAACGCTCTGTGAGCATAAGCCTCTTAAGGTTTTAGAAAGTCCCGCAAGTCATGTGATTTGCGGGACTTTTTGTATCTTCGTTCAAAGAGGTACATTGGCATTCTTGCGAAATGATATCTCCGTTCAAGGGGGTACCGAATACGGAAAACCCAAGTATAAACACCGTCATTGCAACACTTATACTCACAACGTTTCGTGCTTTAGACACCTCTTTGAAAGTAGTTAGCATTCTGCAGAGGGCCAAATATACCTCTTTGAAGGCAGTTAGCCCTGAGATAGCCTTGAACCATCCTGAGGCGTATCCTCATTATCCACGGTATTAGCGTTACCTCGGCCACCTGATTGCTGAATATGCCGATTTTCGCTAGGCAAATACACATGTCGCCGTTCGATGGCACCGGGCAAGGTGACATTGAAACCGACCGAAAGCAGTCGCAATGCCACCACAATGATGACAATCAGCACATCAAGCAGCATTTCCGAGCGCATATCAAACCAGCCGTATCTCACGCCACGCCATACCAGTACGGTCAGAATGCAGCCGATGAACGAAGGTACGGCATAGAGATGCTTATCACGAATAATCATCGGTACGTCACCGATGAAGAGATCTCGAATAAGGCCACCGGCGAGAGCGGTGAACATGCCGAGGAATACGGCGGTCATGCCTGAAGATCCGTAGGCCAGTGCCTTGGCAGTGCCGTTGACCGCGAACAGACCGAGGCCCAAGGCATCGATGACAGTCATCGTCCATTTGAGTTTGGTGATTTCCGGATGAGCCACCACCGCGATGACGCCAGAGAACAGCGTGGTGAGTACATACCCTTTATCGGTGATGCCCACCGGAGGCAGGGCACCAAGCATTACGTCGCGCACGAGACCACCGCCGAGCGCGGTGAGCCAACCGCACACCATAATGGAAAAGATATCGTAGCCCTTGTGGATGGCGGACAGACCACCTGACAAGCCCCAGCACAGGATAGCGAGGTATTCGATAACCACAAAAACGATGTTGTTCTCCAACGCCACCTGCATGAGCCGCTCCCCCTCTTTATACCGCTTCGGTTCGTCTCAGTCCGTCTTCGTTTTGTTCTCTTTTATCCTCATTCGGCGCTGCCGTCCGCCGTGCCCGAGCCTACCCCAAGCCTTGCCCGAGACAGAGGAATGGGAGGAAAGCACACGGTCAAAGCATGAGCGAGCTAGGGAAAATAGGACCAATCTGCCAAGCACTGGCAAGTTAGCACCGTTGAGACATATGGAACGCTGCTAACCTGCCAGTCTTTGGCAGACAGCACCGCTAGGTGTAATAATCAAAATCAACAGCCACTCATGACCTAACCGTTGTTGATTTCTGATTCGATTTGAACAACTTTTTCTTCGATATCACGCAAGCGGTTGCGCAGCGCTGCCTCGATATCGATACCGTCGGTACGGGCCTCGCGCACGATAGCAAAAATCTCATCCGCGTAGGCATCGGCCTTTCCCCGTTCAACGGAATTGCCTCCGTTCGATTCGGATTGATTTGCCGCTTGGGTCTGCTCGACATCTTGCTGCGTGCTAGCCGAAGACGAATCAGCAAATGCAGCGAACAATTCATCAGCATTCGGTGATTTGGAGATGCGCGAGACTACCTTGGCGGCACGCGACAATGCACCTTGAGCCCGAGAAATACCTTCTAATATAGATTTACGATGCTTCTCCTGCTGCTTCATCTTTTCCCACAGTGCCAGCACGGCTTCCGGGGATTCGGATTGGGAGGCCGCTCCCCCATCTTTGCCGTCATCATCAGAGGAATCGGCAGCATCATCAGCCGCAAACACATGCGGATGACGGGTAATGAGCTTGTTCACCAGACGGTCGGCGACCTCATCAATATCGAACGGATCCTCGGCATCCGATTCGCAGACACGTGCCTGAAACACGGATTGCAACAACACATCACCCAGTTCCTCGCGCATATTGTCGCGGTCGTGAGTTTCCACCGCGTCAATGTATTCGTAAGTTTCTTCGAGCAGATTCTTGAGCAGCGACTCATTCGTCTGCTTGCCATCCCACGGGCAACCGCCCGGCGAATACAGCACATCCACCACAGCCTTGACCCGGTCCAACGCCGTCGCTGCCTCAACCACCGGCTTCAACTTCGAGCAGTGTTCGGAGCCTGCCGGTAGACGATAGTCTGAGTTATGGTATCCAGTCTCGTCACTGATCTTACTCATAGCTTTTTGCTCCTTTTCTCATCTGGACGCACCAGAACAAGCCTCCGCAACGCACAGAAACCTAAATCATATTATTTGTTGCGAAATATTGCTTCCCTCATCTGAATCTCTCCAGATACAGAATATTCTAGATACGCCAAGACCCCTTGGAATTGTTGCTGTTCCAAGGGGTCTTAGTCAGAAATAAAATGCGCTGTTTCAGCACACCTTCCACATCCAGTTATGCGGGTCTTCGACCTCGCCGAGCTGGATGCCGAGCAGTTCGTCGCGCAGGGCAACGGTCAGCTCGCCGGAGCCGCCGTCGGCGACGGTGACATCGAACTTCTCGGACTTGAAGCGACCAATCGGGGTGATGATGGCGGCGGTACCGCAAGCGAACACCTCGGTGACTTCGCCGGACTTGATGTCCTCGAGCAGCTGGTCGAGGGCGATCATGGTCTCGACTACGTCGTGGCCCTTGTCCTGCAGCAGCTGAATCAGGGAGCGACGGGTCACACCCGGCAGAATGTTACCGGTCAGGGACGGGGTCTCCACGTGGCCATCCTTGTGCACGGCCATCATGTTCATGCCGCCGAGCTCTTCGAGGTAGGTCTTGGTGGCGGCGTCCACAAAGCAGACCTGCTCGCAGCCGTTCTCGATACCCTTATACTCACCGAGCAGGGAGGCGGCGTAGTTGCCACCGCACTTGGCGAAACCAGTGCCGCCAGGGCCGGTACGGAACCACTTGTCTTCGACCCAGATGCTCACGGGCTTGACGCCGCCCGGGAAGTACGGGCCGGACGGGGAAGCGATCACGCAGTAGTCGACTTCCTGCGGAGCGCGCACGCCGAGGAAAGGCTCGGAAGCGAACATGAACGGACGCATGTACAGCGTGTACTCGCGGCGGGACGGCACCCAGTTGGCGTCGCGCTTGACCAGCGCGGCCACGGAACCGAGGAAGTCGTCAATCGGCAGCTCAGGCAGGTACAGACGCTTGGCGGAGTTCTGGAAACGCTCGGCGTTCGCATCCGGGCGGAACAGCCAGGTGGAGCCGTCGGCATGACGGTAAGCCTTGAGGCCCTCGAAGCACTCCTGTGCGTAGTGCAGCACGGAAGCACCCGGATCCATCTTGAGCGGTGCGTACGGTTCGACGCGGCGGTCGGACCAACCTTCGCCCTTGGTCCAGGTCATGTGGGTCATGTTGTCGGAGAACACCTGGCCGAAAGCCGGCTTGTCGATGAGGGACTGACGCTTCTCATCGGATGCGGGGTTGTCGTTCGGCAGTACGGTGAACGGTTCGGTGAGCTTATCGAGCGCTGCCGGATCGTGGTGCGTGTTTTCAGTCATTTGGCTACTTCTTCTTGACTTTGGCGGCACGAAGGCCACCAGATGGGGTATGTGCTGTGCGCTTGTGGCGCGAGCTCTGTTGCATACTTTTACACACCCATGTGTTGCCCGTGTGGCAGAGTTCACATGGTGAAAACAGAGGAACCCGTACCGTTTCCACGGTTACGGGTTCCTCTGTTGCAATTATGATTCAGATCGGCCGCCATGAAGACGACCGGTTTCATCACTTGGCGTCAGCGTCGGCGGCAGGAGCAGCGGCAGTGGCGTCAGCCGGAGCAGCAGCTTCCGGAGCAGAGGTGAACTCGGTGGCGTCCTCCGGAACCTCGATGGTGACGACGGATTCCTCAGCGTGCTCGACGTCCAGCTCGGCGCCTTCCGGCAGCTCGATGTCCTTGGCGAAGACCTTGGTGCCGTCGGTCAGGCCCTCGACGTTGACCACGATCTTCTCGGGCAGGTTGGAGATGTCGGCGCGAACCTTGAGCTCCTGAATGTCGACGAATGCCACTGCAGCACCCTTCGGGGTACCCTCAACGAACACCGGCACCTCAACGTCGATCTTCTCGCCGGCCTTGACCTCGAAGAAGTCGATGTGCTCGATGATGCGCTTGACCGGGTTCTTCTGCACGTCCTTGACAACGGCCATCTTAGACTCGCCGCCGAACTCGATGGTGAACAGGGCGTTGGTGTGGCGCAGAGCCAGGGTGGTCTCACGCATCGGCAGGGTCACGAAGGCCGGGTCGGCGCCACCGGCGTAAATGGTGGCCGGGATCTTGTTGGCAACGCGCAGACGGCGGGCAACGCCTTTGCCGAACTCGTTGCGGACTTCGCCTTCAAGCTTAATGGTGGTAGCCATATATATCTCCTTGAGAGTTTCGTTCATGGTGTTTCGGCGCATCAACGAGCCGTGAAGAAAACCCAAGAGGGTTTGCGAACCACACGCCGAGTCGATTACGGAAGCATGCGCCTCCCTCGCCAAGACAACATTGATGAATTATACGCACGCGCCGGACAATGGCGGCGACGGCCCGACGCGCCCCGCGAGAACCGTGACGATACTCACATGAGATTTTCCTCATGATTACTCCCGGAGCGAACATCAACGATGTTCATTTTCCAAAAAAACCCAGTGATACCAACGTTTCACAAGCCCCCCTCCGCCACTGTCCACGCATATCGAGGCGGGCCACTCTTCCAACTACGTTGTTGCTTGTTCGCCGCAGGGCGAACACAACAAGAGAGGAACGAATAGTACATGGTCAATCAACAGCATGGGGAAAACCGCTGGGTGCGCGCCGTTATTCCGGCGTTGCTCATTCACATCTCAATCGGCACCGTATACTGCTGGAGCGTGTTCAAACAACTGATCGCCGATCAGATGCACGTGGCGCCAGGCATCGTCGAATGGGGCTTCTCGCTTGCCATCTTCTTCCTTGGCATGTCGGCCGCCTTCCTTGGACCCTTCGTCGAAAAGGACATCAAGAAATCGGCCCTGATCTCGACGGTCTGCTTCGTCTGCGGATTCGCCGGCACCGGAGTCAGCATCGCGGCGGGATGGCTCCCCGGCGTGTTCATCTTCTATGGCGTGATCATGGGCATCGGACTCGGCGTCGGTTATCTGACGCCGGTGAAGAACCTGATGCTGTGGTTCGCCGACAATAAGGGTCTCGCCACCGGCATCGCCGTCGCGGGATTCGGTCTGGCCAAGGCCATCGCAAGCCCGGTCATGCAGTGGCTGATCTCCACCGTCGGACTGGCGCCCATGTTCTACATCCTCGCAGCCGTCTATGCGGTGATGATGCTGCTGGGATTCGCGCTGATCAAGCGCCCCGCCGGATACGTGTACTCCGCTGAGACCCGCATCCGTCGTCGCGACATCATGAAGAAGCCGGTGTTCTGGGCGATCTGGCTGGCCTTCTATCTCAACATCACCTGCGGTCTGGCATTGATCTCCCAGGAGAAGGACATCCTGCATGATGCGTTGTCCATTCTTCCGAAGTACGCATCGCTGAACGCGGCCCAGCTGGCCACGGCCATCGCGGGAAGCATCAGCGTCGTCCTGGCCGTCGACGCCGTGTTCAACGCGGCCGGACGTGTCGGGTTCTCCACGCTGTCCGACCACTGCAAGCGCCGTGAGACCGCATATCTGGTGATCTTCATCATGTCCATCGCGGTGTGCGCGCTGCAGATCTTCACGCATTCGATCGACAACGGCACCCTGTGGCTGATCGTGACGATGCTGTTCCTCGTCAACGCCGGATACGGCGGCGGATTCTCCACGCTGCCGGTGCTGCTTGAGCAGCACTTCGGCATGAAGTCGGTGTCGACCGTGCACGGGCTGGCTCTGAGCGCGTGGGCGTTCGCCGGATTGTCCGGCAACCAGCTGGCGTCCTTCGTCGTCTCCCATACGGCGGACGCGGCCCACCGCTACAGCGCGCTGATCCCGATCATCACCGTGCTGTACGCCATCGCTCTCGCGTCCATCATCGCCGTGGTGCTCGGCACGAAGGGCAAGCGCGCCGCCGCTCAATCGAACTGACCGGCTTTATGTGACCGCCCATTGATATGAGTGGGGGTGTCCTTCTTGCGAAGGCACACCCCCACTCATATTCTCATGCGGCAATGCGCGAACGTCGCGGCACCATCAGCTGATGAGCTCCTTGACCGCAGCGATCACGGCCTGCAGACTGGCCTTGGCGTCGCCGAACAACATCTGCGTGTTGCCTTCGAAGTACAGCTCGTTCTGGATGCCGGCATAGCCCATACCACGGCCACGCTTCATGACCACGACGTTCTGGGACTTGTCAACGTCGAGAATCGGCATACCGGAAACCGGGGTGCCAGGGCGACGGGCAGCCGGGTTGGTCACATCGTTGGCGCCCACAACCAAGGCCACGTTGGCCTGCGGGAACTGCGGGTTAATCTCATCGAGATCCACGAGCTCTTCGTAAGGCACGTTGGCTTCAGCCAGCAGCACGTTCATGTGGCCGGGCATACGGCCTGCGACCGGGTGAATGGCGTAGGAGACTTCCACGCCGTGGCCCTTGAGCAGTTCGCCGAGGTCGGCGAGCTCGCGCTGGGCCTGGGCCTGAGCCAAGCCGAAGCCGGGTACGAAGATGACCTTCTGCGCGTAAACAAGCTGAACAGCCAGATCGTCGGCAGTGGTTTCCTTCATGGTGCCTTCCGGACCGTCGCCAGCAGCGGCGGCATCGGAGCCGCCACCAAAGCCACCGGCCAGCACGGACAGCAGCGGACGGTTCATGGCCTGAGCCATGAGAATGGATAGGGTCACACCGGCGGAACCGACGAGCGCGCCGGCCACGATCAGGGCGACATTGTCAATCGCCAGACCGGACATGGCCACGGCCGTACCGGTGCAGGCGTTGAGCACGGAGATGACGACGGGCATGTCGGCGCCGCCGATCGGGATCACGAAGACCAGGCCGTAGCACAGGGCGAACACGGTGGTCAGGATCGACCAGAGCAGTCGCTGCTCGGGCTGGACGCACAGCATGACAAAGCTGGCGATGGTCAGCACGATGAACAGGATGTTCCACACGCCCTTGCCCGGCATGGTGAGCTTCTTGACCCACTTGATGCCCTGCAGCTTGCCGGCTGCGATCAGCGAGCCGGTGAAGGTCACGGAGCCGATGAGAATGCCTAGGCCAGCGGTGATGAGCACCACGATGTCCGGAGTGCCTTCCTTGGTCAGGATGTCGTTCAGGGCCACGAGCGCGGCGGCGCCACCACCCACGGTGTTGAACACGGAGACCAGCTGCGGCATGTCGGTCATCTTCACCTTCTTGGCAGAGACGACACCGGCCACGGCACCGATCAGGATGCCGACGACCAGCACCACCACGGCCACGACGTTCACGAAGCCCTTGGCGAAGAGCACGATGAATGCCATGAGCACGGCCACGACCATGCCGAACGCGGAGATTTGGTTACCCTTTCGGGCGGTCTTCGGCGAGTTCATGAAATGCAGACCGACCACGAACAGGACGGCGGAGAACAGGTAGACGAACCATGCGACGATGTCGATGGCTCCAACGGTCGCGGAGGTCATTACTTCGACTCCCCCTTCTTCTCGTTCTTGCTGGACTTGAACATCTCGAGCATGCGGTCAGTGACCACATAACCGCCGACGACGTTCATGGTGCCGAGCACTGCGGCCAGGAAGATGAACACGTAAGCCAGCGGGGTGTTGGCCTCGGCGGCCACAATCACCACACCGACAATAACGATGCCGTGGATGGAGTTTGCGCCGGACATCAACGGCGTGTGCAGGGTGGCGGGCACCTTGCCGATGACCTCGATACCGATAAGCAGCGCGAGGACGAACAGGGTAATGGAAACAACGAGAGTAGGCATAATATTCCTTCTTCCTTACTTCTCGGACTGCTCGGACTCGGCGGCAGCAGCCGGAGCCCCTGCGCGGCCGGCGACCACCAGTGCGTCGTCGAGCTCTTCGGTAAGATCCTGGCCGAGCTTGCCGTCACGCACGAAGTGCACGAGTATGTCAGCCACGTTACGTGAAAGCAGGTTGGACGCGGTGGTGGCCACACCGGAGGCCAGGTACGGGGCGCCAATCAGCTTGACGCCACCCTCGGTGACCTGTTCGCCTACGGCGGACCCCTCGACGTTGCCACCAAGATCAGAAGCGGCGCAGTCCACAATCACGGCACCGCGCTTGAGGCCGTTGACACCGGCCGCAGTGAGCAGCACCGGAGGCTTGCGGCCCGGAACCTTGGCGGTGGTGATGATGATGTCGAAGCCAGCGGCCTTCTCATCGACAGCCGCCTGCTGCTGGGCCTGCTCTTCGGGGGTCAGCGCACGAGCGTAACCACCCTCGTCCTGGCCCTTGGAAAAGTCAAGTCCCAGATCAAGGAACTTGGCGCCCAGGGATTCGACCTCGCCTTGAGAAGCGGGACGCACGTCGTATGCAGTGACGACCGCACCAAGGCGCTTCAATGTACCGATGGCCTGCAGACCGGCGATACCTGCACCGAGCACCAGAGCCTTGGCCGGGCGAATCGTGCCGGCAGCAGTGGTCATCATCGGCAGGAATGCGCCATAGGCATCGGCGGCGGTGATAGCGGCCTTGTATCCCATGACGGAGTTCTGCGAGGTCATCTCATCCATGGACTGGGCGCTGGAAAGCTTGCGGGGCAGCTTCTCGATGGCGATACCAACCAGACCGGCCTGCTCGAGTGCGGCCACGTAATCGGCGTCGGTAAAGGAACCGAGCATACCAATCACCCACTGGCCTGCCTTGAGCTTACTCATGATATCGGTGGACGGACGGTCCACGAAACCGAGCGCGTCGGCTTGAGCGAGCACTTCGTCACGGCTGGTCACCTTTGCGCCGGCCTTTTCGTAATCCTCATCGGTGTATTCGGCGGCAATGCCGGCACCGGCCTCAATAACCGAGGAGACTCCACTCCTCTTCAGCCGGGTGACGATATCCGGCGTCAACGCGACGCGGGATTCCGTTTCAGACGTTTCATTCAAAACGCCGAACACCACGGTGGCTTCTGGGTTTTGCGCCATGAGAGCCCTTTCTTGTTCTACTTTGAATGGACATGGTTATCCAAGGCGCAATTGTAGCCGAAGAGTGAAGGATATGGGCGATTCGACTCGTTAGGCGGAACAATCGGGGCAAAAGACCCGCATTTTTCGTCTTCGCATCCCTGCTGCGTCAACTCGATTGGATGACATCTAGGCAGTAGTCGAACGATCTCCAACCACTATCGGCAGTCTGTTACCCAACAATCAGAGCGTCAGTGTCCATCCACCACATAGAACCTCCCAAAACCTACGGTTGCGTAGGCTTTTCCTACGGTTGCGTAAGGTGACGAGTTCGATGTGAACGATTACAATCTAAAGTTTGAGAGCGTTCGGCTTATGCTCGAACGGCACTGAAAGGTTTACAGGAGCAAGAGTTGTCGGTTATCAATTCCTTTACGCAGCACACCATCAATCTGACCCGCAAGGCACTCAGGTTGGGATCCGACTTCGTTCACCCGGTTCACGACGACACTCCGGACGAGCCCGATTATCTGTCCAATGCCGATGTGCCGCAGGAAGCCAACATCGAACTGCCGCACAGCGACGATTGGGATGACGGCCATCTGACCGTCACCGACATCGACCCGGAAACCGGACTGCTCACCACGTCCACTGCCGGCAATCCGCCTCTGGACGACGGCACGTCCATCTACGACCTGTATGCGGATCGCGCCAAGCGCATGGGTGACGAACCGCTGTATACCTACAAGTCCGACAACGAATGGGTGACCGTCACCGCCAATGAGTTCCTCGCCGAAGTGCGTGCCGTGGCCAAGGGCCTGCTGCACTACGGCATCAAGAAGGGCGACGGCGTGGCGTTCATGTGCCGCACCTCCTATGACTGGGATCTGACCGATGCGGCCATCATGGCCTGCGGCGGCGTGCTGGCCACCATCTACGACACCGACTCGGCCGAACAAATCCGCAATATCGTCAACAATTCTGACGCGCGTCTGCTCATCGTGCAGGATTCCGCCATGCGAGAGAAGGCGGAAGGCGCCGTGGAGGAATGCCCCTCACTCGAGCGCATCCTATGCATCGAGACCGGCGCTCTTGATGAGATCAAGGCCTATGGTGCCGGCATCTCGGACGAGGAACTGGATGAGCGCATTGATTCGGTCAAGAAAACCGATCTGTGCTCCATTGTGTACACCTCTGGTTCCACCGCCGCGCCGAAGGGCGTGGAGATGACCCACGAGCACTACTGCCAGACCGCGCTGAACCTGCCGGACTACATGCCCGAGCTGCTGCACAACAAGAAGAACACCATCCTGCTGTTCCTGCCGCAGGCCCACTCCTTTGCCCGCGCCATCAATTACATCGTCGTGGCCTCGAATATGCATATCTACATCGCCGCCGGCATCAAGACGCTGATTAGTGATTTGCAGGTGGCTAAGCCGTCCATCATGATTGTGGTGCCGCGTGTGCTGGAGAAGGTGTACAACGCTGCCTCCCAGAAGGCCGGCCATGGCCCCAAGGGCGTGGTGTTCGCCTCCGCCGTGGTGGCTGCCCAGAACTACATGAAGGAAATCTCCGCCAACGGCAAGGCCAGTGCATTGACCCGTGCCCGCCGCGCGGCCTTCGATCCGATTGTCTACTCCTCACTGCGTGAGGTGCTGGGTGGACGCATGAAGTGGATTGTGGCCGGCGGCGCGCCGCTTGACCCTGAACTGCTTGCGTTCTTCCGCGGCGCAAGCGTGCCCGTCTACGAGGGCTATGGTCTGACCGAAACCACCGCACCATGCGCGTTCAACCCGCTGGGAACCCCGTTCCACGCCGGGTCCGTGGGCGTCGCGTTCCCCGGCTTCTCGCTGCGTATTGCCGAGGACGGCGAGATCCAGGTCAAGGGTCGCGCCGTGTTCCCGCGTTATCACAAGAACGATGAGGCCACCGAGCTGTCGTTCACCGAAGATGGCTGGTATGCCACCGGAGATTTGGGCCGTATCGACAACGATGGCTTCCTGTATATTACCGGCCGCAAGAAGGATCTCATCATCACCGCAGGTGGCAAGAATGTGGCGCCGGGTCCGATTGAAGAGGCCATTCAGCGTTGCGAGTTCGTGTCCCAGGCACTGGTGCTGGGCGACAAGCGTCCGTTCATCTCCGCGCTGATTACGCTGGACGAGGAGTCTTTGCGTCCTTGGCTGGCCGCCAAGGGATTGGACGAGAACATGTCTCTGGAGGACGCCTCTCAGAACGCCGCCGTACGCGCTGAGGTCCAGAAGTGGATCGATCAGGCCAACGAAGGCGTTTCCCGCGCCGAATCCGTGCGTAAGTTCATCATCCTGCCTGAGGAGTTCACACAGGAGAACGGCCTGATGACCGCCTCCATGAAGGTCATCCGCCCCAAGGTCATCAAGCGCTACTCCACCCTCCTCAACACCCAGATGTACACCAAGAAGAAGTAAGCAGGGCTCGAGTACAGCAAAAGGGAGATTCCATTGGAATCTCCCTTTGTTATAACCGGTCGAAGGCCGATTCCTAGAAGCCGAGGCGTTCTAGTTGCTTGGGGTCGGACTGCCAGCCTTTGGCGACCTTGACGTGGAGGTCGAGCTTGGCTTTTTGGCCGACGATGCGGTTGACCGGGGTGCGCAGCTTCTTTTTGACGTAGGTGAGGTTCGAGGCGCCCTTGCCGATGATGATCGGCTTCTGGGAGTCGCGCTCCACATAAATGGACACATTGACCTGAGCCTTGCCATCGTAGCCCTGACCGGTCTCGTTGTCTTCCGGATAGTCGATGGAATCGACCACCACGGCCAGGGAATGCGGCAACTCGTCATCCAACGTCTCCAGGAACGCGCCTCGCACGAGTTCGGCGATGGTGTCCTCGGGACGCTCCTCGCTGATCTGGTCGTCCGGATACATCTGCGGTCCCTCGGGCGTGTGGTCGATGAGCACGTTGCGCACTTCGGCCAGATTGTCATGCTTCAGGGCGCTCACCGGCACGATGTCCGCAAAGTCGGCGAACTCGTTGATCTCGATAAGCTTGTTGATGAGCTGCTGACGGCCGAGTTCATCAATCTTGGTGACGATGGCGATCAGCGGGATGCGCCACGCGAACGAGCCGTCCTCTCGCTTGGTGGCAAAGTCGGTACGCAGACGGGACAAAATACGCTTGTCACCAGGGCCAATTTCCTGATCAGCCGGCAACAAGAACGCCACCACGTCCACGTCAGACAGCGACTCCTCCACCACATCGTTCAGACGCTGGCCGAGCAGCGTGCGCGGACGGTGAATGCCCGGCGTATCCACGAGTACAAGCTGTGCATTATCAGTGGTCAGAATGCCGCGAATGGCTTTACGCGTGGTCTCCGGTCGGGAGGAGGCGATGGCAATCTGCTTGCCGATCAGAGCATTAATCAGCGTAGACTTGCCAACGTTCGGTCGGCCGACCACAGCCACAAAGCCAGAGCGGTACGGCACTTCCTGCCTCACTGACTCGCTGGCAGCGGCGGCAACGCCATCGTTTGAGATGTTTCGGTCGTCCATATCACTCCTTGTCGGCGGTTTCATCGCTCTCAGCGGTCTCACCGCCGGCTTCTTCATTGGTCCTGCCATCTTCCTTGCTGCCCTCGACGTGGGCCGGCTCAACCACAATGGTGGAGACCTTCTTACGGCGTCCGGCCGAATCCACGGCAGTCAGACGCAGGCCGCGGGTCACAGCGGAAGCCCCCACAATCGGCACACGACCAAGAATCTTGGTCAGCAAACCGTACACGGTATCCACGTCGTCCTCATCAATGTCGATCTCAAAGATCTCTTCCAAATCGGCAATCGGCGTTCGCGCAGGCATCTCCCACTTGTTCTCACCGATTTTCTCCGGTTCGGTGTGCTGCGTACGGTCGTGCTCATCCTCAAGTTCACCGACAATCTGTTCGATGGCATCCTCGATGGTGACCATGCCGGCGATGCCGCCATATTCGTCGACCACCACTGCCACATGCTGACGGGAACGCTGCATCTCATGGAACAAGTCGTCCACCGGCTTGGATTCAGGTACCAGCATCGGCTGGCGAACGATGGACTCCACATCACGTTCCATAGCGGCCGGGTTGAAGGCCGTGGCGCGTACCGCATCCTTCAAATAGGCCACACCAATCAGATCGTCCACGTCCTCTCCGATCACCGGAACGCGGGAGAATCCGGAACGGGAGAACAGTTTCAGAGCAGAAGCAAGCGTGGCATCCCGCTCCATGCAAATCATGTCGGTACGAGGCACCATGATTTCGCGAGTCAAGGTATCCGACAAAGTGAGCACATTGCGGAGCATCTCGGAGACTTCCGGATCGAAATCGTTGGATTCCACCAAGCGATCAATCGCAGCCTTGCCCTGTTCAAGCTGAATCTTCTCCAGCTCCTCGTCATCGGACAAGCTGGGATCCTTGGAACGACGACCAGGGCCTTTGACCGAAGACTTGTCGCCGCCAATGCGAGCGAACGGCGTGAGCTTGCAGCCAAGGTCCACAATGCGCGAGTGGGCAATCATGATGTCGACCGGTTTGGTCATGCCGGCGGTACGCGGGCGCACCAGTACGGAGACCACGGCCACGATAATCGCGAACAGGAAACCGGCGAGCAGACCAACCCACAGCTCGGCGCCCCATAGGGCCGCAATCGAGGAGACGAGTACACCATCGAGCACATTGCAGGCGATGCGGAAGAACGCGCAACTGCCGGCCGTGGCATACCGGTCGGCGATGAGACGCTGAACGCGATGAATCTTGTCGATTTTCTTCATCTTGATGAACTGGCTCGACTCGGAGTCAGTCTGTACCTCAAGAATGAGGTTGTTCAAGCTGGCTCGTGTCACGCGTGCCACGGCACCTTCCGCAGCGGCCATGGTCAACGAGAACCAGACGAACAGTGCCGCCACCACAACGAGGATGACGGTAATAACAATCAAGGTGGTACTGGAATACTCCATAATGGTTTCTGGTGTCCTTGTGTTTTATTTCCTGGAATCGAGGTCACGGCCCTTGCCGTGCGCGGCATCGTAAAGAGCCAGCGCATCGGGAGTGCCAGGTGGAAGAGTGGCCTGCATGTTTGCATCGCCTCGCAGGGCAAAAAAGGTCAATAGCAACTGCCGCTGCAGTCCGAACATCTGTCGTTCCTGTTCAGGAGTCACATGGTCATAGCCAAGCAGATGCAAAATACCGTGGATGGTGAGCAGCAGCATTTCCTGCATGGTGCTATGACCGGCTGCGGCGGCCTGTTGGGCGGCCACCCACGGGCAGATGACAATGTCGCCGAGCACGCCTTCCATCACGGTTTTGCCGTCGCCGGGGCGCAGCTCATCCATGGGAAAACTCATCACGTCGGTCGGCCCTTCAAGACTCATCCAACGCATATGCAGTTCGGCGATGGGATCGGGGTCCACGAACATGATGGTCAGATCGGATTGTGTGCTGACACGCATCTGATCAAGCACCCAAATACCCAGGTCGGAGAACACCTTGGGATCGATGACCCATTGGGTTTCATTAGTGACATCAACGCTCATCGGTTGTCTCGCTTCGATTCATGGATTGCTTATCGTTGCCGCTATCCGCTTCCTGACGGTGTTTGCGTCCACGCAGCCTGCGCTCAATGTCGCGATGATCGCCGGCGATGGCATCATAGTGATCGTAAGCGGCCACGATCTGTCCAACAAGCTGGTGACGCACCACATCATCGGTTCCCAGATGAACAAATGCGATGTCTCCGATGCCCTCCAGAATCCGCTCAATAGTGGCCAGACCCGAACGAGGCACCGCCAAATCAACCTGGGAGATATCACCGGTGATGACCATCGTGGTGTTGAAGCCCAATCGGGTCAGAAACATCTTCATCTGCTGTTCGGTGGTATTTTGCGCCTCATCGAGAATCACGAACGCATCGTTCAGGGTACGACCACGCATATACGCCAGAGGAGCCACTTCGATGGTGCCGTCATCCATATACCGCTTGAGCTGGTCGGCTCCTAGCATATCGCCGAGCGCATCATAGAGCGGCCGCAGGTATGGGTCGACCTTGTCGTTGAGCGTACCGGGCAGGAAACCGAGGTTTTCGCCGGCTTCCACGGCCGGACGGGTGAGAATGATGCGACGAATCTGCTTGTCCTGAAAAGCACGCACTGCTTTCGCCACGGCCAGATAGGTCTTACCGGTACCTGCAGGGCCAATGCCAAAAGTGATGGTATGCGATTCAATCGCATTGACGTAGGCCACTTGGCCAGCGGTTTTGGCACGAACCGGCACACCTGCGGCAAATGTGATCACACCGGGAACCGAAGGCTTGCGGTACAACGGGTCATGCGTGCCCGAGCCACGCGAATGGCCACGATCGGCCGCAGTGGCCGATTGCACGAATTTGTCATGTGCCGGTCCATGACCGGGGTGCTCAAGTCGAACGCGATTTTTCAGCACATTCTGATCGAGCATACGCCTCACGGTATCGGCGTCCATGGGAGCGGTGTAAGCGGCTTGGATAATGGTGTTAACCAGATCCTCGGCTTGTGCCGCCTGAGCCTCGGTCTGCTTAGACCGCGAGACAATTGCCACGCGGTTGCCTCGCACGATAATCGTCAGCTCAGGGAAAGCGCGCTCAACCTCACGAAGAACCTCGTCAACCGGGCCAAGCACGGCCACGGGATCGAGCTGAGGTGGAATGGTGATGGTGCGTGTAGTCGTTGCCACGAAGCGGAAATTCTCCTACTACTCGTCGAGCTTTTCGCCAGTCATCACGTGCGCATGCACGTGGAACACGGTCTGACCCGCATCAAGACCTGTGTTGAATACCAAACGGTACGCGCCATGGAATTCATGATCGGCAATGCCTTGGGCGACCGAAACGATATGAGCCAGCTCGGCCGGATCTGCGGCGGCAAGTTCAGCAACGTTGGCATAATGCTTCTTCGGCACTACCAGCACATGCACTTTGGCTTTGGGGTCGATGTCGTTGAATGCGTAGGTCGTCTCGTCCTCGTACACCTTGCTGCTGGGAATCTGCCCTGCGATGATCTTGCAGAACAGGCAATCGTCGGATTCGCTCATCATGCTCCTTGGTTTACTGTGTTGCTATGCACCAGCTTAGCGCGGGGACGTTACTCTGCTTGCATGAATCGGCTTTCAGCCAATACAGCGTCCGCAGAGGCATTCGCCGCTACTCATACCGGCCAAGCGCGCGTGACAGCAGCGAAAGGGCCACAGGCCCTGCAGTGGCTGCCCTGAGAATATTGCTGCCCAACACGCAGCCCACCGCCCCGGCCTTAGTGAAGTCAGCCACTTCCTGTTCGCTGATGCCACCTTCCGGACCGACCACCACGCTTACCGTGCGCGGCTTGCCGTCCGACAACGTACGTTCCACCAGCTGTGCGACTTTGGCCTCCACACCAGTCCAGGTATCGGTGGCATCCTGATGCAGCACGATGACCAAGTCACCGTGCACGCATGCCCTGCGGCATATCGCTACGACCTCTTTGCTGTTTGCACATGCTTCCAGCTGCGGCTTGTACGCGCGCCTCGCCTGCTCGGTAGCGGCGTCCAGCACCGCGTTCCACTTCTTATCCGTGCGCCCGGCCTTCCATTTGGCGATAGATCGATCCGCCTGCCATGGCACCACTTGGTCGACGCCGATTTGCGTGGCCATATCAACGGCCTGTTCATCATGCCCGGTCTTTGCCAACGCCTGAATCAATGCAAGACGTGTCAACGGTTCAGGCTCACGGCCAACGGTGACCACTTCGGCAAGACCCGCTTCAGGATCCGCCATCACGGCGTGGATACGCAGTCCCCTACCATCGGAGAGCTGGAGGCTGTCTCCCGCCTTAAGCCTCATGGCCTGCACGGCATGGCGTTTGATATGGGCGGGGAGGGTCAGTTTCCACCCGGTATGCAGCTCGTCACTGTTCACCGGTACGTCATCGACCTGCGGGTTGAAGAGAAAAAGGGCATCGGTCATGGTTTCTAGGCTACACGCGACACGCGCGGCACACACCCGAATTGCATACCTGTGATTTGATGCTAAACTCATTTCTCGTTGTCTCAACGACACCTGCCCGGGTGGCGGAATGGTAGACGCGCTAGCTTGAGGTGCTAGTGCCTATTTTTAACGGGCGTACGGGTTCAAGTCCCGTCTCGGGCACAGATAGACCCCTTGCATTGCAAGGGGTTTTTCGTTATCTGCTCACATGAAAGGCCACCATGCAGTTCATCACGTTGGATACCGTTGACGATCCGCGCGTTGAGGCATATGTGAGCCTCACCGAAATGCAGCTGCGTAATCGGCTCGAGCCCGCCAAAGGCGTGTTCATCGCCGAATCCCCCAAGGTCATTGACCGTGCTCTGGCAGCCGGCCGTGAGCCGCTCTCTTTGTTGGTCGAAGAACCTTGGTTGGAAGGCATGACGGAGACTTTCGACTTCATCGATGACCGCTGGGGTGCCGATATCCCCGTCTATGTGGCCTCTCCCGAACAGCTCAAACGACTGACCGGCTACCGTTTGCA
Source organism: Bifidobacterium sp. M3-N-101 (assembly GCF_023656805.1). Taxonomy (NCBI): domain Bacteria; kingdom Bacillati; phylum Actinomycetota; class Actinomycetes; order Bifidobacteriales; family Bifidobacteriaceae; genus Bifidobacterium; species Bifidobacterium sp. M3-N-101. The sequence goes on from NZ_JAMOKQ010000006.1 coordinate 195,888, forward strand.
TCGTGGAGCTCTGTGCGCCATGCGCCGCTGGCCGCTGCCCTCCGTGGCCGAGGTCTGTAAGGATGCTCGTCGCGTAGCTGTGATGGAGAATATTGTGGATCACACCAATGTGGGTGCGCTGATGCGTTCCGCGGCCGCGCTCGATGTGGATGCCGTGCTGGTCACGCCCTCTTGCGGTGATCCGCTCTACCGCCGCGCCGCCCGCGTATCGATGGGCACGGTATTTCAGATTCCTTGGACCCGTATCACCGGACGCAATGAAGACGGCACCGAGAACAAACATTACTGGCCATTCCAAGGCATCGACGAATTGAAGTCGCTGGGCTTCACCACTGTGGCGATGGCACTTGAGGATCGCTCGATCTCGCTGGATGAACTGACCAGACGCCTGCACGCCCCGGCCGAAGATCCGACGCATATCGAAAAACTGGCATTGATTTTCGGCACCGAAGGCGATGGGCTGTCCCACCACACCATCGCTCGCGCCGACCTGACCGTTAAGATTCCCATGAGCCATGGAGTCGACAGTCTCAACGTAGCCGCATCCAGCGCAGTGGCATTCTATGCCACGAGGTAGCTTTCTTCATTTGTTATCGGCTCGATTCGCCAAACCACCAGCAAATCCCATAACTGTTCATCGCAAGTTCACGGCACGCGGGAGCGAAAGCCTTGCGTGTTCGATTTTTTCTGCAATTATTAACTATGTAGACCGAATGCAATGAAGCATCCGGCAAGCAGTGCGGTGTCAAAAGACGCTCGGTAACAGAGAGGACAGTTACGATGGCCAAGAATCCTAAGATTCTGTCGATAGTGCTTGCAGGCGGCGAGGGGACCCGTCTGATGCCGTTAACCCGCGATCGCGCGAAGCCCGCCGTTCCTTTCGGCGGCGTATATCGTTTGATCGACTTCCCGTTGAGCAATCTGGTTAATTCCGGATACCGTCAGGTCGTGGTGCTCACCCAGTACAAGTCTCATTCGCTTGACCGCCATATCTCTCAGGTCTGGCGTTTCTCACCGCTGCTTGGCTCCTATGTCTCTCCTGTGCCCGCTCAGCAGCGTCTTGGTAAGCATTGGTATCTCGGCTCCGCCGATGCCATCTACCAGACCATCAACATCATCGAGGATGTCCAGCCGGACATCGTGGTGATCGTGGGCGCCGATCACGTGTACCGCATGGACTTCGAGCAGATGGTGCAGCAGCACATCGAGTCCGGTGCCGAGTTCACGGTGGCCGGTATCCGCCAGCCCATCGAGGAATCGAACCAGTTCGGCGTGATCGAGGTCGACCCGGACCACCCGAACATGATCAAGAGCTTCCAGGAGAAGCCAGCCACCACCACGGGACTGCCGGACAACCCCAACCAGATTCTGGCTTCCATGGGCAACTACGTTGCCAACACCAAGGCCCTGTTTGAGGCATTGGCGCTCGATGAGAAGGCTCCCGATACCAAGCATGACATGGGCGGCGATATTGCGCCATACTTCGCTTCCCGTAACGAAGCCGGTGTCTATGACTTCAACTCGAACGAGATTCCGGGCTCCACCGCCACCGATCACGCCTACTGGCGCGATGTGGGTACTATCAAGCAGTTCTACGATGCGCACATGGATTTGATTGCCTATGTGCCTGAGTTCAACCTGTACAATCAGGATTGGCCGATTTACACGATGTCCGGTAACCTACCGCCGGCCAAGTTCGTTCATGCCGGTCGTGACCGCCTAGGCCACGCCACCGACTCGATCGTCTCCCCCGGTGTGATTGTCTCCGGCGGTGAAGTGCACCACTCCGTGCTCTCCCCCAACGTGCGCATTCATTCCTGGGCCCAGATTGTTGACTCCGTACTGTTCGATGGCGTGATCATCAACCGTCGTGCCCGTGTCTACAAGGCAATCCTCGACAAGAACGTGGTGCTCACCGAGAACTCCACCGTCGGCATCGATACCGAGCACGATCTGGCCCGTGGTTTCACGGTCACGCCGGACGGCATCACGGTCGTGCCGAAGAACACCATTGTCGATGACTGATTGACGGTCTAGGTATGGAAAAGCCCCGCATAATGCGGGGCTTTTCTCGTATTGGTAGTCGACTCCCCTCAGTCAGCTGTCGCTGACAGCTCTCCTCAAAGAGGGAGAGCCAGAACTATCAAACTCAGTACTTCGGCATGTTTTCGAAGTTGAAGCCGAGCGCGGCAAGCTGATCGCGGCCTTCGGGAGTAATACGCTCCATGGTCCAACGCGGATCCCACGTCCAGTCGATACGGAACTCCTCAACCAGACCAGCCAGAGTGGAAGCGCATTCGTCCTCGATGAGATCGGTCAGCGGGCAAGCCGGTGTGGTCAGTGTCATTGTGATGATGGCACGGCCAAGCTCGTCGATTTCAATGCCGTAGACCAAGCCCAGATCGATTACATCAATGCCCAGTTCCGGGTCGATGACCTGATGCAGCGCCTCGCGCACATCCTCGGCAGTGGCGCGGCCGATGTCATCAATCGCTTTAATCGGAATGTCGCTGCCATCGGACTCGTCATCCTGGCAGCCGCACTTGCCGTGATGATTGCCGCAGGCACAGGTATCGTCATCTGATGTGCGCTCAACCGGGCGACCATTGGGGAAGCCTTTAGCCAAAGCCGGATTAGCCATTACGCGGCGCGCTGCCTCTTCGTCTTGCAGTACGCCATTGACAGCGTCGAAGACGGAAGGCTGCGGTTCGGGAACCAGATTATCGTTGGTCATTGTTTCCTCAGTTCTTGGCGGCTAGGGCCTTGGCAATGGAATCCTTGAGCCCTTCCCAGCCTAGCAGGGCACATTTGATACGCATAGGGTATTTTGATACACCTTGGAACACCACGGCATCGCCGAGCTTGTCGTCCAATGCATCATCGTCCAGACCGGCACCACGTGATTCCATCAGCTTATGGAAAGTCTGTCCCAAATCCATGGCCTCGTCCACGGTTTTACCGTCGACCAAATCGACCATCACGGACAGACTGGCCTGTGAGATGGAGCAGCCATGGCCGTCCCAGACCAGTCGCTTGATGGTGTACGGCTCGTCGTCGGAAACCTCAACATGGATGGTTGCCTCATCGCCGCAGGTGGGGTTGAACTGGTGCGATTCGCCGGGCGTGCAGTACTCGTGGCTGGCACGAACCGTAATATTCGCCGCTGCCTCACCGGATTGCTCGGATGCGGCGTCAGGCGCAAAGGACTCTCTGCCGTGCGGATGCTTGGATGCCTCGAGGATGACCTCCTGGTACATCTGCTCGAGGTCGTCGCCACTCATGCCAAAATCATTCATGTTCTCTCGTTTTACTCCACTCCGAAGAACTTGCGGATGCCCTTGGCCGTTTCGACCAACGCTTGCGCGTCCTCAACCGAATTGTAAACACCGGACGAGGCACGATTAGAAGCATACAGTCCAAAGTGACGATGCACCGGCTGCGCGCAATGGTGGCCAACACGAATCGCAATACCCTGGGCGTCAATGAACTGTCCCACGTCATGCGGATGCACGCCTGCCACGTCAAAGGCCACGGTACCGATGCGGTCCACGTTCTCGCGCGGACCAAGAATACGGATGCCCTCGATGTCGCCAAGCTTCAGCAGCTCGGCCGCGATGGTCTTTTCATGGGCTTCGATGTTCTCCAGCCCGACGTTCATCATCCATTCAGCGGCGACGCCTGCGGCCACCACCTGGGCGACCGGCTGGGTGCCGGCCTCGAAACGGGCGGGAGGAGCCATGTACTGAGCCTCATGGTCCATGTAGGCGAGCTCGACCATGGAGCCACCGAAGTTGGCCGGAGGCAGCGCTTCAAGCAGCTCACGCTTGCCGTACAGGAAGCCCACGCCGGTCGGGCCATACATCTTGTGTGCGCTCCAAGCGGCGAAGTCCACATCAAGAGCATGGAAATCGACCTTGAGATGCGGCACTGACTGGCAGGCATCCAGAATAAAGATCGAGCCGACCTCGTGCGCACGCTTGATGATCGGAGCGATATTGGTGATGGCACCCGTGGTGTTACCCACATGGGTGACGGCCACGACCTTGGTCCGTTCGGTAATGACCTCATCGAGATTGTCCGTGCGCACACGGCCATTCTCAGTCAGGTCAATCCACTTGAAGGTGGCACCGGTGCGGTAGGCCAGCTCCTGGAATGGCAGCAGCACCGAATGATGTTCCGCCTTGGATACGACGATCTCGTCGCCTGGCTGCAAGGCAAAACGCTTGGCGGCTGCTCCCCCACGGCCCAGCGAAGCGTTGCCGAAGGCAGTGGCCAGCAGGTTCAGGCCGGCCGTGGCACCTCCGGTGACGACGACCTCTTCCTCACCTTCGGCCGCATTCGCGCCAACGAGTTTGGCTACCTTGGCGCGGGCCTCCTCAAAGGCCACAGTGCTGCGTGCGGCAAGCTCATGAGCGCCGCGGTGCACGCCGGCGTTAATCGTACGATAAAAATTCGCTTCGGCATCAATCACCGCATTCGGCTTCTGCGAGGTGGCCGCAGAATCCAAATACACCAACGGATGCCCATGAATCTCCTGATCCAGAATCGGGAACTGTGCCCGAATCTCCTTAAAATCAACCATTATTTTCCCCTCCGATGTTTCCAATTCCTACGAGATATAGCTTTTCCTGCAGGTAACGTTGGGCCGGGATGTTCTGTTCCTGGGCGTAAAGCATGGCCCGAGCGGCCTGGAGCGGTCCCGGGAACAGAACATCCCGGCCCAACGCGTCAGCTACATTAATCGGTCAAAATCAGGCCAGTGCGGACTCGGAATCGGCGCCTTCGGGCAGGTACTGGTCGTAGCCGTTCTCTTCGAGCTCATCAGCCAGCTCGGGGCCGCCGGTCTTGACGAAGTGCCCGTCGGCGAACACGTGCACGATGTCCGGCTTGATGTACTTCAGGATACGGGTGTAGTGCGTGACCATAAGGATGCCGAACTGGTTGGCCTCCTTGGCGCGGTTCACACCTTCGGAGACGATACGCAGGGCATCCACGTCCAGACCGGAGTCGGTTTCGTCGAGGATGGCGAACTTCGGCTTCAAGAGTTCAAGCTGGAGGACTTCGGCGCGTTTCTTCTCACCGCCGGAGAAGCCTTCGTTCACGGAACGGGAGGCGAACTTCGGATCCATCTTGAGTCGCTTCATGGCCGCAGACAAATCCTTGGCCCACTGGCGGATACCGGGGGCTTCGCCGTCGATTTCGGTCTTGGCGGTGCGCAGGAAGTTGGTCATGGAGACACCCGGCACTTCGACCGGGTACTGCATGGCAAGGAACAAACCGGCCTTGGCGCGCTCATCGGGGGTCATCTTGAGGATGTCCTGGCCATCAAGGAGGGCCTCGCCGGAGTCGACCACATACTTGGGGTGACCGGCCAGCGTGTAAGCGAGGGTGGACTTGCCGGAGCCGTTGGGACCCATGATGGCGTGAGTTTCGCCAGAGTGAACGGTCAGGTTGGCGCCCTTGAGGATCGGCTTGATGCCTTCCTTGGTTTCGACGTGGACGTGCAGGTCCTTGATTTCGAGTGTTGACATTGTTGTGCTCCTAAAAAATGCTGTTCTTACTTGTCTTCGAGGACCTGAGCCATGGCATCGTTCTCGCCACGTGCCAGTCGTCGGTCAATCACGGTCATCAGATGTTCGGAGATGGCCGGGATGCCGATCTCTTCAACAAGTTCACCAAAGAAGCCGCGCACCACAAGCTTGCGGGCATCGGTTTCGGGAATGCCGCGGGATTCGAGGTAGAACAGCTCCTCGTCATCGAAGCGTCCCACCGAAGAGGCATGTCCGGCACCGATGATGTTGCCGTTCTCGATTTCGAGGTTCGGCTCGGAATCGGCGATGGCACCCGGAGTCAGCACCAGGTTACGGTTGAGCTCGTACGAGTCGGTGCCGGGTGCAGTCGGCTGGATGAGTGCATTGCCCACCCAGGTGGAGTGTGCGCCCTTGCCGTCAAGCGCGCCCTTGTAGACCACGCGGGACTTGCAGTCGGGGTGATTGTGCACCACCATCGTGCGGTGCTCGATGTGCTCGCCGGGATCGACGAAGTAGATGCCGAGCATGTTGAGGTCGCCCTGTTCGCCGCCGAAGTCCTGATCCATACGGATGCGCACGATATCGCCGCCCAGGGTCACGACCGAGTGACGCAGGGATGCGCCTTTGCCCACGTGGATACGATGGTTGCCCACATGCTTGGCGGTTTTGGCCCATTCCTGAATGAACGTGGTGGAAACATGCGAGTCCTTGCCGGTGGTGATTTCCACACCTTCGGCCAGGCGTGCGTCGCCGTCGTGTTCCACGACGACGTCCGCATGGGCTTTGTCGGCAGCGGCGATCACCAGATGGAAGGCATCGAGATCGGCTCCTGCGCCGTGCACCTTGACCAGCACAGGCTGAGTAATCTCGCCGGTGAGCTCAAGAATGGTGGCGGTGGCGCCGGACTCCCACTCGACCGCAGAGACGCGGTCATTCGGCTTGGAGACAGTACCGGACAGGCCTTCGCCCATCTTGACCTGAGTAAGCTTGATGCCTTCGGCGAGTGGTGAGCCGTCGATCATCGAGACTTCGATTTGCGTTTCGCCGGAGGGTTTGAACACGGTGAAGAATTCGTTGATGCGCTCAATCGGCGTGTAACGCCATTCGTCCTGCTTGCGGTTCGGTTCGGGGTAATCACTGGCGTTGAAGGAACGCACGGCATGATCCACGGAAGACGGCATGGCGGCCGGAACCGCGTACGGGTCGTTGGGGTCGGCGACCGGAATCTGAATTTCCTTGACGGGTGCTGTGTTATCGGTCATTGGAATCAGCCCACCGATCCTTCCATCTGAAGTTCCACAAGTCTGTTGAGTTCGAGCGCGTATTCCATAGGCAGCTCACGGCTGATCGGCTCAACGAAGCCGCGCACGATCATGCCTCGCGCCTCCTCTTCGGTGAGTCCTCGGCTCATCAGGTAGAAGAGCTGGTCTTCGGAAATCTTGGAGACGGTGGCTTCGTGGGCCATCGAGACGTCGTCTTCACGCACGTCGACATGCGGGTAGGTGTCGGAGCGGGAGAAGTCATCGACCAGAAGAGCATCGCACACGGTCGAGTTGGAGGAGCCATAGGCGCCCTTGACGATTTTGACGAGGCCGCGGTAGGCGGAACGTCCGCCACCACGGGAGATGGACTTGGCCACGATGGTGGAGCTGGTGTGCGGAGCCAGATGAATCATCTTGGCACCGGTGTCCTGATACTGGCCCTTGCCGGCGAATCCAAGGGACATAGTGGATGCCTTGGCATACGGCTCGGCGAGAATGCAAGCCGGGTACTTCATGGTGGCCTTGGATCCGATGTTGCCATCGACCCATTCCATGGTGCCGCCCTCGCGCACGTAGGCGCGCTGGGTGACCAGGTTGTACACGTTGTTCGACCAGTTCTGCACGGTGGTGTAGCGCACGCGAGCGTGCTTCTCGACAATGATCTCCACGATGGCGGCGTGCAGTGAATCCTCGGACCAAATCGGAGCGGTGCAGCCTTCCACGTAGTGCACGTAGGAGCCTTCGTCGGCAATGATCAGCGTACGTTCGAACTGACCCATGGCCGGAGTGTTGATGCGGAAGTAGGCCTGCAGCGGGATGTCCACATGCACGCCCTTCGGCACATACACGAACGAGCCACCGGACCATGCAGCAGTGTTCAACGCACCGAATTTGTTGTCTTCCGGAGGTACCACGGTGCCGAAATACTTCTTGACGAGTTCGGGGTATTCACGCACTGCGGTATCGGTGTCGACGAAGATTACGCCCTGCTTTTTCAGGTCCTCGCGAATCGAGTTGTAAATCACCTCGGATTCGTACTGGGCAGCGACGCCGGAGACCAGACGGTTCTTCTCGGCTTCGGGGATGCCGAGTCGGTCGTAGGTGGAACGAATGTCATCGGGCAGGTCGTCCCAGCTTTTAGCCTGCTTCTCAATCGGCTTGACGTAATACTTGAAATCATCGGCATTGAAACCAGACAAATCCACACCCCAATCGGGCATGGGCTTGTCGAGGAACGCCTTGAAACCGCGCAGACGCATGTCGAGCATCCATTGCGGCTCGCCCTTGTCGGCGCTGATGGCGCGCACGACGTTTTCGTCTATGCCTCGTTTTGCGGCTTCGCCGGCGGCGTCGGAATCATGCCAGCCGTAGCTGTAATCGCCGAACTGGCTGATGATCTCGTCATCCTGCTTGATCTTGTCCTCGTTGACGCGAGTACGATCAGCCACATACTGGCTCATCTCCACGTCAGCGGCGGCGTTTGGTGCTGTGTTTTCGGTCACCATCCTGCCTTCCTTGTTTCACACATGGTCCTACGTAAACCTAACAGAACCCAGGCTGAAACACTACCAACCCGACTGAATATTGGCTATGCGCATACGTGATGTATCGCACACGTGCACAGCTATGGCAAGAGCCCGTCCGCAGACGGGCTCCGAAGTCGATTCATATGCGATTGTACGGCTACAGCTGCACGTGCACGGTAGTGCCGTTCAGGCACCAGTCATAGAACCAGTCGGACACATCCCAACCGATGCCCACGCAACCGTGGGAGATGTTGTTCATGTTGGCGATGGTGGCGTCGCTGGTGAAGCTCGACTTGGCGATACGGTGAATGGCGCAACCATCCTTCGAGAAGTAGTTGACGTCACCCACACCCTTGACGCTCCAGTGACTGACCGAGCCGTCGGACAGGGTCACGTTGCCACTCATGTCCTGTGTGGGGTACTTGAGCCAGACCTTGAAGTCGCCGGTCGGCGTGCACAGGTCACCCTGACATACACCGGTGGTGCGGTTGTTGTCCTGGCCCACGGAAGCATGGAAAGTCTTGATCTCCTGATCATTCTCGTACACGTGTACCAGACGATCAGAGAGGTCTACGACCACATGCCGCTTGGTGGCCTTGGTCTGCATCGGGTCAACCGTACCGTCAAGAGTGACTGCCCCGTTGCCCTTGGCCAGCGCTTCGACGGCCTGCTGTCCAACGTTCGAGTCGGTGCCATCGGCAAGGGTGACTCCGTCATGACCTTCCTTGATGACCTGCAATTCGTCGCCGTCATTGTTGACGATGACTTCGCGGTCCTCATGATCGGTCTTCAGATTGGCCTTGATGGCGTCGTTGTAATACTGCTGCAGCTTGCCAGCGTCGAACACCACATAACCGTTTCGGGTCTGGCCATCGGTCAGCTTCGCGTTCTCGTTCGCGTTGATGCTCATAGCCGCGGCAAGTGCGGGTGCGTTGATGGCGGCAATCTGATGATCTTGAACCTTGATGGCCACAGGGTTCTGCAGCAAGGTGTCCAGTGTGGACTTTGCCTGGTTGGCGATATCGTCCGTCACCACCGGGTTGGTGGCCTTCAGACTGACGTTGACGGTCTTCGGCTCATATGAGCCAAGAGACTGCACCGACTTTACCGCGGCATCGGCCACGGGAGCGACATCCGCACCCTCACCTTGGGCACCGGCAACAACATCGAAACCGGTCTGGTCACCGTTCAATTGCACAGCTGCATCTACCGGCTTGACTTCGTTGACGCCGAGCTTCTGGTTGAGCGTATCGGAGACTGCGGCACCAGCATTGGCCGGGGCGGTGGTCACGTCCTTCTTCACCCAGAATGCGTAACGCCGCCAGAAAGCGTCGCCGCGCTTGGCGTTCACCACTTCGGATGCAAGGGCATCCGAGTCGACGCTGAGACCCAGATCCTTGAATGAAATCTTGGCGGTCTTGCCATCATACGATACCGGAACAGTGGTGTTGTTCACCGTGTCATCAATGGTGGCAGCGATTTGGGACTGGCTGCGCCCCATCATGGGGTTGCCCCACAGAGTCGTTCCCGGCAAGGCGTGGGACTGGAAGAACCAGAAGCCTCCGCCCAAGCCGGCACCCAGCACTACGACAACACCCAATACAATCCAAGGCCATACGTGACGCTTGTGGTGATTGGCCTTCACGGCGTCGCCATCATCAATCGACTGATCCATAGGCTGAGCTACATCGAACGGGGTGAATACCGCTGTTGCTTCGGCATCGCTGAAGCTCCCCGCAATGTTCGGCTGCGATCCGCCCACAGGCTGTTCATAATTATCGGTCATATGAACTGTTACACATTCTCTCGTTTACTGGTTATATGCGGCATTATGCATTTGAGGCCATTATGCACCATGGCCATGAATTCCAAGTGATTCATGGCCATGGTTTGTCATAGGCTGGCGCGATTTACATCACGTTGATATTGCCGTCAATAGTCCGGGTTCAGCCGCGAGCTTCCTGGTGCTCCAGCGAAGCCTTGACCAGACCGGCGAACAGCGGGTGCGGCTTGGTCGGGCGGGACTTGAACTCCGGGTGGGCCTGGGTGGCCACGTAGAACGGGTGCACATCCTGCGGCAGCTCAACGAACTCGGTGAGTTCGCCGTCCGGGCTCTGACCGGAAATGCGCAGTCCGCCCTCACGCAGGCGATTCTTGTAGGCCACGTTGACTTCGTAACGGTGGCGGTGACGCTCGGTGACATGCGTGGTGCCGTACAGCTCAGCAACCAGCGAGCCTTCTTCGAGGTCAGCTGGGTAGGAGCCGAGACGCATGGTGTGGCCCATGTCGCCCTTGCCGGCCACGATGTCCTTCTGCTCTTCCATGGTGGCGATCACCGGGTTGGCGCAATCGGGCTCGAACTCGGTGGAGTTCGCGTCCTCGATGCCCAGCACATGGCGGGAGTACTCGATGACCATGGACTGCAGGCCCAAGCACAGGCCGAGGGCGGGCAGCTTGTTCTCGCGGGCGAACTTCAGTGCACCGATCTTGCCTTCGATACCGCGGATGCCGAAGCCTCCAGGGATCACGATGCCATCGATGTTGTCGAGTGCGGCGGCAGCGCCTTCCTCGGTCTCGCAACGGTCGGCCGCAACCCACTTGACGTTGACCTTGGCCCAGTTGGCGAAGCCGCCGGCCTTGATGGCCTCGGTGACGGACAGATAGGCGTCCGGCAGGTCGATGTACTTGCCGACGATGGCAATATTGACTTCATGCTTGGGGTGGTGCACACGCTCCAGCAGGTCGGCCCATTCGTCCCAATCGACGTCATGGAACGGCAGACCCAGCTCACGCACCACATAGGCGTCGAGGCCCTCCTCGAACAGGATCTTCGGCACGTCGTAGATGCTCGGCGCGTCCACGCAATTGACCACGCCTTCCGCATCGACATCGCACATCAGGCTGATCTTGTCCTTGATGGACTGGTTGAGCGGGCGGTCGGAGCGAAGCACCAAGGCATCCGGGGAGATGCCAAGCTGACGAAGCATCATCACGGAATGCTGGGTGGGCTTGGTCTTGAGCTCGTGTGCGGCGGAGATGTACGGCACCAGGGAGACATGCACGAACATGCAGTTCTCGGCACCGAGATCACGGCGAACCTCGCGGGCGGCCTCGAGGAACGGCTGGGATTCGATATCGCCGACGGTACCGCCGATTTCGGTGATGATCACATCGACATCATCGGAAGCCTGGGCGCGCATGCGGGACTTGATCTCGTTGGTGATGTGCGGGATGACCTGCACGCACTGACCGAGGTATTCGCCGGCGCGCTCCTTACGCAGCACTTCCTGATAGATCTGACCAGTGGTGACGTTGGCCTTCTGAGAGAGGAAAACGTCAAGGAAACGCTCGTAGTGGCCGATGTCGAGATCGGTCTCGGCGCCATCTTCGGTCACGTAGACTTCACCGTGCTGGAACGGGTTCATGGTGCCCGGATCGACGTTGATGTACGGGTCAAGCTTCTGCTGGAGTACCTTGATACCACGGCTGCGCAGCAAACGACCCAGAGACGAGGCAGTCAGACCCTTACCGAGAGAGGAAACAACGCCGCCGGTGACGAAAATATGCTTGGTGACGTGTTCTTGAGAATTACCATGTGTTCTTCTAACCATGGAATTTCACTCTATCATCCGCGTATGACCCGGCGTGTTACCGACATCTCTTCGATGGCATTCATGTGCGCATATCAGCGCACCGAGAAAAGACAGCCGAGTTATCCACATTGAGCAGGGAACGACAAGCTGTATCCACATTGTCTGTTCAGCTTGCGCGATGGATTTTGACTCCCCTAACGTCGAAATATGAAGGAGCACAAAGGAGTCATCTCTTTACTCAAACAGGCCGAGGCCAAACAGCGTTGCGCGCTAAGTAGCAGCAGCAGCGCTCTCTATCATGCGTTACGGCGTCGCGTGAAATCATGCGAGCTGATATCTCCCTACCCCACTCTGTTCGCCCGAACCGATTATTGGACTCAGCTCAACGCTGAAGAGCAGTCGCTACACATGATTCGCGCTTTGGCGACGCTCCATCCACAGTGGACGTTTGCGGGTCTCAGTGCCGCATGCGTATATGGCTATCAGCATGCATACTCCTTGCATGATGGCTCAGTACATATTGCTGGCAATAGTGGTATTACCGGCAGGGATCACTCGAAATTGAATCGCATATACATGCCTCGAATTCCGCTCTGGAAGTGTCAAGGTATTCTGGTCACATCTCCGGCACGGACGCTTGTCGACTGTTCCACATTCTCTTTCTCCTCTGCCTTAGCAATCTATGATTCGGCACTACGCTCTGGTCACGTCACTGTCGAAGAAATCAATACCTTAGCAATTCAAACGAATTGTGATGAGGCGGCGGTAGCCAAACTACTGCGTTACGCTAATCCTGCAAGCGAAAATGGTGGAGAATCATTCACTCGTGGTCAAATTATCCTTTGCGATTTTGCCGTGCCGCTGCTGCAGGTGGAATTCGAAAACCCCAACAATCCCGCAGCTCCATATCGAGTTGATTTCTGTTGGAAACTTGCCGATGGACGCATCATCGTGGCCGAATATGACGGTATGGCGAAATATGCCGATACCACCAATCAAAGCAGAGCTTCTCTTCAGGCAAAGATGGAGTACGAGCGTCGTCGGGAACACGATCTGAAGACACAAGGAGTGACCACCATCGTGCATCTTTTCTATGAGGATGTCATGAATCCGAAAAGAATGACGGCAATGCTCTCAAAGGCGGGTGTTCCGAGATTGCGGTAGCGACAATCTCAATCGGGCAATGACGACTCCTACTGATTCAAGATCAATGCGGAATTGTATGTCTTTGGACACATTTGATGCTGTGGAATTTGATCCTTTCGCAGTACGATGCCCATCACCAATATCGCTAGCGCAATGATTTTTCGTAGAAAACCGCCATTTCGAGAATTTATTGCACTAAGCAACCGTCAGCGCAAAGATTTCTCGTACTAAACCCTGATTTCGAGAATTTATTGCGCTAAGCGCAACTCAGTGCAAAGATCTCTCGAAATGGCGGTTCTCTACGAGAAATCTTTGCGCTGAATAATTCCGAAGAGGCTGAAGGGACCGGTTATGGATGACTATTGCCGAAAAAATCAGTACGACGAAACAGATGTGGCGCAATCAGTCGTTGATGAGATGGGCTACGGCGTCGAGGGCGAGCTTGTAGCCGTAGAAGCCCATGCCGGTGATGGTGCCGGTGGCGACAGGGCTGATAACCGAGCGCTTGCGGAACTCGTCGCGGGCGGACGGATTGGAGATGTGGACCTCCATCAGCGGCAGATTTTCGTCGATGACCATGTGGACAGCGTCGGCGAGAGCGTAGCTGTAGTGGGTAAAGGCCGCAGGGTTCATGACCACAGGGGTCTTTTCGTCGGCGGCCTGATGCATCCAATGCACCATTTCGGCTTCGTCGTCAGTTTGACGCACTTCGACTTCGAGACCAAGCTCCTTGCCCCACTGGGTGCAGAGTTCACGCAAAGTGTCGAGATCCTGACGGCCGTAGACATCTGGTTGACGGACGCCCAAACGACCGAGGTTTGGGCCGTTGACGACGATTACTTTGATCATGTTTTGCTCCTTCGTCAGGTTCCCCTCAGTCAGCTTCGCTGACAGCTCCCCTCAGGGAGGGGAGCCAAGGTCTTCTCTGGCTCCCCTCCCTGAGGGGAGCTGGCTCGCGTAGCGAGACTGAGGGGAGCCAGAAGCGGACGGTTGCTCAGATTTATTGCTGGATACGGCGGAAGGCTTCTTCCACGGCATCGGCGGGCGGGTTATCGAGATGAACCACGTGGCCGATTGAGTCGAGCACCACGAAGCGCAGCTCGTTGCCGCGGGCCTTCTTGTCGCGGTGCATCAAAGCGAGCACGTCATCGAACAAGCCACCGTTCCATGAAGTCGGCAGGCCCAGCGAAGTGAGCAGCGAACGATGGTAATCAACCAGATCCTGATCGATGTGACCGGTCAGATGCGCCAGTTCAGCGGCATACACCATGCCGACTGCCACAGCATTGCCGTGCCTCCAGCGGAAGTGCTCCAGCTGTTCAATGGCATGGGCCAGTGTGTGACCGTAGTTGAGGAACTCACGCAGGCCTTTCTCCTTGAGATCGGAGGAAACGTGATAGGCCTTGACCGTTACCGTGCGTTCGATAAGTTCGGCGACCACATCCTCCAACGGAGAACCGAGGAACGTGGAACCGTCGAAAGCACGAAGTTCGGCCGCGTGATTCTCAAGAATGGTCAGAATCTCAGGGTCACGGATGAAACCGGATTTGGCAACCTCTCCCAAACCTTCGATGAAGATGTCGTTGGGCAAGGTGGCCAGAGAGTTCATATCGGCCAGCACGCCGGCCGGCGTGTAGAACGATCCGACAAGGTTCTTGCCCTGCGGGGTATTGATGCCGGTTTTGCCGCCGGTGGAGGCGTCCACCATGGCAAGCAGCGACGTCGGGCAGTTTACATAGCGTACGCCACGCATCCACGTAGCCGCCACAAAGCCCGCCAAATCGGTGGCGGCACCGCCGCCCAACCCCACCACGGCATCGGAGCGGGTGAAGCCTTCGTTGCCGAGACGTTCCCAAATGCGATTGGCCACAGTGATGGTCTTACCGGGTTCGGCGTCCGGAATCACGATGTCGGACACCTCATAACCGCCTTGACGTAGCAATGCACGAGCACGGTCGGAGTGCCGCTGCACCGGCTGAGTATGAATCAATGCGATACGGACCGGCTTGGAACCCAAAACATCGACCAGACGGTTCATCGCGCCTTCGCCGATGACCACGTCATAAGGTTCAATGGCGGCACCATCGACATGCACCGTTCGTTGGGAAACCATATCTATCACCTTCTTGGCTGCTCCCTGCGGGGTAAGTCCGCGGGTATGCACATGAACATTGGCCACGTTGCGGAACACGGGATCGCGTTCCTTGAAGAGCTTCTTCCAGCGGGCATTGGCGTCACCATTGAGCATGGGACGTCCGCCGCCACGATTGGCGCGTTCCATCGCCTCTTTCGGGTCAGCATCGAGATACACCACGCAACCGCCCTGGGCGATATAGTCCGCCAGTGCTTCCTGTGTGGAAGGCGTCATGGGCGCTCCCCCACCAAGCGAGAAAATGCCGTCAAAATCCTCAAGAAAATCAGCGATGAGATCGGCCTCAACCTCGCGGAAGGCGGGCTCACCATGCTTATCGAAATAGGCGGGAATTTTCATACCCACCTCGTGCTCGATTTCCACATCGGCATCGGCGAATGGCAGCCGCAGCATGTGCGCCACTTCCTTGCCAACACGGGTTTTGCCGGCACCCATCATGCCGATGATTACGGCGTGGGGACGTGCTGTCATAGCGTATGAACCTTCTCGATCGTGTTCCGGCGACTCAGCGCATGTGCTCGGGCCATGAAGCGAGGTACGCCTCAAGGTTGCGGTGAGTCTCCTCCACGCTGTCGCCTCCGAACTTCTCCAATGCATACTTGGCGAGCGTCAGGCGCACCATGGCTTCGGCCACCACGGAGGCGGCGGGCACTGCAGTGCTGTCGGAACGCTGGTTGATGGCCGCGGCAGATTCACCGGTCAGCACATCGACGGTACGCAGAGCCTTCGGAATGGAGGGAATCGGCTTCATGGCACCACGTACGCGAATCACCTGGCCGTTGGACATGCCGCCCTCGATGCCACCAGCACGGTTGGAAAGTCGGTCGATGCGGCCGTCCGCGTTGACCACGATCTCATCGTGAGCCTGAGAACCAGGACGGGCCGCTTCAAGGAAGCCATCGCCAATTTCCACGCCCTTGAATGCCTGGATTCCCATAATCGCCGAGGCCAGCGCCGCATCCAAGCGACGGTCGGATTCCACGTAGGTACCGATGCCTGCAGGCACACCATAGGCAAGTACTTCAATGACACCGCCCAATGTATCGGCGGCCTTCTTGGCCTCATCAATACGCTCCATAATGCGCGTCTCGGCTTCCTTGTCCAAGGTACGAACAGGAGAAGCGTCAAGGGCTTCCAAGTCATCCGGAGTGGGCAACGGCAAATCGGGGTTGGTCTGCACGCCGCCGAGCGCCACCACATGAGCCACGGTACGAATGCCGAATGCCTGCTCAAGGAACTGCTTGGCGACTTCACCCAGAGCCACGCGGGAGGCGGTCTCGCGGGCGCTGGAACGCTCGAGCACAGGACGGGCGTCGTCGAAGCCATACTTGCGCATGCCGGTCAAATCGGCATGGCCCGGACGCGGACGGCTCAGCGGCGCATTGCGACCTTCACGCGGCAAATCGTGGTCAAGGGCATCGGCGCTCATCACTTCGGTCCACTTGGGCCATTCGGTGTTGGCGATTTCGATGGCCACCGGAGAGCCGAGCGTCAATCCATGACGTACGCCAGTGAGCAGTCGCACCTGATCCTGTTCGAACTTCATACGGGCTCCACGACCATAGCCGAGCCTACGGCGGGCCAGCGCGGAGACGATGTCGTTGGTACTGATGCGAATGCCGGCCGGCAGCCCCTCGATCATGGCCACCAAGGCCTCTCCATGCGACTCCCCTGCTGTCTGCCAGCGCAACATAGCATCCCTCGTTTCGTATGTTCAGTAACTAGGGGTTAATGTTAAGCCATGCCATACCTGTTCACCTTGCCCGGTCTGCTATGTGGGCTTGCACTGTCCATTGAAGATGTGCGGTGCAGGCGGGTGCCGATTGCATGGGTCGCGGTGGGTGCGTTGCTGCAACTGGCCGCGGATTTCGCCTATGGCGTGGTGGCAAACGATTTGTTCGTGCTGTTACAGGCACTGCTGTTTACCGTGTTGTGCTGCTTGGTTCAGTTTGCATTGGCGCTCATTGTGCCCAAATCACTGGGATTCGGTGACGTGACCGCATTGGTTCCTATGGGGTTGTCCGTCGGCTTATTCGGACTGCTGCCTGTGGTGGTGTGGTGGCTGGCCATGGGTGTGTGCGGTATCGCGTGGATCGCGTGGTGGACGAGGTTCGATCCGCAACGCAAATCACCGGCGTATGCGGGCAAAGTGCCGTATGCGCCGGTGATATTGGTGGGAGCCGCTGTAGCGATTGTTGTTGGGGTTGTCTTGTAAGTTCTCTCCCCCACCTGCTTCGCGGGAGCCCCCTCATCAGAGGGGGCTACAAGAATGGGCCACCTGCCGTTTTCTCCACTAGAGGGACTAGCAGGGATGGACTACTGCCCGTTTGCAGCCTGCCACTGGCGCAGCTCTGCAACGTTCTGATTGTGTTCGTCGGCAGTGGCGGCAAACTTGGTTTCGCCGGTGTCGAGATTCACTGTGCAGAAGTACAGCCAGTCACCCGGTTCGGGGTTCAGCGCAGCCGAAATAGCGTTGTCGCCAGGATTGCTAATCGGAGTGGGAGGCAATCCGGCAATCTGATATGTGTTATATGGGTTGGAGGCATCCTGCGTCATAGCAGTAGTGACTTCTGCCGACTTCACATTATTGCCATAGGCCACCGTAGAGTCCATGCCCAAGGCCATGCCTTGATCGAGACGATTCTCAATGACACGTGTCACCTTGGCGTAGTAGTCGGATTTATTGACCTCGGCCTCAGCGATGGATGCAATGACCATCACCCGTTCACGATCGCTGCCACTGGGGACTCCCAGTTCATCGAGTTTGGCGATGCGCTTGTCGACCATGGCCTTGAGGATGTCCGACGCGCTGGTCATGGATTGCACGTTGTAGCTGCCTGGTTCAAACCATCCTTCAAAGCTGCCACCGGCCTCGGCCGGTAGGATGCCGGATCCGCCACCGTTCACGATGGTATCGAACTCGCTGCGATCAATGCCGGACAGGCTTGCGGCCGCATCAAGAACGTCAGTGACACGTTCGCCCGACTTGACATCCAGGAATCCGGAAGCGTTGGATGAGTCAGATAAAATGGCCAACACGTCGCTGGCTGCCATGTGCTTTTTCAGCGAGAACGTGCCGGGGTACAGCTTGGCATCATTGGCCATGACCACGCTGGTGAACGCGGCGGCAGACTTGATGATCTTCTGCTTGAAGAGGTTCTTCGCAATGACATCAGCACCTTGTCCCTCTTCCACAGTGAATTGGACGTCGCCATCGCCAGGACCTGGATAATCAGCGATGACAGCGGTCGTCTGGCTCTGGCTGTCTCGAATAGACTTGAGCTTCTTCACACCAAAATATCCGCCGCACACAATCAGTGCGATAACCACGATAACCGCAATGATGACCATGGTATGGCGTTGCTTACGCTTCTCGCGGCGCTTGCGCATCTCCTTGCGGGACTTCGGCGGCTGCGGAGGTTCCAGCGAGCCGCTGGGCGGATTCGCGTTCCCTTCGACCCAATGCGTGTTCTCGTCGAAGAAATCGTTGAAATTGTCTGCCATAAAACCGGTCCCTCACTGTTCCCCCGCACGGTCAAGTGCCGTCTGCAAAATCACCACTGCCGACTGCTGGTCCACCATTGGCCTATGCTTGGTCGAAGCCTTCTGAGCCTCAAACAGCTGACGATGAGCGCTGACCGTTGTCAATCTCTCATCTACCAATACTACCTGCGGAATCTGGGGTTCTTGGGATTCTTCTCTCTCGGAACGCAAACGTTTCTCAAGGTTTACGGCCCATCTGCGCGCCTTCTTGGCGCTTTTGCCTTCAGTGCCGTCCATCTGCAACGGCAGTCCCACGATGATATGGGTCACGTGCTCGTCCTCAACGACATTCAGCACTTCATCGATGGCAAAGAAATAGTCACCGGCAACATGAATGTTCCCGGCTGGGTGTGCAAAGGTAAGCTCCGGGTCGGACAATGCGAGTCCGACCCGGGCGTTACCCAAATCAACGCCTAACCACACCACGGGCGTTATCAGGCCTTCTGTGCCTCGTGCTTGAGCGCCTCAAGTGCCTCGTTGATCTTGGAGGCATCGGCGCCGCCGCCCTGGGCGAAGTCCGGCTTGCCGCCGCCACCACCGCCGAGGATCTTGGATGCGCCGCGCACCAGATCGCCGGCCTTGATGCCGGCCTTGCGGGCGGCTTCGTTGGTGGCCACGGCGACCATGGGCTTGTCGTCCTCGTTCACGCCGGCGAGAGCCACCACGGCGGGGGCGTCCTCACCGAGCTGGCCGCGTACGTCGAGCACGGTCTTGCGCAGGGCATCAACCGCACCGAAGTGGCCCACGTTCTTGATGGCCACCTTGACGGGAGCAGCGGAGTTCTTGGCGTCTTCGACCAGAGCCGGAACAGCGGCGGCGAGCTGGGCCTCGTACATGGAGGCAAGTCGACGGTCGGATTCCTTGAGCTTGGCGAGCAGGGCGTTCACACGCTCGGCGAGCTCGTCCGGACGAGCGTTGAGCTTGTCGGACAGCTGGGAGACCAGCGCGTGCTCACGAGCGTTGAAATCGTATGCGCCCTGGCCCACGACGGCATCGACACGGCGTACGCCGGAACCGATGGACGCCTCGGAGAGGATGTTGACCATGCCGATCTTGCCGACGTGGTCCACGTGGGTACCACCGCACAGCTCGCGGCTCCAGCCGTCTTCGCCGATGGAGACCACGCGCACGATGTCGCCATATTTCTCGCCGAACAGGTGCATGGCACCGAGGGCGATGGCATCGTCGAACTTCATTTCCTTGGTGGTCACAGCGAGGTTGTCGCGCAGCTTGTCGTTGACGCGCTCCTCAACAGCGGAAATCACGGACTTGGCCGGAGCCTTGGACCACTGGAAATCGAAACGCAGACGGTTCGGGGCGTCTTCGGAACCACGCTGAGTGGCCTGCGGGCCGAGCTCTTCGCGCAGCGCCTTGTGTACCATGTGCGTGGCGGTGTGCGAACGGGCAATGGCGCCACGGCGGGCCAGATCGATGTTCGCATTGACTTCAGCGCCCACGACCAGCGTGCCTTCAGTCAGGCGGCACTGGTGAACGATGAGGTCCTTGATGGGCTTCTGCACGTCGTCGACTTCGAGCACGGCGCCGTCATCGGAGAGAATCTCACCCTGATCGGCAAGCTGACCGCCGGCCTCCGCATAGAACGGGGTACGGTCGAGGATGACCTCGACGTTGGCCGGGCCGGTCACGGCGGGCACGGAGCCCTTGCCTTCCTGCATGATGCCGATCACCTTGGCACGGGCGGACATGTCCGTGTAGCCGAGGAAGTCGATCGGCTTGGCGAGCGTCTTCTTGAAGTCGTCATAGACCGACAGGTCCACGTTGTGACGCTTCTTGAGGGCGTCGGCGCGGGCACGGGACTTCTGCTCGGCCATAAGCTCGCGGAACTTGGCCTCGTCGACTTTCACGCCTTGGTCGGCGGCCATTTCGAGAGTCAACTCGATCGGGAAGCCGTAGGTGTCGTGCAGAGTGAACGCATCAGAGCCGGAGACCACCGGGTCGGCGGTCTTCTTGGCCTTCTTGACGGCCACGTCGAGAATCTCGATGCCGTTCTCCAGCGTACGACGGAACGCATCTTCCTCGCCGTAGGCCGCTTCGGAGACATCGTGGAAGGTGTCGTTAAGCTCCGGGTAGCTGGCGACCATGGCCTCCTTGGAGACGGGCAGCAGCTCGGGAATCACCGGATCGGTCACGCCAAGCACGCGCATGGCCTGTACGGTACGACGCAGCAGACGACGCAGCACGTAGCCGCGGCCGACGTTGGACGGGCGCACGCCATCGGACATAATCATCAGCGCGGAACGCACGTGGTCGGCCACGACACGGAACTTGACATCCGCGGCCTCGTCCTCGCCGTACTTGCGGCCGGACAGGCGCTCGGCGGCCTCGATGACCGGGAAGACCTCGTCGGTCTCATAGATGTTCTGTTTGCCCTGCATCAGGTAGGCCAGACGTTCCAGACCGGCGCCGGTATCGATGTTCTTCTGGGCCAGCTCGCCGACGATGTGCAGGTCGGTCTTGGACTTGACATTGTCGACCTCGTAGTTCTCGAACACGAGATCCCAAATTTCGATAAAGCGCGTCTCGTCGGCCGCAGGGCCGCCATCACGACCGTATTCAGGGCCGCGATCCACGTAAATTTCGGAGCAGGGGCCGCCGGGGCCGGGGCCACCAGTGGTCCAGAAGTTGTCTTCCATGCCGAAAATCTGCATGTGCTCGGGATCAAAGCCCTCGTTCTTCCAGATGGAACGGGCTTCCTCGTCGTCGGTAAAGGTGGTGACCCACAGCTTTTCCGGGTCAAAGCCATAGCCGCCCTGGTCCTGCGGGGTGGTCAGCAGCTCCCAGGCGTAGTGGATGGCCTCTTCCTTGAAGTAGTCGCCGATGGAAAAATTGCCGAGCATCTGGAAGAAGGTGCCGTGGCGGGTGGTCTTGCCGACCTCGTCGATGTCGAGCGTGCGCACGCACTTCTGGTTCGAAGTCATGCGGCTCTTCGGCGGGGTCTGCTCACCAAGCAGGTAGGGAATGAATGGCACCATGCCGGCGATGGTGAACAGCGTGGTGGGGTTCGGGGAAATAAGGGACGCCGAAGGCATGACGAGATGGTCGTGCTTGGCGAAGTAATCGAGGTATCGCTTGGCGATGTCCGCAGTGCGCATGAGCGGATGAACTCCTTGTAGGTTTGTTTCGGGCGCAATTGCGCCACTATCAGTGGAAAGCATGGATTAAAGGATTGCGTAAGGCCGTGCGCGTGTCAGTTGGCGCGCTCAGTGTACTGACGATTGAGCTCAGCCTCACGGGCTCGACGGGTCGCATTGAATTCATTGACCAGGCCTTCGAGCGTCTTCATCGGCACATTGTCTTGATCGGGACCAAGCAGGAACTGACGGGCCGCGTCAGGCGTATTGGCCTTGACATAGGCCTGTGCCTTGGTGACGGCCATCACGCCGATGGCCACACCGACGCCCACCCAAAAGATGCGTTTGAACATCACTCCCCCTTCTGAGCGGTCTTGTTGGCGTTCTGAGCCAGGAACGACTGGCCAGTGGCCTTCAAGGCATAGAAGGCCGAAGCGACCTTGATAACCGGCTTGCCAAGGAAGGATCCATACAAATCGGTCAGGGCACCCACGTTGTTGGCGGTGGTGGAGGCCGCAGCGGAAATCTTGTTGACATCCTCAAGCGACTTGTTGACCTGCTTGACGGTGGTCACGCCCTCATCCAATGCGGGGATGGCATGCTCACCGGATTCCTTGACGGTCTGCGAAATCTGGTCGAACATCTTGCCCAACCGAATTAGCGGATAGATCATGAATCCGGCCAATACTGCGAACGCGATGGCCGCAATCAGGCCTGCGATCTCTCCGACTCCCATTGTTGCCTCCTTGAGGTCACACTTACTCGGATAAGGGTAGCACTCCTCCCCTATTTACCCGTGCAACTGACGATGAAATACGCTATTTGCCGTATGAGACGATGGTCACGGCCTGCGAAAACGGTTTGGTCGTGTCGAAGTCGAGTACGGTTACCGAGCCGTTGGCCGGTCGTTCGCTAAGGTCAAGATCGGGGCCTCCGAAACGGTGGCCGAGGCTGAGCAGCGTGTTACCGTGCGAAATCTGAAGCACATCATCGCCATCCTTGAGGGCCGGGTTCTCGGCGATGAGGGCGAACGCGCCTTCGACCCGCGCCCAGTATTCCTCGTCGGATTCCGCGTCATGGAAGGGGTCGGCCTCTTTGAGGAAGTCGCGCGAGGCGGCCAGACCAAATTTGGCTACGATGTCGTTGTAGTCCTTCGCGCCGTGAGGTCCACCCGCAGCGGTCCAAGCCAGCGACATGTCCTGACCCTCGAAGTATCCGTAGCATTGTTCGCGGAAATGCATATCGGCCGTAAGTTCTGGCCGTGCATGTCCGGCAGCCTCATTGATATCGAGAATTCGCTTCGCTGTGATTTCGGCGCGAGAAGTATCGGAACAATATGCCGCCGCAAAATCATAGCCCTCAAGTTTGTGCCCGGCCCTGTCGGCATCGGCAAGTCCGGATGCGGTGAGCGGCGCATTGCACCATCCCTGAAGACGGTTGTATTTATTGAACGTGGTTTGCCCATGACGAACCAGATGCAAATGCAGAATCATGGTTCCCATGCTACCGCAGTCCGCTAAAACGCAGGACCCCCCGAGTTCTAAATAGAAGTGCAACACCTTGTCTAGGGTTGGAAGTGTTCGAAGTTTCCAGCTCAAGAAGGTGTTGCACTCATGGGCCGACAGTATTCGCACCTGTCGTCCGAGGAGAGGATCCTGATCGAGAAGCTGCATTGCGAACAGCATCCGGGCATCCGTCGGACCGCGGAGAGGATCGGCCGGGACAAGTCCACCGTGAGCCGCGAGCCGAGGCGTGTGATGTCTTGGGGCATAGTTGACGGGTCTCCTGAGGCATGCTTTACATCTGTCGTGGGGCATCGTTGACATCGTTCGCCGGCTTGCGGTATTGGTATTCGCGGGTGGCGTCGAGCGTCTGGTCGGCGAGGATCTCGCCGGTCTCCAGGCCGGCGGCGACGGCCCGGCCGTGGTCGATGAGCAGTTCGGCCATGCGTCCTGCGTTGTGTTTGCCGAGGTTGAGGATCCGGCGTTTGCCGGCGATGTTGTTCTGCGTGACGCAGCCGCGCCTGTCGATCCTGTGGATTCCGGGCCCTATGGTGACGTCCGCTCGCGCCGGTTCGGCTCGTTTGTCCTTGGGGATGGGCTTCCTGCGCGTCGCCCCGGGGCTGCCGGCCGTCGTCTCGCGGCGCCGCTGCTCGTCGAGTTTTGTCTGCGTCCTGGCCGCGAGTTCGGGGTCGGGCAGGGCCTTGCCCTTGGCGCGGTACGCTTCTCCGGGGGTTCGCCGGCCGAGCGCGCGGTGCGGCCGCTCCTCGTTGTAGACGTGCTGGAATTCGGCCCCTCGATCAGTTCCGGACTCCACCCCCCTGTGCAGCGCGTCAAGCACGGCGAGTTCTAGTGATCGTTGCAACACATGACCTACCGCAAGGAGGGTCAGGTGACCAGGAGCCACCGAAACGAAGACCGTGGCGGGGAACGCCGTTGGACGTTCAACGGCGTCGAATATCCGACGAGGAAGCTGATGTGCGCGGCGAAGCGCGAGGAGCACGTGCGTCTGCTGGACGAGGAGGGCATGAACTTCACCCAGGCAGCCCATGCGGTCGGGGTCTCCAAGCGCACCGGCAAGGTATGGCGCAACGGGCGCACCCGCGCCACCGGGAGGAACGAAAAGGCAAGCATGGACTGGTATCGTTCCACCATGGACAAACCCAAACGGATCCACGCGCGCTACCTCAATCAGGAGGAGCGCATCCCGATCGCCGACCGGCTGCGCCTGGGCGATTCGATCCGCGTGTTTTTAGTCAAGTCGGTGTTTCGTGTTCGAGGTGGTGACGTTTTCTTGGACTCCCTGACCGGGAGGAGAACCCCCTCATGGCGAAGTACAGCAGGGAGCAGCGCGACAGGGCCGTGGACCTGTACATCAAATACGAACGCTGCGCCGCCGACGTGATCCGCGAGCTCGGCTATCCCAGCAAGGGCGTGTTGCCGTCGTGGTACGCGGACCGGCTCGAGGAGGAGCGCACCGGCGTTCCCTCCGGGCGCGGGGAACGCTACAGGCGGTACACGGACGGGCAGAAACGGGCCGCGGTGGACCATTACCTCGAATACGGCAGACGGCCCGGCCGCACCATGCGGATGCTCGGCTATCCGAAAAGCAAGGAACTGCTCATGGCGTGGATCGACGAGCTCGCGCCCGGCCAACGCAAGTTGAGGCACGGTCCGGTCCCCGAGGAGCTGAAACGCGAGGCGGTGGTCGCGGTCGCGTCCGGACGGCCGGAATCGCGTGAGGCGGCAGCCGAACTGGGCGTGCAGGACGCGACTGTGCGAGAATGGAAACGGCAGATGCTCGCGAAATCCGAGGAGGCGACTGTGTCCGGATCCGGGAAAAGAAGGACCGTCGTGGAATCCAAGGAGCCGTCCGTCAAGCCGACCGTGGCTCCGAACGCGTCGGACGCGGCCGGTCCGGCGGACGCGTTGGCGTCGATGGAGAGGAAAGTGGCGGAGCTCCAGGCCCGTCTGGACGAGTTGGACGCCGATGTCGAACGGCAACGACGGGAGAAGAGGGAACTCGACATCGAGATCGCGATCCGGAAGGGCGCGTTGGAGCTGTTGGGAAAAGAGCCGGGCGCAGACCCGGAAAACCCGGCCAGCCGAGAGAAGACGCTCCTCGTCAAGACCGCTGGCGAGACGCTGGGCGTGACCGCCGGAAGCCTGTTGCCCGCGGTGGGCGTCGCGCGCAGCACGTACCATTACCAGCCCGACGCCATGAAACGCCCCGACAAGGACGCGCCGCTGCTGGAGCTCGTGCGCGAGGCGTTCGAGAACAGCGAACGCCGCTACGGGTACAAGCGGATCCACCTGGAGCCGGAAAGC
>NZ_JAMOKQ010000007.1:0-196252 GCF_023656805.1 Bifidobacterium sp. M3-N-101
CCGGGCCACACGGGAAAGGACGCCGGACGCCACCGGCAGGGCGAAGCGCGCCCACGACAGCCAACCGGAATCCCGACACGTCAACTCACCAAGGAGTTGACAAAAACATAGGAACACCCCCCCAGTCAGCTGCGCTGACAGCTCGTCGCAAGAGAGGACGGCCTCCGGCTGATTATATTTTGCTCACTGTCGTTCGCCTTCGCCTAAAAACGCCTCCGCGTTTTCTTCACGGTTCAGCCTCAGAGAGGGGAGCCAGAGAAAGGAACCAACTCTACTGCTCGACCGGACGATGACCTTCGACCACGGGCAGAGGGCCTCCTTCGAGGAAGCAACTGCGCTTGCCGGTGTGGCAGGCGGCACCGACCTGATCGACCTCAACCAGCAGTGCATCGCCGTCGCAGTCCAAGGACACACCCTTGACGTACTGCACATGGCCGGAGGTGTCGCCCTTGCGCCAGTATTCCTGACGGGAACGGGACCAGAAGGTCACGCGCCCGGTGGTGAGCGTGCGGCGCAGAGCCTCATCGTTCATGTAGCCGACCATCAGCACCTCGTGGGTGTCGTACTGCTGCACGACTGCGGCAACCAAACCTTTGGCATCGCGCTTGAGGCGTGCAGCGATGCGGGGGTCGAGTTCAGTGGAATTGTCGTATATAGTGTCTGTCATATTTGTCTTCTTTATGTGGACCATCCTCAGTCACGCTACGCGTGACAGCTCCCGCCAGCAGGAGCAATAAGGTGTATGCGTTTTATCGAACGGTGTAACCGTGCTTCTTGAGTTCGGCCTTAACATCGGCGATAGTCAGAATTCCGTAATGGAACACGGAAGCCGCCAGCACAGCATCCGCACCGGCCTCGATGGCAGGAGGGAAATCCTCGACCTTGCCGGCACCACCGGAGGCGATAATCGGAATCTTGACTTCCTTGCGCACTGCGCGAATCATTTCAAGATCGAAGCCTTCTTTGGTGCCGTCGGCATCCATCGAGTTCAGCAGAATCTCGCCAGCGCCCAACTCTTCAGCTCGTTTGACCCACCAGATTGCGTCGATACCGGTGGATCTGCGGCCACCCATCGTGGTGACCTCGAAGCCGGACTGGGTATGCTGTTCGCCCTGTTCACGGCGGGCATCAACGGACAGTACCAGCACCTGGTTACCGAAGCGGTCGGCCACGCGGCTGATCAACGACGGATCGTTGATGGCGGCGGTGTTCACTCCGACCTTGTCCGCGCCGCAGCGCAGCAGCGAATCGACATCTTCGGGCGTGCGCACGCCGCCGCCCACGGTCATCGGAATAAACACCTGCTCGGCAGTACGGGAGACCACGTCGATCATCGTATTGCGGTGGGAACTGGAGGCGGTCACATCCAGGAAGGTGATTTCATCGGCACCCTGACGGTAGTATTCGGCGGCCAATTCCACCGGATCACCGGCATCCTTGAGGTTTTCGAAATGCACACCTTTTACCACACGACCGGCGTCAACATCCAGGCATGGGATGACTCGTACCGCCAACGACATGCTTCACTCCCTGTTTGGCTTTGCTTTACAACTTTTCAGACTACCTACCGCCCGTTACATGGGAAGCAGTCATTTCTGGAATATGAGAATTACCACTATATGTGGTCGGCAAAGCAGGCGCATAGCAGCCCGAACCGTGAGAGAACAGCCAGTGGAACAATCCCAGTCGCGTGAAGGAGACCACTATGGCTGTGGAGAACAGCAAGGTTCTGATTATCGTCAACAAACTGGGGCATTGAGGAAACCGAGCTGACGCGCCCGCTGCGTGACCTCAAGGCTGCCGGAGCTCAGGTGACGCTTGCCGCCATCACGCTGGACCCGTGCGAGACCGTGCAGCACGACCGTTACGAAGGCGAGACGCTGACGCCGGATGCGCTGCTGAGCGACGTGCAGGCCTCTGATTATGACCTGCTGGTGGTGCCCCGGCGGCACTTGCAATGTGGATCGCATTCGTGTCAATGAGGATGCCATTACGCTGGCGCAGGAGTTCGCACATGAGGGCAAGCCGATTGCCGCGATCTGCCATGGCGCTTGGCTACTGGTCAATGCTGGACTGGTCGCAGGCAAGACCGCCTCCCCTTGCCGTTACATCGCCGCCGATATCAAAAACGCCGGCGGTCATTACGTCGACGAGCAGCTGCACGTGGATGATGCCAACGGCTTCAAGCTCATCACGTCCCGCAAGCCCGCTGATTTGGACTACTTCGTGGACGCAATCAAGGATGCGCTGAACTAACTACCGCTCCTTGGCAGCGAGCTGACCGCAGGCACCGTCGATGTCCTGGCCGCGGGTGTCACGCAGAGTTGCGGTGATGCCCGCGCGGTGCAGAATTTCCAGGAATTGCTTCTCGTCTTCCGGCTTGGAAGCCGTCCACTTTGAACCTTCAATCGGGTTCAGCGGAATCGGATTGACGTGAGCCCAATTATCACCGTAATGGTTGAGCCGCTTGGCCAGCAGCTGCGCATGCTCGGCCTGATCGTTGATGCCACGCATGAGTGCGTATTCGATGCTGACACGGCGCTTGGAGGCAAGCCAGTAATCATGTGCCGCGTCCAGCACCTGAGTGGTGTTGAAACGCTTGTTCATCGGCACCAGCTCATCGCGCAGCTCGTCGCTAGGCGCATGCAGGGAGACCGCCAAACGCACCGGAATGCCTTCGGCAGTAAGCTTCTTGATACCAGGCACCACACCTACTGTGGATACGGTGATATTGCGTGCGGAAATGCCAAAGCCCTCCGGCGGCATCGCAGAAATCTGGCGCACGGCGGAAAGCACGGAATTATAGTTGCCCATCGGCTCGCCCATGCCCATGAACACGATGTTGCTCAGGCGGCCTTCTCCTCCGGCCACTTCACCATCGCGCATCATTTTGGCGGCCACGCGCACCTGTTCGACGATCTCGCCGGTGGACATGTTGCGGGTCAGACCCAGCTTGCCAGTGGCGCAGAACGGGCATCCCATGCCGCAACCGACCTGCGAGGAAATGCACAGCGTGGCACGGGTCGGGTACCGCATCAGTACCGATTCGATCAAGGAGCCATCAAACAACTTCCAGAGCGTCTTGATGGTGGTACCCTCATCGGCCACCTGACGGGTCACTTCGGTGATGAGCTGCGGGAAGAATGCGGCAGCGGCCTCATCACGCTTTGCAGCGGGAAAATCGGTGAATTCCGCGGCATTCACATCGAAATGACCGAAATAATGATTGGCCAACTGCTTGACGCGGAATTTAGGCAGTCCCAATTCGGCCGCCTTTTCAATACGCTGCGCGGGAGTCATATCCACGAAATGCAACGGCGGCTTGCCTCGCCGGGCGTGATCTTTGGAAAGCACGTCGCGGAAAGCTCCAGACGTACCACCAGGAGTGATGCCGGTCTCCGGGGTATCGATTTCAGGTATAGTCATAACCAGTCGTTCCACTCTCAATCGGTCACAGTCCGGTGACCCACAGCAACGCACAGGTGAACGGCGCGCTCATCAGAATCGAATCCACGCGATCCATCACACCGCCGTGCCCCTTCAACAGATGGCCCATGTCCTTGATGCCGATATCACGCTTGAGCATGGAGGCGCACAAATCGCCAAACGTGCCAACTGCACCAATCAGAATGCCCGCTACAATCGGCACCCACCAACGGCTGGTCTGCAACGACGGGTCATAGGTGAAGATGAATACGGCAAACGAGCCAATCATGGCGAACAGCATCGAGCCAATCAGACCTTCGACGGACTTCTTCGGCGAAATGCGCGGGCTGAGCTTGTGCTTGCCGAGCCATGCGCCGGCAAACAGACCACCCGTATCAGACAATGCAGGCATGAACACCAGCATGATGGCATGGGCAATAGGATGATCGTTGAACGTCAGCGGAATGATGATGCAGCTGGCCAGCAACGGAATGTAGAGCACGGTCAGCACGGAAACTGCCACATGGCTCAACCGGGAGTGATGCTGTTCACCGCCGTCGTGATTGTATGAGGATTCCAGACGAGCGCTGGCGTCCGTGTTGGACAGTTTGCCGGCGACCGCCAGAGAAAGCCGGTTGCCAAGCGTAAGCTTTGCGCTTGCGGCGATGGCAACAAGAATGATGGAGACGATGACGCTCAGCGACATCGTGATGAGATGGTAGGGAGAATAATACGTGGCAATCAGGGTGAAGGAGGAGCAAATCCAGAGCATAACTACAGGAATGTGCAGTCCTACCGTGGCGAAGTCCACGCGGAGTTCCCAGAGTGCCAGAATCATGAACGCAACGACCAACAGCACGAACACATCAATGCTGAGCAACAGGCAAGCGACGATCAGTATGACCAGTGCCGAACCCGTGGCAATTGCCTGAGGCATATTGCGACCAGTCTTCTTGTTGATCTGATCGAGAGCCTCTTCGGCCTCTTCATGGAGTTGTTCGTTGCGTTCCATAGCCATTCTCCAGGTCTGATCGAATCAGACCTCCATGATCTCCTTCTGCTTGGTGTCCAGCAGAGCATCAATCTCATCAGTAACGGACTTGGTGACCTTGTCGAGATCCTTGAGCAGACGATCGCCCTCGTCCTCGCCCATGTCGCCGTCCTTGACAGACTTATCGATGGTTTCCTTGGTCTTGCGGCGAATGTTGCGCACGGCCACCTTGCCATCCTCGGCCTTGGACTTGGCGAGCTTGACGTATTCCTTGCGGCGATCCTCGGTGAGTTCCGGCATGGTCAGACGGATGACATTGCCGTCGCGGTTCGGGCTGACACCCAGATCGGAGTTGCGAATGGCCTTCTCCACCGCGGCAGCCTGAGAGGCGTCAAACGGGGTGACGGACAGGGTGCGGGGCTCAGGCACACCGATGGAGGCCACGGCCTTGATCGGCGTCGGAGTACCGTAGTAATCGACCACAATGCCGTTCAGCAGAGCCGGATTGGCGCGACCGGTACGAATACCAGCGAAGTTCTCTTTGGTGTTTTCCACGGTCTTGGCCATCTGTTCCTTGGCCTGATCGATGAGGGACATGTTCACTCCTTGTGTTTGGGGTTCTTCTATGAACGCTTGTATTCGATTGTAGGCGCTCGGGACTACTCGGCCACGCGCGACTCGGCGGTGGAGACCAATGTGCCGATCTCTTCGCCAATCAGGGCGCGGGTCACGTTGCCGGTTCCTTCAAGACCGAACACACGGATGCGCTTCTTGTTGTCGCGGGCCATGGAAAGCGCGGATGCGTCCATAACGGCCAGATTGTCGACCAGCGCACGGTTGTAGCTCAGGGTCTCGAAGCGCTTGGCTTCAGGATCCTTGCGCGGATCGGCGGTGTATACGCCGTCGACGCCGTTCTTGCCCATCAGCACCTCATCGCAGTGGATTTCCAGAGAGCGCTGGATGGAGACGGTATCAGTGGAGAAGTACGGCATACCTGCGCCGGCACCGAAAATCACCACACGCCCCTTTTCAAGATGGCGAATGGCCTTCAGTGGAATGTACGGCTCAGCGACCTGACCCATGGTGATGGCGGTCTGCACGCGGGTGGCCTGGCCCTCCTGCTCGAGGAAGTCCTGCAACGCCAGGCAGTTCATGACTGTGCCGAGCATGCCCATGTAATCGCCACGGGAACGGTCGATACCGGCCTGTTGCAGCTCAGCGCCACGGAAGAAGTTGCCGCCGCCGACCACGATGGCCACCTGCACGCCCTGCTGCACAGCGGGAACGATTTCCTCGGCGATACGACGAATCACGTGGGTGTCGATGCCGACCTTGCCTCCGCCGAATGCCTCGCCGGACAGCTTGAGCAGAACTCTGCGCGGCTTATCGCTATCAGTCATATTGATGCCTTCCTTCAACCGAAAATGCCTGAAAATATCCGTAGACAAGCGTATCGGCTTACAACGACACCCCTTGCAGCGACACCCTCGGTATACAGACAAAAACGCCACCCGGCTGCAATCAGCCAGATGGCGTTTTGAAAATTACGCTAGTCGCGTGAAATGAGCGCTAGGCTCACTCCTCTTCGCCCTTGCCGACTTCGACGCGAGCGAAAGCAGTGGCGTTGCCACCGACTTCCTTGAACAGGGCGCCAACGGTCTTGGACGGATCTTTGACGAACGGCTGCTCGAGGAGCACGACTTCCTTGAAGAAAGCGTTGAGACGGCCTTCGACGATCTTCGGAATGATCTTCTCCGGCTTGCCTTCGGCCTGGGACTTCTCGGTGGCCACGCGACGCTCGGACTCGACCACATCGGCCGGCACGTCCTCGCGGGTCAGCCACTTGGCACCCATAGCGGAGATCTGCAGGGCGGCTTCGTGAGCCACGGCGGCACCGGCCTTGTCGGTGGCGATCATGGCGACGATGCTCGGCGGCATCTCAGCGGACTTCTTGTGAGCGTAAATCTCGACGTGCTCGCCGGAAATCTTGGCGAACTGGCCGACCTTGACATGCTCACCGAACAGAGCGGCGGCCTCTTCGACAGCCAGCTTGACGGTGGTGTCGCCAGCCTTGGCGCCTTCCAGCTCCTCAGCGGAGTTGGCGTCGGCGTCCACGGCGTAGCCGAGCACTTCGTCAGCGAACTCGACGAACTTCGGGGTCTTGGCCACGAAGTCGGTCTCGGAGTTCAGCTCGACGGCGTAACCGGTCTCGCCATTGGCGGTCTCGACGACCTTGGAGGCGATGGTGCCTTCCTGAGCCTTGCGACCCTCACGCTTGCCAGCTGCGGCGATGCCCTTGGCGCGGATGATCTCCTTGGCACGAGCGACGTCGCCTTCAGCCTCGGTGAGAGCCTTCTTGACGTCGAGCATGCCGGCGCCGGTGTCTTCACGAACCTGCTTGATCAGTGCGGCGGTAATTGCTGCCATTGATTATTCTCCTTTAAGAAGATGTTGCTTACCGTGTGAGCGATGGGAGGCGCTGTTACCAGTGCTTCCCATCGCGTAGTATCACTCGGCCTTGGGGGCCTCAGCGGTCTCCTCAGCAGCGGCCGGAGCAGCGGCTTCGGCTTCGGCAGGAGCCTCGTTGGTCAGGAGTTCCTTTTCCCAAGCGGCCATCGGCTGCTCGGCGGTCTCGCCCTCAGCCTTGGCGGCCTGGCCGGAACGCTCCAGCAGACCCTCGGCGACGGCGTCGGCCATCAGGCTGGTGAGCAGCTCGATGCCGCGAATGGCGTCGTCGTTGGCCGGGATCGGGTACTCGACGGTGTCCGGATCGGCGTTGGTGTCGACCAGGGCAACAACCGGGATGCCCAGCTTGTGAGCTTCCTCAACAGCCAGGGATTCCTTGGTGATGTCGACCACGAACATCGCGGACGGGGTGCGGTTCATGTTGCGGATACCGCCCAGCTGCTTGTTGAGCTTGTCCTTCTCGCGCTCGAGCAGGAGGAGCTCCTTCTTGGTCAGGCCGGAGCCGTGCACGTCGGAGAAGTCCATCTCCTCAAGTTCCTTGAGGCGGTTGACGCGCTTGGAAACGGTCTGGAAGTTGGTCAGCATGCCGCCGAGCCAGCGCTCGGAGACGTAGGGCATGTTCACGCGGGTGGCCTGGTTGGCAATAGCTTCCTGAGCCTGTTTCTTGGTGCCGACAAAGAGCACAGTGCCGTTGTGGGCCACGGTGGTCTTGATGAAGTCGTACGCCTTGTCGATCATATCGAGCGACTTGAACAGGTTGATGATGTGGATGCCGTTGCGCTGGGTGAGGATGAACTGCTTCATCTTCGGGTTCCAACGACGGGTCTGGTGGCCGAAGTGCAGGCCAGCCTTCAGCATCTCGCTCATAGTGATCTGAGCCATGGTATTACTACCTTTCATTGTCGGTTCTTGCCTGGCCATGCGCACCTGCGTGCAGCTACTCCCCCGTTGTTTCACGGGCTTGCAGCCGACCGACACAGGCCGTCGCGAGCATGACGCGAATTTGTTGTGTGCCGGTTGACAATAATGGGTGGCTCCGAACGCCAGCGACTGCGCTCGTTGCCGGGTGGCACACAAAATTCGAGAATAGCATGACCCGAGAATAATATGCTCCCGTTGGCGGGAGCCAAGAACGGACTACTTCTGATGTTCGCGCATGTACTTCATGGCAGCGCGACGCTCTTCCTTTTCGAGGCGATCCAGGTAAACGTGTCCGTCAAGGTGATCGCATTCATGTTGAAGCATACGACCCATAATGCCAGTGCCCTCGAGCACAATTTCCTTGCCGTCCAGATCAATGCCACGCACACGGGCATACTCGGCCCTGCGGGTCTTGTACCACAGTCCTGGCACGGACAAGCATCCCTCGTCACCGTACTGTTCGCCGGATTTCTCCTCGAGTACCGGGTTCAGCACGTAGCCAACCTTCCCATCGATGTTGTATGAGAAAGCCCTCAAACTGACGCCAATCTGGTTGGCGGACAGGCCAGCACGTCCCGGATCGTCCACCGTTTCTAGCAGATCATCAACCAGTCGGCGCACGGCAGGCGTGATTTCCTTAATCTCGTCGCAGGGGGTGCGCAGGACGGGGTCAGGCACGACCCTGATCTCACGAATGGCCACTTCTCGTTACTCCTCGTTGTTCTCGCCGGCTGACTGATCAGGCAGCTCATCGGCAGTTGCCTCTGCGGACTCGCCTTCCTCAGCCTCATCGGCTTCGTTCTTCGTCTTCTTGATTTTCTCCGACACGCTAGCAATCGAATCAGACACGCTGGCCTTCATCTGCTCGGAAGCCTGCTTGACCTGTTCCGAGGCCTGCTTGACCTGCTCGGAAGATTTCTTGACGGTTGCCACCGTGCTGTCGATGATCTTTGCCGTGGTCGGCAATGGTTTGTTGGAAGGCTTGGGCGCGTACAGGTCTTCTTCGATGATGGCTGTGTAACGCTGCAGCACCTTAGGACGCACCACCTTCATGCTCGGGGTGAGCGTGCCATGTTCCTGATTGAATTCCTCGTCGAGAATCGCGAACTTGCGCACGGATTCGGCGCGGGACACATTGGCATTGGCCTGATCGATGTACTGCTGCACGAAAGCGCGCACCGCATCGTTGCCGCTGGCCTCGGCTAGCGACATATCAGGGTCAAGGCCCTGTCCTTCCAGCCACGAATGCAGCATCTCAGGGTCAAGCTCAATCAGTGCGGAAACGAAGGGCTTACCATCGCCGACCACCACCGCGTGAGCGACGATTGGACAGGTGTCGATAACATCTTCCATAGGTGCCGGGCTGATGTTCTTGCCGCCGGCGGTAATGATGATGTCTTTCTTACGGCCGGTGATGTATGTGAAACCACGGTCTTCGATACGTCCAAGATCACCGGTTTTGATCCAACCGTCGGCGGTCATTGCCTGGGCGGTGAGTTCCGGCTGCTTGTAATAGCCGAGGAACACGTTCGGACCGGTGAGCTCGATTTCGTCATCCTCGCCAAGACGCACGCCCATACCGGGACCGGGCTTGCCGACCGATCCGACCTCGTTGTCATCCTCCCAGTTGACCAGCATCGGAGCGGCGGTTTCGGTCATGCCGTATCCCTGAATGAATGTGATGTCGTCCATGCCATTGAAGAAATGAGCCAGATCCACGTTCAGCGGAGCACCACCGCAGGCCAGCCATTTGAGATTCGGGCCAAGGGCGGAACGAATCGACTTGCCGACTGTGGCCATAAAGAAGGAATGCGCCATACGGTCGATGAACGAATGGCCATGCCCCGACTGCTCGTCCTTGCTCCACTTGACGAAGTGCTTGACGGACAGGGCAAAAATATGGCCTTGAACGCCCGCGCCGGCTTTCTGCGAGGCGGCGTTGTATACCTTCTCGAACACACGGGGCACACCAAGCAGGTAGGTGGGTTTGAAGCTGCGAATGTCGGCGAGCAGATGCTTGGCATCGGGAATGTATCCGACCACACCGCAGCCGCCGATGCATACATATTGGATGTACCGCGCGAAGCAGTGCGCAAGCGGCAGGAAGAGCAGCAAGCGATTGTCGTCATAGAGCATGCCACGCAGAATCTCATAGCCGTTGAGCACAATATGCGTGTAGTTGCGATTCGAGAGCATGGCCCCCTTGGGCTTGCCGGTGGAACCGGAGGTGTAGACCACAGTCAGCAAATCGTCGGCCTTGATGCGCGCAATGGCAGCGTCCAAGATCTCGTCGGATACGTTTTGTCCGAAATCGGCAACCGCATCGAGCCCATCGGCCTTGAAGTTGAACACATATTTCAGGCCCGGATGTGCAGCGCGAATCTGCTCCAACGTTTGCGCATGCTGGAAACCACCGGCAAAGGCTATGACCGGATCGACCTCTTCCACAATGCCGGCAGTCTGCTTGGCGGAATCAGTCTCATACACCGGAACCACAACCGCTCCGATAGCCGCACAGGCAAAATCAGCCACGCCCCACTCGTAACAGGTGGGCGAGTAGATAAGCACCATGCTCCCGGCCTTCACGCCGAGGCCGAGCAGTCCCTTGGCCACCTCGCGGACACGGCTGAGCATTTCCGTTGCAGTGGCGCCACGCCATTGATGGGTATCGTCATCCTGCCATTCGGCAATGGTGTCATCCGGCGTGCGGGCTGCACGCTTGACCAGCAGAGAGAACACCGTGTCCTCGTCGGTGGTGACATACCTAGGTTCTTCAACATGTTCACGCATACGCTCTACTATAGGCGCGACCTGTCCTATGACTACGCCGTCCGCATGAAGTCATGTCAGCTTTGAGCCGAAACGCTACCCCAAATCGGCAAAGACACACATCCATCTGGAACCGATATACCGGAACTTGAGATTCACCCGCAAATCTTCCTGGCCAATGGTCATGAATACCACCATCTCCATCGTGTCCGCGCCGGTGATCACGCCATCAATCAAAGTCGGCACTGTGGGCAGATAGCAGAATTTGGTTTTGATTTCCGGATGAGTCACCATATGGGAATCCAGCAAGTACTGCATGGTTCTCAGACGTTCTAGACAAGGGTTGGTCAGCGCTCGGCGCAAATGATCCACGCTAAGCTTGCCTCGGATGGCATCGGCGCAATTGCAGGCGATTCGACATGCAGCCATCGCCATCGTATGGCATTCCCGCGCACTCATGCTGCTGGCGAAGGTAGGTTGTATGTGGTACTTGACCGGACGATCCGATAACTCTACGACGATGAATCCGTCATACCCCGGCAAAGGCCCGCATCGACGCATATCAAAAAAGCCCGTATATTCCATGGAATCCCCCTCGATCCCCCTCGAGGCCCACCACCATCGGCAGGCGCAGGATTACACAACATCATGAAAAGGCGTGTCAAGTCAAGTAACTTGACACGCCTTTCTCACATGATGGATTAGTTCATGGAACGCGAACGTCTTGCGATCAGCGGCTGGAATACGGGTTAACCACCATGCCGCAACGCTGGAAGTTCTTCACATCGACATAGCCGGTGGAAGCCATTGCACGCTTCAACGCACCAATGAAGTTCGTCTTGCCATCCGCTTCATGGCTCGGTCCGAACAGGACCTGCTCCAGAGACCCAACCGTGCCGACCGTGGTACGATAGCCACGCGGTAACGTCTGATGACGAGCCTCCGCACCCCAGTGAGTGCCCTTACCAGGAGCCTCAGTGGCGCGCGCTAACGGAGCGCCAAGCATAACCGCGTCAGCACCAAGAGCCAGCGCCTTGACGAAGCTGCCGGAGTCGCCCATGCCACCGTCTGCGATGACCTGTACGTAGCGGCCGCCAGATTCGTCCATGTAGTCACGACGGGCTTCGGCCACGTCTGCAATGGCGGTGGCCATCGGAGCCTGTACGCCGATGGTCTGGCGAGTGGCGGAAACTGCGCCGCCGCCGAAGCCAACAAGTACGCCGGCCGCGCCGGTGCGCATCAGGTGCAAGGCTGCAGTGTAGTTGGATGCTCCGCCGACGATGACGGGCACATCAAGGTCATAGATGAACTTCTTCAGGTTCAACGGTTCCTGACCGGAAGACACATGCTCAGCAGACACCACAGTGCCGCGAATCACAAACAAATCTACGCCTGCATCAACCACGGTGGAGTAGAACTGCTGGGTGCGCTGCGGAGAAAGCGCGCCGGCAACGGTAACGCCAGCGTTACGAATCTCGTGCAGACGTTGGGTGATGAGTTCCGGCTTAACCGGCTCGGCGTAAATCTGCTGAATGCGAGTGGTGGCTTCTTCGGCCGGCAGACCGGCGATTTCATCCAACAGCGAGGTCGGGTCCTCGTAACGGGTCCACAGCCCTTCCAAGTCGAGCACGCCAAGCGCGCCCATCTTGCCCATGGCGATGGCGGTGGCCGGGCTGGTCACCGAATCCATGGGAGCGCCAATTACCGGCACGTCGAACTCGTAGGCATCGATCTGCCAAGAAGTAGAGACATCTTCGGGGTCGCGGGTGCGGCGAGAGGGGACGATGGCCACATCATCGAGTGCATAGCCGAGACGGCCCTTTTTGCCCAAACCGATTTCAATTTCCTGAGACATGGCTTCCACACTATTGCTCGGGCGGGACGCTCATGTCTCACTTTCCCACAGACCGGACGATTGTTTCGCGCCGTTACAAACATGCGCTAAGACTAAAACCATCTTCACATCATCTATCAGGAGGAAGCATGGCCAAAATCAAGGTCGAAGGCACCGTTGTCGAACTCGACGGCGACGAGATGACCCGCGTGATCTGGAAGGACATCAAGGATCGTCTGATTCTGCCGTACCTCGACGTGAACCTCGACTACTACGATCTGGGTATCGAGCACCGTGACGAAACCGATGATCAGGTGACCATCGATGCCGCCCACGCCATTCAGAAGCATCATGTCGGCGTCAAGTGCGCGACCATCACCCCCGATGAGGCACGAGTCAAGGAATTCGGCCTCAAAAAGATGTGGAAGTCCCCCAACGGCACCATCCGCAACATTCTTGGCGGCACCATCTTCCGCGAGCCGATTGTGATGAGCAACGTGCCGCGTCTGGTGCCCGGCTGGACCAAACCGATCGTCGTGGCCCGTCACGCCTTCGGCGACCAGTACAAGGCCACCGATTTCAAGGTACCGGGCGCCGGCCAGCTTACCGTGACCTTCACCCCGGACGATGGCAGCGAACCGATTCAGCACGTGGTGCACAACTACGGCGAAGACGGCGGCGTGGCCCAGGTACAGTACAACGTTAACGATTCCATTCGCGGCTTTGCCCGCGCCTGCTTCAACTACGGTCTGATGCGCCACTACCCCGTGTACCTGTCCACCAAAAACACGATTTTGAAGGCCTACGACGGCCAGTTCAAGGACATCTTCGCCGAAGTGTTCGAGACCGAGTACAAGGACAAGTACGAGGCCGCCGGTTTGACCTATGAGCACCGTCTGATTGACGATATGGTGGCCAGCTCCCTGAAGTGGCATGGCGGCTACATCTGGGCCTGCAAGAACTACGATGGCGATGTGCAGTCCGATTCCGTGGCACAGGGCTTCGGATCGCTGGGCCTCATGACTTCCGTGCTGATGACCCCGGACGGCCAGACCGTCGAGGCCGAGGCCGCCCACGGTACCGTGACTCGCCATTACCGCCGTTGGCTCAAGGGCGAGAAGACCTCCACCAACCCGATTGCCTCCATCTTCGCTTGGACCGGCGGTCTCAAGCACCGTGCCGACCTGGACAACACTCCCGAGGTCCGTCATTTCGCCGAAACGCTGGAAAAGGTCATCGTCGACACCGTTGAAGGCGGTCAGATGACCAAGGATCTGGCCATGCTCATCGGCCCGGACGAGCCGTGGCTCGATACCGAAGGCTTCATGAACGCGCTGGACGAGAACCTGCAGAAGGCTCTGGCCAAGTAAGTCGAGCGGTTTTTCGACACATCAACCCTGATTGTTCCCGGATATGTGGTGATTCCTCCACATATCCGGGACTTTTTTCTACTCCGCCCTACTAGAATCGTGAACCAGTGCTACTCGCCCCAAGGAGGTTTTGCCCGCTTATGGTGTTCACACGCCGCCCAGCCGCCGTTCTTACCGCCATCGTTGCCGCTTGCGCGATGGCAATATCGCTGACCGCGTGCACCACCGACGCGAATTCGCAGGACACGGCGGACGATCAGACCACGGTCACTTCGTCCGCCCCGGGAGTCGTGGCCATGTTCACTCCTTCCGACGGCATCACGCTGAACCAGCAGACCCCGTTGAACAAGTGGGCAAAGCTGACGCCGAATCTCACCAAGGCACTGACCTCCGCCGGATTCAAGAAGGGCGATATTTCCCACACGACTTCCGATTCCCTGGACAAGCAGAGCCGCGCCATCCAGGACTATGTAGTCAATCATCTTTCCGGCAGCAACACCACCGATGATGCCGGCATCGTCATCTCCCCCGACAACATCACCCTGCTGGTGGCACCGGTAGTCGAGGCCGATGCCTCCACCCGCCAGTACGGGGACTATGTCAGCCAGGAGCTCAGCACCGCCGACACCGCTGAAGGCAGTGATTCCACGGATTCGTCTGATTCGTCCAATTCGTCAGACTCGTCGGATTCATCTACGGGTTCTGATTCCACCGATGATTCGTCATCCGACGCATCCAAAA
Source organism: Bifidobacterium sp. M3-N-101 (assembly GCF_023656805.1). Lineage (NCBI taxonomy): Bacteria > Bacillati > Actinomycetota > Actinomycetes > Bifidobacteriales > Bifidobacteriaceae > Bifidobacterium > Bifidobacterium sp. M3-N-101. Next base: position 14,519 of record NZ_JAMOKQ010000007.1, read on the forward strand.
CGGCCGGCGATTCCAAGAACGCGGCCCAAGCTGAAGCGGTGGATCGACTGGTGTCGTCGCTGAAACTGGCTAAAGAGTCCGGCATGCATGTGGTGCTCATGGGCAACAGCATCAAAGGCTACAAACCAGACGCCTTCGTCAGGTTCTCGGATGCGCAGGCCATCGGCAAGCTGCAGGCCGAAAAAATCGTATCCAAGCTTGAACTCAGCAAGGCCAGTAAAGACAATCCCAAGTACATCGAAGTGCTGATACCGTATACCGCTGTGGATGAGTCAGGCGAGGCCAGCGACTCCACCTTTGTCCAAGAAGCGTTCCGCGGCATCTGGCAGGTGCTGGGCGCCTACTACCAAAAAGGCGTTGTGGAAAGTCCTTCAGGTACATTGAACGGCAACTCCACCGAGGATGATTGGCAATCCGTGGCCTACGACGCGTCCAAGGAAGGATCCACCGCAAAGGTACTCGACGCGCGCTTGGCCAAAGCCGACGAACATGCCTCTCCCACCCGCATTGACGGCATCATCGCCATGAATGACTACATCGCCTCGGAAGTCGTCACGGAACTGGACGATCTTGGATATACCGGATCCGCTGCTGATATCAATCCTCAAATCACTATTTCCGGCATAGTCGGCAACATCACCGGCAAGAAGGATCTGAGCCGCAGCGATGTTCCTGACCCCATCAAGTCTCCCGAGAAAGACGATTCGGCCGATTCCACCGATTCCGCAGATACCCAGGACGACTCCACCGCCACGGATAAAACCGATAAGACCAAGGACTCGCAATGGCCTCTGGTTACCGGATATGGTGCCTACGTCTCGAATATCCCGTCTATCGTGAACGGCAAACAATGGATGACCGGCATAGAGGATCGCCAGACCTTGGCCGAGAACATTGCTGAGGCATGCGCACTGCTCAACAAGGGCCAAACATTGACTTCCATGTCTTCCGTGCGGAATACCGAAGTGGGCGGCAAGAAAAAGGTTCCCACCATCAGCGGGCCGCTTTTGGCCGTCAGCGCCAGCAATCTCAAGGTCACATTGATCGATCCGGGATATATCTCTTTGGCCGATGCCGGCTTGTAAACCGAGCCTGAATCATAACGATTTCAACACGATCTTCTGATTCCCCGCATACCGCTGTGGATCCAGATAATCATCTTCCCCGCGCTTGAGGCCCCAGTGCAGGCACTGCCCTGTGCAATGGTCCGACGCACCACCAACCGTACCGATGAACTGCCCCTGCGTAACCGCTGCGCCAACCGTCAGCGTCGTGGTCGCCGGCTCGAACGTCGAGATCACACCATTGCTATGGCGCATGCTGACCACGTCCTTCTCCGCCACTTTCCCAGCAAAACGTATTATTCCCGCCTGGGGCGCCACAATCACGGTTCCGGCCTGTGCCGTGAGATCTATCCCGCGATGTCCGGACAACCACCGCTTGGCCGGTTTCTCGAACTCCCGTTCAATCCGCGGGTCAAGCACCGGCCATCCGCAAAGGGCCTCGCATTGCCGATCCGACTGCGGTTGTGTCGCATAGGCATGCTCCGCATTCCCATTCGGCATCGCAATTCCAAGACCTAACGGCAGTAACAGCCCCAGAATGAGAGCTACTGCACACATGGCACGTTTCTGTTCCTGTGCCTTTCGATGCTCTCTGCGACGCCATATAGACGCTTTTCTGGCCGCCTCACGGCGTTTGTTTGCATGATATGCACGCATGAGTTCCCCATTCCCCTGTTCAGGCCGGTTTCCGCTCCGGTTCTTCCACAGTGAAGCGGTGACAGAGGAATGTCCAGCTGAATCGGGATATGTGGTTCCAGCTTGCCAGTTATCCACAACGGCGTGTTGCTTACAATTCGGCAAGATGATTCAAATATTGACTACCGAGCCGCAAATCACTTGATTGAACATAGTCCAAATACAACGAAACCCCTTGATTTCCAAGGGGTTTCAGGTAGCTCCTGCGACTGGGCTTGAACCAGTGACCGTCCGATATACGGTTCTGGCTCGCAGCCGTAGGGCTTTTTGCAACAGGAGTAGACAATACACCAGCCTTGCTGTTCCTTCAAATCGGCGTGTCATCGCGCATGTTCGCCTTGCAGCTGGTTTTCCGAAGAGCATCGGCCAGAAACGCGCAATAGTATTCCTTGGGAAGTGATGAAGAAGTCACTTCCCTTTTCTATGCGCTTAAGGAGCCCCATGAGGTATTGGAACGACAACAGGAAGAGCTGCGAACACGTCGAGCCACGGGAGGATTGGAAAGAATCCATTGAGAAATGGATCGACTGGATGGACGCCATCGGACGCACGAACGACACCCTGCGCACCCGCTGGTACCAGATCGTTCGATTCTCCAAAGCCGTCGATAAAAGCATCACCGACGTGACCGAAGACGACCTCATATTCTACCTAGCCGGCATGGGAACCGAAGGCAGACGCGGAGTGCGCAGCTGCGTCAAGGTCTTCTACCAATGGAGCATGAAGCGAGGGCTCGCCCGCCGCAATCCGGCGGACGAAGTGCCCACCGTGCCCATGACCCTTCCGTCCGGCTGCATCTGTCCCGAGGAGAACATCGAACAAGGACTCGCATCACCCGACGAGAACGCGCGGCTGGCCGTCATGCTGGGCGCGTTCTGCGGCCTGCGCCGCATCGAAATGACCCGGATCAACCTGAAGACCGATCTGGAGGAGAACGCCGAGGGCATGGTGCTCCACGTCCACGGCAAGGGCAACAAAGAGCGAATCCTTCCCGTGCCGGCAAGACTTGCGGCGACATTGAGGAAACGCACCGGCGTATGGCTGTTCCCCGGAGACGTGCAGGGACACTGCGGCGTCGATTACGTGGCGAAGAGGATCAAGACGGCAACCGGATACCCGTCGCACAGCCTGCGCCGCAGGTTCGCCACATGCGTCTACTACAGGAACGGCTGCAACATCGTGCTTGTCAGCCGTATGCTGGGGCACGCCAACATCGCCACCACCATGCGCTACATCGGCCTCGTGCAGGACGAAATGCGCAACGCCGTGGAATCCACCACCCGCACCGACATGAGACTGACCATGCCCATGAACCAGGTCGTCGGAACAGCCGGCAGCGTCGCCACCTATTCCCTTAGCACCGCGAGGATCGGATGAACAAACGGTATACGCCAACATGCTTCTTTGCGCATATTGGCGCATACCAACACCGCTCACCGAGTGTTCCCGAGACTGGAAAGCGGCAACGCGGCTATGTCTATCCCCAGCGCATCGGCTGCGGAGAACACCGCTTCAATCGGGGCTTCGCCCCGCTGGAGCAGAGCATCGGCAAGCCGGGGACCGATACCGGCCTGGGAGGCAAGGTCGTCGGCGTTCCAGGAATGGTTCGCGGTCTCTTCACGGAAGGCGGCTGCGATATCCGATTCGGTGCGGGCGAAAAGAGTCCGGCGTTCACGCGGCGCTTGGAAACGACTAAGGTAACGCGCGTACTCCAATTGCGCCTTTGTCGGCTCAGGCAACTTATAGTCCAGATTCGACATCGCAGACCTCCTTAGCGTTCAGCGGGTTGGACTGGAGTCGTTCGACGCACCGAAAATAGGGAATCCGGGAACCGCATCGGCCGACGATGGAGTGCCTGGAGTGCCGTACAACGTCCCGATCTGTTCGATCGCCCATGCGCTCCAACGTGGGGATTCGACCGTGGATGTCATCAGGCCGGCGGGGAGGAACCGGCGCATCTCGTCGGCGAAGGCATCCGAGCCGATCACATCGGCGACCCCCGCCACGCGATCAGCACGGTCTGCCCAAAGTCCTTCTTCGCCGTAATCAGATGATTTCAATTCCGCAAGCTCCATCGCCCGTCGGGAATCGACGTCGCCTCTCGACGCCAACCAGCACATGTCCCACAGGTCGCGTCGCCGCAGGTGCGATGCGCAGGCATAGGAGAGCAGCTTGTCGGCAAGAATCTCGGTGGGGCTTTCCACATCGAGGATGATCTGACCCGACAAGGCCGGGAACATCGGATAGTTGACCAAGGCGGGACGATGCTGCGGCTCGTACGCGGGAATCGATGCCACCTCCAGCTTGATTGTCTGGCTCGGCAGATCCTTGCGCTGACCGGCCGTGCGAATCGCTATACGCCATCTGCGCGTCAGCCCATCGGCGTCGGGTCTCGGCTCCTTGACCCGGACCGTCACATCATCGCCCATCCCCGAGAGCGAATCGGAGATGCAGGAGCCAAGCCCTTTAAGGGTGTCCATGTCGAACGAGGTGCCGCCGGCAAAATCAAGGTCCTCGCTGTACCTCGGGGACCCGTGGCACAGGCGCAGACTCGTGCCGCCCTGGAACACCAGCGAGGAGAAGAAACCCTCGCGCATCATGGCGTCCAGGATTCGATAATGCAGAAGTTCCTTCTCGACCACGGGAAGCAGATTGCCCATGCCCTCGGCGGAAACGATCTGTGCTGCCATGGCTTTGTACTTGAACGGTTCGTCAGTTCCAGTCATCGTCGTCCTCCAATTCATCCATATCCACCAGATCGAGATTACGCCCGACGGCCTTCAGGTCACGATACGCCCACTGTTTCGACGCGAGCGGCGTCAGTCCGTCATCGCGGGCGATCAGGTTCGGCAGGATGCGGTCCCAGCTGAGCTTGCAGTGCGTGAACTCGATCACCCCATACGGGGTATGGAACTCGCCTTCGCGACCCGTGGTCATGAACGTGACCCTATCCACCGGAATCTGGCTGATCACGTTCCAGCGCGACAGAGCGCTTTCGAGGCTTTCCCACACCAGCTCGCCGGAACGCAACCGCTTTGCGACCTGATGAAGTGTCCCCTCGCCGAGATGGGAGGAATACGCGAACACGTAGACGCCACGGGCGGCACGGACCAACGCCTTCGCCGATACCAGGCTGGACAGGGTTCGGTTCAGTTTCTGCCCCTGCTCACCCAGCACGACGGCCAGTTCGTTCTTGCAATACACGTAGCACGAGTACTTGGCGTCCATCTCGCGCAGCTGGTCAATCGCCTCGCTCCTTTTCATGTTTGTGAGTATACACGAACATACGCAAAAACGCATATTCATGTACACCTATCACAATCCTGAAGCGTTCCAATCAGAGGGAACGCCCTCGTGCCGGACCGTCTTCGAGACCAATCCCGTCGATGGCGTTTTCCGAGAAAGGGTTCTCTCTTAATCTGCCGACGATTTCCGCTACGGCGCGCTCTTCCTGATCAACGCATTGGACAAGCTGGGAAATGAACGGCTTGGGATCGCCGTCAACCTGCCATGCTTCCAGACTTTTCCCATAGCTGCGGCCGGCATCATGTTTGATTGCTACGGGCCGGTAGCCGGCAGCCATGAGCATGAGATTCAGAATCTGTCGCCCGGTTCGCCCGTTGCCGTCCGTGAATGGATGGATGTTCTCGAACATCGCGTGGAATCCGGCAGCCTTGAGGATCGGGTGGTCTTTGGAACCGTTCACCGCGTCCACGAGCGCTTCCATGTCCTCGTAGATTTCAAGTGGGTCGGCGGTCTTCACTCGGGTGGCGGTGATCCTTGCCTGGTAGCCGTAGGGGCGGAACCGACCCCTGAGCGCGGGCTGCATGTCCAATGCGGTGACTTCATGCAGCTTTTGGATCATCTCGACACTCAGCGTCCGCTCCTCTTCAGCGAATCGTTCCGCATAGGCCATGCCATCCGCAACGCCACGGGCGGCGAAGATGTATCTTGCCGGCGAGTCGGTCGGCACGAACTCGCCCTCCAACACCAGTTCGGTGTCCTCAAGCGTCAGCGTGGATCCCTCGATCGCGTTGGAGTTGTAGACATAGCGGGCCATCCATTCCTTACGGTAATCCTCAAGCGCTGACTGCTCCACCCCATCCAAAGGAAACATCTGCCTGAACCGTTCTCGGGCAGCATCGGAACGACGAAGCAAGTCGGACACCTCCGCGTCCCGCTCCAGAGAGTCCAAGAGAGGAGGAAGGTTTCGGATTTTCTCAGTCAGCGCTGGATTCGGCATATCGGCTCCTTAATCGATGCTTCCATAAGTCTACAAGCGCAGGCGCGTCACATGGACAGTCCGACGATTTTCTTGCCTTCGAGAAAGTCCTGGAAAAAGGCCGTGGAATCATCGTTGCCGTCCGATGATTCCACGGATGGCTCCTGGAGACGCATTTCCTCGACTTCTGCGGCGGTCTGCTTCGTCGCCTGTTCGAGCTGGTCGCACAGACTGACGGTCTTGCCCGTGAAAGCGGCCGCGAGGTAATGCGGGTCAATGTCCAAGGCGATGGCATCGGCGCTTCGCAGACATTCCCCGGCCTGCTCGATCAATCTCATGGCCTGTTCCACACGCGCCCTGGCACCATCGAGACCGGATGCTTCAAGCCCCTGTTCCATGGGTTCGTCCGACCAGGAGCGGATATCGAGCCGGGTATCAAGCGTGAAATCCACCCCCGCGTCACGCAACGCAAGCACGGCGCTGCGGTAATGCCCGCTCTGCCAGTCCGCTATGAACCGGTCCGCGAGCCCCTTGTCCTGAGTCCCGCATTCCTCGGCGAGGAATCCGCGCAGCGCCTCCTCGTCATCCTCCTCCATGAGCGCGGCGCTGACGGCCACATGGTTCCGGCCGTCATGCGACTCGAAATACAGCATCGTGTCGGGCAAACGATCACGGTCCGCGTGCTCCAGCAATTCGCCTATCGACCGGTCCATTCCCGCCGTGACCTCATGTTCATCACTCATATTCGTTTCTCCTTATTCCATATCGTTTTCCGGGTTAAGGGTCAAAATGTGTGTCTGGCTCGGCGTGTCGCGGGGGTTAGATTTGGCCTTTTTGAATGCCGATTGAGTGGGTGTAGTCGGTGTCGATAGCGTTGTCGTAGAGGGCTGGGCGTCCTGTTTCGTGGTCGGCTTGGTTCTCGGTTTGGGTCAGGGTGGATACTTTGGCGAGTTGGCCCTGGCCCCAGTCGGACTGCCTGGCGATTCGTACTGGATCGTCAGGCAGTTCCGTTTTTAAGTAGAGCCACCAATCCAGCATGCGGCGTTGTCGTTCGCCTGATCTGCCGCGGTGGGTTCTGGCGAGCAGTTTGAGCTGGGCGTTGATGCCGCCTTCTAAGCTGTTGGTGGTGGATTTGATCCGCTCGGGCGCAAGGACTCCTGCTGGCGGGTTGAGGTAGACAAACAGCATCTCGGACCGCCAAAGATGGTTGAGGCTGTTGTAGGCCTTGCGCACGTTGTGGTGGGTCCACACGCGGGTCCATGCACCTGTTTTGGGGTCTTTGATCATGGTTTTCTCGTTCATCCATTCCCGGTAGATCGTTGAAAACTCGTGCAGTTGCACACCCCACGCGGCGGCTTCATCCAGTGTGGTGATCCGGGTCAGTTTCAGCGCAAGTCGGTAGATGGTGCGCCCGGCATCGGTGCGTGGGTTGGTGGTGGTGTAGCGGCGGACCACGCGTTGGGCGTGGATGAGGCAGCGTTGAATTTTCGTAGTCGGCCAGCACTTTTTGATTGCGCTGTATGCGCCTTGGCCGCCGTCGATGACGGCGATGAGTGGGGCTTCGATGCGTTCAAGCAGCAGTTGGTAGTCGCGGGTGGTTTCGTGTTTGCACCAGTGCCAGGCGATCACGTGGTCGATGGTCGCCGCGACGATCAGGCAGCCACCGGCGGTGTAGGTGCCATCGAGAAATACCTGGTCGTAGATCCGCTTGTGGTGGCCGGCGGTGGGGTCAGGCACATCAACGAGCCAGCACCACTTGAAGCGCCGCTTCATGGTGGCGCGGCTAACACCGTTTCGTTTGGCTAGGTCGTCGAGTGATATTGCGGTGGTGCAATGCTCGATGAACTGGGTGAACACTGCCGCGTTGGTGATGTCGTTTCGACGTTTGACGCTGGAGGCGCCGCATTGTTTGCAGCGCCATCTGGTGGTGCCTTTGCTGGTGGTGCCGTTGCGTTTCATTTCACCGCCGCAGTGGCAGCGTGGTTGGTTCTTCGACATTGCGACACCACACCACGCCGCGCATAGCACATCACGGCTGCCACACCGAGGATTTCCCGTCGGGGGCTAGATATATGCTTCCGGAGCATATACTTTCCGGAAACCTACAGGTCAATCCGTGAAAATCCGCGATTCCGGACACACTTTTTGACCCTTAACCCAGATTGCACGCGTGGGGATTGAGGGTGTGAATCCCACTGTCGTGGGTTTGATGAGGTAGTCGATGTTGCGGAAGCTTTGGCATCGGCGTGCGTTGTGCTCCGTACGTTGTTTCAAAAACGGGTTTCATCAAACGGAACAAAACCTGGGACACTTCATATCCCACCCCAGGCCTAATGACTTGGGTGCAGCGGCAACGCTCATCCGATTTAGGCAGAGTCGTTGCAGGATCCAGTGGGTCACCTGGTCCGTGGTCTTTGAATTGTCGGGCGCGCAGGCAAGGCCAGCACGGAAGATCTTCTGCAAGCAACGCTTGTTGGTGCACCGGTAGCGTGGAAGGCGCACATGAAGTTGTTGGGTGGCCGACGATGGGCAGATCGACCAGGCTGCGGATGACGTGGTCGCGGAATACCCCAGGCTGCCCGCAGGTAGGGCATTCATTGATCGGCTCGACGGGTTCGGCTTCAATAACAGTGACGTCACCGTTTTCTGTGGCACCGGTGATAGTAGTTCCTAGTTTTGCGGTGCGGCAGATGGTATCGACGATGACATTTCCGTTAGGCTGCACAGTAGGTCCTTAGTTTTGTACGGATGGATTAGATACCTTTTTCCTACAAAGCCAAGGACCCCAATATCTTGTGCCACGCCCGAACCCCCGGCGAACTAATCAATGCACTCTAAAACCGGAAGAGCCCTTTTAGTACTACTGGTGGATTTCGGTTTTGGTGGGGATTAACGCCGCCGGCTTCGGTTTTTCCGTTGAGGAGGTCGTTGACTACTTCCCGATGGTGAAATGGGTCGATGGTGAGGTAGAGAGGAACCAGTCACCTGGAAGAGATCGATCCAGTCGTTGGTGTGCAATCTGGGAGGTAGGGTCGCGGGGTCGATTCCTCGCGAGCGCAACCATGATTGTGTTTCTGAACGTGATGAAAACAACCCTGCCCTTCGGAGAATTTCCCCTATCCCGCGTCCCCGGGCAGTGAAAACGGTGTGCACCATCGCCTGAAAGGCTTTGCGCTGCTCTATCGGAATCTTCGGGTCACCCACCCGGCGGATCACTAAGATCCCCCCGTCAACGTTTGGCTGTGGCCGGAAAGCAGTCCTTGGTACCCGAGAACCCAGGTGAAATGTGAACCATGGGGACCACTGAGCCGTCATCATCGTGCTTGCGCCTACCCCGGCCCGGCGGCGAGCGACTTCCCACTGCATGAGGAGTACAGCGTCAGTCCATGCTGGCGCATGCAGCAACTTTCGAAGAATGGCAGTGGTGAGGTGAAAGGGAATGTTTCCCACAATGACGCAGGGAGTGGCGGGTAACCGGAAGTTAAGGAAATCATCATGGACCACTTCGACCGCCGCCGAGGAGGTTTCTTGTGTGATTTTGGCAGCTAGTTTTGCGTCCACTTCAACTGCCGTTATCGCCCTCCCCAAGTGGGCCATCGGGTGAGTGAGGGCACCGCTTCCTGGTCCGATCTCAATGATGGGGCCGGAGGTTTGTTTCACAAGGTCGATGATGGAGTTGATGATCTTGTGGTTGGTGAGAAAATTTTGGCCATGCTCGTGACGGCCGTGTCCGTATGCAGACATCAGGTGTGCTCCTTGGATTTGAAAGGGAGCCGGGCATGACAAATAGCCACCCGGCTAAAGGACCGGAGCGGTTTTTAACCTACGGGGTAGGAAACCGCCTTAGCGGTTGGTGCGCAACCGCAAGAAAGCGATACCTGAAATCAACATGGGTCTAATTATATCCATTTAAAGGGTTAAGGGTCAAAATGTGTGTCTGGCTCGGCGTGTCGCGGGGGTTAGATTTGGCCTTTTTGAATGCCGATTGAGTGGGTGTAGTCGGTGTCGATAGCGTTGTCGTAGAGGGCTGGGCGTCCTGTTTCGTGGTCGGCTTGGTTCTCGGTTTGGGTCAGGGTGGATACTTTGGCGAGTTGGCCCTGGCCCCAGTCGGACTGCCTGGCGATTCGTACTGGATCGTCAGGCAGTTCCGTTTTTAAGTAGAGCCACCAATCCAGCATGCGGCGTTGTCGTTCGCCTGATCTGCCGCGGTGGGTTCTGGCGAGCAGTTTGAGCTGGGCGTTGATGCCGCCTTCTAAGCTGTTGGTGGTGGATTTGATCCGCTCGGGCGCAAGGACTCCTGCTGGCGGGTTGAGGTAGACAAACAGCATCTCGGACCGCCAAAGATGGTTGAGGCTGTTGTAGGCCTTGCGCACGTTGTGGTGGGTCCACACGCGGGTCCATGCACCTGTTTTGGGGTCTTTGATCATGGTTTTCTCGTTCATCCATTCCCGGTAGATCGTTGAAAACTCGTGCAGTTGCACACCCCACGCGGCGGCTTCATCCAGTGTGGTGATCCGGGTCAGTTTCAGCGCAAGTCGGTAGATGGTGCGCCCGGCATCGGTGCGTGGGTTGGTGGTGGTGTAGCGGCGGACCACGCGTTGGGCGTGGATGAGGCAGCGTTGAATTTTCGTAGTCGGCCAGCACTTTTTGATTGCGCTGTATGCGCCTTGGCCGCCGTCGATGACGGCGATGAGTGGGGCTTCGATGCGTTCAAGCAGCAGTTGGTAGTCGCGGGTGGTTTCGTGTTTGCACCAGTGCCAGGCGATCACGTGGTCGATGGTCGCCGCGACGATCAGGCAGCCACCGGCGGTGTAGGTGCCATCGAGAAATACCTGGTCGTAGATCCGCTTGTGGTGGCCGGCGGTGGGGTCAGGCACATCAACGAGCCAGCACCACTTGAAGCGCCGCTTCATGGTGGCGCGGCTAACACCGTTTCGTTTGGCTAGGTCGTCGAGTGATATTGCGGTGGTGCAATGCTCGATGAACTGGGTGAACACTGCCGCGTTGGTGATGTCGTTTCGACGTTTGACGCTGGAGGCGCCGCATTGTTTGCAGCGCCATCTGGTGGTGCCTTTGCTGGTGGTGCCGTTGCGTTTCATTTCACCGCCGCAGTGGCAGCGTGGTTGGTTCTTCGACATTGCGACACCACACCACGCCGCGCATAGCACATCACGGCTGCCACACCGAGGATTTCCCGTCGGGGGCTAGATATATGCTTCCGGAGCATATACTTTCCGGAAACCTACAGGTCAATCCGTGAAAATCCGCGATTCCGGACACACTTTTTGACCCTTAACCCCGTTTTCCTATTCACCGGGTCATGCCGTACGGCGATGCCTGGTCAAGGTTCAACGTGCCGGCCGGATCGCATACGCCGGCAGAATCGCTTTATCGTCCGTGTGCCGTTTCCATGCCGTCATCCAACGCGAGGTCGAGCCCTGCGGTCTCAGGAGACGTTTCCTGTGGGTCGGCCCAGCCGACGGCGAGGTCCAGCGCGCCGCGCAACGCCTGGCCGGAAAGCCGGTACGTCCAGAAATCGTTTGCCTCGTAAGGGAAGGATTCGCCGGACACGATGCCGCGCTCGTCATGCAGGCTCACGTCGAACGCTTCGGGTTTGGCCGTGATCAGCGCATGACGGGCGGAACCGGGAACCGAGACTTCCAGCGCCTTTCTGCCGTCGGGAGACCCGGTGGCGGTGAATTTGATATCGGGGTGGTGCGCGAGGCTGTAGGAAGCGTTGGACTCACACGCCAGCGGGACCGTATCTCCCAGCCCGCTGTCTGCGGCCAGCTGCTGTGGGCTGTAATCCATGCCCTGCGTGTAGTCGATGGGCTGCGCGTCGGTGTAGAAGCATCCGCCGCCATCGTCCGCGTCGATCGCGTCTCCCACGAGCCGGTCCAGGCGCGCGGGGTCGTCCCATGCGCTCACGAGTCTGGCGGGTTCGGCCTGGTTCTTCCATGCCATGTAGCGGTCGCGTTGGTCGCCGCAGATGCCGTCGAATGATTCCTGGGAGATGAACGTGCCGCCGTCCAATTGGTAGCATTCCCCGTCCGGGTCCAACGAGCGCTCCTTGAACTCCTTTTCGGCGGCGGCGTACAGGCGCTTGTCGATCTGCCCCATGGCCGCGTCGATGCCCGACATCATCTCGTCCACGTGTTGCCGCATGTCGGGCTGGCTCGTTTTCCACCATGCCTGCAAGTCGGCGAGCACGTCGGCGGCGTTCTCCCGTTCGCACACATCGAGCAGGTCATCGTCGTAATTTTCCACCGTCCAGGAGTAGAAATCCCAGTCACTCGAACCGGTCAGGCGTTCGATGCCCTTCATGCGGTGGAAGTCCATCAACCCGCCGCCGTGCTCGCGCACGATGCCCGCCAACGGCAGATCGGCCTCGTCCATCAGGCCTTTCCAGTATTCGGGGACATTCCCGTTCTCCATGTCGTTCTCCTTTCCGAACGCCTTTTCGATCACGAGCGGGTCTCGTGGGTCAACAGTGCGGTCGATCCGCAGTATCTCGGGCATGACCGCCTCGCTTTCACGGCCGATGACGAACGTGCCGATGCCGGCCTTGACGCGATGCTCGGGAAGCCTTCCCGAACCGTCGCACATCACCGCCGGCCGGAACAGCGAATCCCCGTAGGCGAGCGTCACCGTGTCGCCCGGCCTGGCGAGAACCCGTTCGACGGCCATGCGTGAGAGGCCATGCGCGTCGAGACGGCCGGAACGCCAATCGTTGGCCTCGGCTGCTGTCAGGGTGAAGGAAACGGAACGCCCTCCCTGGGCCGAGGTCACGTCGAGCCTGACCGGCTGCATGGCCTCGAAACCGATCCAGATGCCTTCCGGCGTCCTGTCCGGGGCTTTCACGTCAATGTCCGTGAACCCGTATTCGGTCAGCACGTCCGTGACCCTGATCCTGAGCGCGTTGTCGGGAGGCAGATCAGGGCGTTCATTGGGAATCGGGAGCGAGGACGCCTCGAACCACACGTCCTCGCTCGGATCGGTGTCGAAGCCGCCGTCCGCGTCGGAATACGCCATGTGGACGCCGAACTCCAATTCCTTGGCATCGACGGAAGAGACCAGAATCGCGTTCCCCAGCACGAGATCGCGCGCGTTCCTGCGCAGGATGGATTGCATGTCGGGCTTGGCGGGATTCCCGGCCGCGAGCAGGTCGCGGTTCACACCCTCCATGTCAAAAGGCGTCAAGGCCATCTCGCTCGCCCTTTCTCACTTGGAAAGGCCGGAACCGGCCGTATCGGTCATATTCAGCGGGTCCGAGGGGTCGCACGCCTGCGCGCGTTCCGCGAACGAGGTGACGGCACCGGGCAGCACATATCCCAGATCAAGGTCGATCGGGCTCACGCCGTCGTCTTCGCCGACGGACGCTGCGGGCATTGCGCCCATGGTCTCGCGCAGCACGTCCACGGCGTCGCCAGTAGCGGCGCGCGCGTCGATGATCCGGTGCATCGTGTCCTCAAGCGCGGCATGGATATCGGTGGAACCCTCCTCCACGATGCACTGGTATGAGGGGGCTCCCCAGTTCGTGCCGGTGCCGGAAATCGTGTAGTCCGCGATGCGTTCGCCCGGCTGGACGAGCGAGGCGAGGTCGAACGCGGCCGGCGAACCGGTCTTCGCGTCGAAATCATCCAGCCATTCGACCTCCTCGGCGATCTCCTCGCGCGAGTACCGGCCGTCGATATCGCTCGGCCAGTCCGCGTCCTCCAGATAGCCGTTGTCGCCAAGCGACACATCGCCGTCGAGCGTGAGGTCCCGGCCGTACATCTCCATATCGATCAGATAGCCGAGCCCCGTATCGAACATGGACCACACGGCATCCGATGCCCACCCCTGGTTCACGGCGGTCCAGGCATACTTCGCCTCCTTCGATTCGGCCGAGGACGGCGCATCATAAGAGTGATAGGGGATCTCGTCCGAGTTCAGCGCGAGGTTCGCGTACTGCAACGGGGTGCGCGGGGCCGCGTCAAGATCGTCGCGGACCGTCTGCACCTTCTCGTACACGTCCGGGTCGTCGTCCTCGCGCGCCTCGAACGCGCGGCACATGAGGTTCAGGTCCGTCAGCGACTCGTATTCGCCGGGATTCGCCACGGTGGCGAGCAGTCCTTCCCCGCCCTCGTAGTCGTGGATCGCGTACTCCTCGTACCGGCCGCCCAATCCCACCTCGGTCTTCAGGGTGTCCTGCAAGCGTTCGGCGGGCATGGGCAGCGTGATCCACGCGCCCTGCAACACGCCCTCCACGTATTTGCCCAGGTTGGCGACGTACACGCTGATCTGGTAGTCCTTCAATCCGGCCATGATGATGCTCCTTCGCTCGGGTCTTTTATCGTGTGGCTGCGGCCGAGGCAGACGGGTCGGCAATGCTCAACGGGTCGGCCGGGTTCGCGGGATCGTGGGTTTCGGACGTTTCGGCCTTCTCGCCTTCGTCTTTGCGGGCGAGCCGGCCGTCGTCCACCATCGCGTCGATGATCTCCCATCCCTCCTCGATGCTGCGGTCCCGCAATTCCCTGGCCGAGATCATGTCGCGCATCGCGTCCATGTTCTCGTTGTTGTCGGGCCAGTCATGGTCTTTCAGCCAGTGCCGAAGGTCCTCCTCCGTCCAGCGGATCTCCGCAATCGTTTCGTTGCCTTGCCCGGCGTTGCTTTGACCGGGATGAAGCAACGCCTCAGATCGGAGACCGAAATACGCTTTGTCTTCCTGGAGGCCGGACAGGAAGCCGGAGGGCGTGAACCCGTTGCGTGCCGCGAACTCGCGGGACCAGCATTCGTCGAACTCCTCGTCGGGGTCGAAGTCGAGGAGCCCGTCCGCCATGGCGCGCCTCAGCCCCTTCTCGTCCGCCTCGGCCGGCACCGTGACCGTGACCGTGGCGTGGTTGGGGGCCTCCAGCGTCATGTACAGTTCGCTGTGGCCGGCGTCGCGTTGGATGAAGCATTCCCCGTTGCCCCAGTCGAGCTCGTGCTGCTCGATCAGCTCCTTCGCCTTGTCGGTCAGGGCCCGTTCCTGGGACGTGTATTCGTCGGGTTCCATCAGCATGATGCGTCCTTCCTTCCCTTGGATGATCGGTGCCGCGCCGTCCGGCGGGCATGGCTCCGATCATCAGCCCATACGGGCGGTCGCGCGGGGCATGGCGTCTACGGGGCAGATGATTCCGCCGAGATCTGATGCTCGGTCCCTTCACGTGTCCCGCTCCTTAGTACCAGTTGTGGGCGAGCCAGAACGTCTTGGCGGCGCTGGGGCTGCCGTACCGGCCGGCGATGTAGTTCAATCCCCATTTGATCTGGGTGGCGGCGTCGTCCTTCCAGTCGTCTCCTGCGGAGGCGAGTTTCGACGCGGGCAACGCCTGGGGTATGCCGTACGCGCCGCTGCTCGGGTTGGTGGCATTCCACTGCCATCCCGATTCCTTGTTCCACAGCCATACGAGCGCGTCATAGTCGCCGTCTCCCCAGTCCTTGTACGAGGCGATCATCTTCCGGGCGATGGCCCGGGCCTGTTCCGGCGTGGCGTGGGTGCCGTCGCCGTCGTAGTCCACCACCACGTCCGTGGAGCCCGAGTCGGAACTGGAGCACGTCCATGCCGCCTCCACCGGATCCGAAGAGGAGGACGAGTCGGACGATGACGACGAATCGGACGATTCGGAACCGGATGACGTGGAATCCGTGCCGGCGGAACCATTGGTGGACACACTGCCGTTGGGCAGGATGTAGACCGCGCCGACGTCGATCCTGTGCGTGCGGTGGTTGACGATGCCCAGGCCGCCGCGCCCGTTCATCTCGCTGATGGTCACGGTGCCGGCCGTCCGGTCGACCGCCTCGACGACGGCGACGTGGCCGTACAGGGTGTCCGCGTCGGCCACGCCGGGCGGGTAGCTGACGATGCTGCCGGCCACGGGATCGGTGCGGGTGGTCTTCCATCCGGCGGCGGTGGCGCTGGCGGCCCAGTCGCCGCCGTTGCCCCAGTAGGAGCCCACGTCCAATCCGATTTTATGGCCTCTCATGCACGCCCACCATGTGCATTGCCCGTCCGGATAGGCCTGGCACACGTTGTCGGGCCCGTCGGATCCGTTGAACCACGCCTTGGTCTGCGCGATGGTCATGCCGTCACGCACCTCGCCGGTCGTGACGCTTCCCGTGACGCCTCCCGACGATCCGTTGGAGCCGCCGTCCTTGCAGCCGCCGAGGACCGCGAGCACGGTCAACGGCGTGCATCCGCCGAGCAGGGACAGCAGGCACGCCGAGAGCATGGCCGCGAGGATCCGATGGCGGCTGGCCCGGCTCATTGCGTGTTCCTCAGCGACCAGAAGGGCTTCTGCCCGCCGACCACGACCTCCACGGTCCGGCAGGGATGCTGGACCGTGCCGTATCCGGTGGCGGAGATCACCGTGTACGCCTCGTCGCCGGCCTTCACCTGATCGGGGTCGAGCTCGTTGGCATCCTTGTCCAGCAATGACGCGTCGAGCGCGGCCGGGCAGTAGACGGTGACGTGCCAGTTGCCGTCGTCCATCGGCAAGAGCACGGTGTTGTACGCCTGGCTGACGGTCTGCTGCGGATCCGTCGTGGATGACGGTCCGCCGCCTTCCGGGATCGGGAAGCTGGTTTCCTTCGTCGTCCAGAACGGCTGGGACTGGATGGCATCCGTATCCGAGCCCTCCCATTTGCCGTCGGAGGTGCAGGTGTAGGCGTAGTTGACGTACTTGTCATCGTATTGGCCCGAGCATACGGATCCGGCGTGGAAGCGGCGCTGGGTCCACCACCAGCGCGGCGCGTCGGAGACCGGATGGCTCTCCCCGGCACCGTCGTCGCCGAGCAGCGCGAACACGTTCTTGCGCCATTCGTCGTCGCTGCCGTTTGGATCGAGCAGCGCGTCCACCGTTTCCAATGCGGTGTCGATCGGGCCGGAACCATTGTGCAGCGTGATGCCGTCCGCGTTTTCGGAGAGCGTGCGGGTGCCGTCCTTGTGGGTGTCAACGGGGAACGCGGTGGTGCGCTGAGACCAGTCGCCGGGAACCGGGATTCCCGCCGCCTCCAGGCCGGCGTACCGTCGCGGGCCTGAATCCGTTTTCCTTTTGCCCGTGGACTCCTGTTTCGCGTCCGTCGCGGAACCGTGGTCGTCGCCGGCCGTTGACGGCTGGTGGTTGGCGACGATGACGCCCAGCGAGCACACGAGGAGCGCGGCGACGAACAGGCACAGGACGCGCAGCGGTTTCGGCAGCGGACGCGGTTCCGGCCGGTTCACGATTCACCGCCTTCCCAACGGTTCGGCTCGCCCGGCATGCCGCCTTGCGTGTTTTCTTCCATGGCCGGATGCTCCCGCTCGGGGTTCACGGTTCCCGGATCCGCGTTTTCGGGCGACCCGTCTTCCGCCGACCCGTCTTCCGTCCCCGTCCACCGCGCGTCTATGAGGTCGTCCGCCGTTTTCAGTTCGGCGCTGGTGTTTCCCGCGTCCTTCGCCTTCCTGCGCAGCAGGGTGGCCTTCTCGCGGGCCTCTTCCAGACGTCCCTCCAATGATTTGATGTTGACGCGCGCCGCCACGTACTCGTCCATCGCATCCTGTTTCGTCTTCTGGCTGTCGCGCACCGCCTTGAGGATGCTGCGTTTCATGTCGCGCATGGTGTTCTGGTTGTTCGCCACGACGATCTTCCTTTCGCTCGTTTTTCCGTCAAGGCGAGTCTGCCTTCCCGTCGCGCGTTCCACGGGGCATGGCGTCTACATTCCCCATGGCGGAAGGCGGGGCGTGTAGACGCCGTGCCCCGTGGCCGGCCGTTTTGCGGCCGAGAATCGGAAGCGTCGTTCCAATCAGGTGAAAGGAAAATCAATGGAATCGTTTCTCTCTATGCTCGCCGGCTGGTTCATGGGCCTGTGGACGTGGCTGGTCGAGCTCAACGGGATGCTCCAGGTGGTGCTCGTGCTGTTGTGCGTGGTCGCCTCGGGCGTGTGCGCGATCATCGGCAAACGCATGGGCAGCCCGATGATCGTGGAATCCGGCGGACAGACCTGGAGCCGCACGCTGGTGACGGCCATCGCGTGGATCGCCGGCGTCATCCTCATGCTGATCGCGGTGCTGGCCATCGCCGCCGTGTTCGCGCCGCTGCTCGGCTTCGCCGCCTGACCTTGGCGACGCCTTTCCATCCAGGGCCGGCCGGGAAGGGATTCCCGCGCCGGTCCTCGCATGTCGGACAAGAATCAAGGAATCCCAAAAAACGGAAGGAACGCGAATGAGACTCGTCATCGCGGAAAAGAAATCGGTCGCCACGGCCATCGCGCAGGCGTTGTGCGCCGCGCCCGTCCAAAGGGACGGATGCTATGAGTGCGGCCAGCTGCTCGTGACATGGGCGCAGGGCCACCTGATCGACCTTGCCATGCCCGAGGACTACAAGGACAGGGATTGGGGCAAATGGAGTCTGGACACGCTGCCTGTGGACCCGTCCGGCCATTGGCGGTGGAAGATCAGCGCCGAGCGCGGTGCCGGCTCCCGCTACCGGCAGATCGTGCGGCTGATCCGCCGAACGGATGTGGATTGCCTCGTCAACGCCTGCGACCCCGACCGCGAGGGTGAGGCCATCTTCCGCCGCATCGCGGACATGGAAGGCTCTCACAAGCCGGAACTGCGCCTGTGGGTGGCGAGCCTGGAGGCGGAGGCCATCCAGGCCGCGTGGCGGGCGATGAAACCCGAATCCGAATACCAAGGGCTCGCATGGTCGGCGGAGATCAGGTCGAAGGCGGACTGGCTGATCGGCATGAACGCGAGCCGCGCGTACTCGCTGCTCTACAACGCACGGTTCAGCGTGGGCCGCGTGCAGACGCCGACGCTCGCCATGATCGCGGAACGCGACCGGCAGATCAGGAACCACAAACCGGTGCCGTTCTGGACCGTGATCGCGGACATGGGCGGATGGCGGCTCTCCAGCGAACGGATCGACAGCAAGGATGCGGCGATGCTGCTGTGCGGCCAGGTCGAACGCGGCCGCTTCCGCATCATGTCCGTGAACCGGAGGCGGGTGAACGACCGGCCGCCCCGCCTGTATGACCTGACCGGATTGCAGAAGGACATGAGCCGGTTGCACGGCATGACCGCCGCGCGCACGCTCCAGGCGTTGCAGCACCTCTACGAACTCAAACTCGCCACCTATCCGCGCACCGACAGCCGGTACATCACGCATGACGACCTCGCAACGTTCACGGCGCTCCTCGAATCCGGCCGTCTCGCCCAAGGGTTCGTCACCCGCGAGGGCATACCCGGACACCCGCGCCCGGAGCTGGCCGTCAATGACGCGAAGGTGGCCGGCCACACCGCGATCCTGCCGACCATGCAATTGGACGCCGGGAAGCTGGAAGGCCTGGACGATGACGAGCGCAAGGTGATGACGCGCATCGTGCGCCGCATGTGGGAGGCCGTGGGCGACGACCATGTGCACATCGTCACCGAGGTGAAGGCCCGGCTTTCCGACGACACCGACAGGGAGTTCTCCAGCCGTTCCGACGAGACCGTATCCGCAGGATGGAAGGCCGTCGAAACCGGCCGCGGGTCCGAACCGGAAGACGAGGAAACCGCGAACCCGGCGGGAGGAAGGAACGTGATCCCGTCGAACCTCACGGAAGGCGGCGTCATTCGCCCGGTCGGGAAGGTCACGGTCGAGGAAGGCGAGACCCGCCCGCCCAAACCGTTCACCGAGGCCACGCTGCTGGCCGCGATGGAGCACGCGAGCCGGTACGTGGAGGACAAAAGCCTCAAGGCGGCGCTCGATGACGACGAATCACATTCCGGCGGCATCGGCACGCCAGCCACCCGCGCGGACACCATCGAAAAACTCGTGCGCTCCAAACTCGTGGAACGCAAGGGCCGTCAGCTCCACGCCACCACGGAAGGCGAACGCCTCACCGACGTGGTGGAGCCACGCCTGAAGGACGTGCTGCTCACCGCGCGGATGGAACAGGCGCTCTCCGACGTGGAACACGGCAAACGGGACCCGGCCGACGTGATGGACATGTTCCACCGGGAGGCATTGCGAATCCCCGCCGACGCGACCGCGAACCTCAAGGCCGATGCCGTCACACGAACCACGAACACCGACGCGCAGGATTGGGGCGACTGCCCGCGCTGCGGCCAGCCGGTCAGGAAAACCGGCCGGATGTGGCAATGCTCCACGAACAAAAGCGAGAAGACCAAGGACGGCAAGTGGATCGCCGTCGAGGGATGCGGATGGAAGATGTACGCGAGCCTCGCGGGCAAGACCATCACCGACCAGACCGCACGCAGGCTCCTCGCGGGACAGACCGTCACGCTGAAGGGCTTCACATCCAAATCCGGGAAGAAGTTCGACGCGGCCATCCGCATCGACAAGTTACGCGGCACGGCGTTCGACTTCGACCGCTGACCAACCGGCCAACCATCCGTGCCCGACGCGCCATGCCGCGCCGGGCACGGCAACGACCAAGGAGACGATGAAACCATGCGACGATACAGCCACGCCTTCCGGGTCCTCATGGACCGGGAGCTGTTCAATCTGCTTGCCGAGGCCTCCGCCAAGACGGGCATACCCAAATCCCGTTTCGTGAGATACGCCATCCAGCCGTTCAGCTACACGGAACTCGCCCCCGGCACCACCGATTGGAACGACGTGTACCGCACCGACCCCGACCCCGAACATCCGCTGAAGCAGGGACGCCAGCTCAATGTCATGCTCACCGGCGACGAATACGAGATGCTGTGCCGGGCCGCGTTCAAGATGGGCATCGCGCGCAGCGCATGGGTGCGGGAACGGGTGTACGCGCTCCTCTGCCGCTCCTATGCGGACGAGCTCTCCCCGCTCACGGACGCGAGCATCCGCGACAACGCGACGATGCTCCTCAAGGAGCTCAAGACGAAGGATGCGGGAAGATGACATTCCAAAAAAAGGAAGAGCCCCTTCCCATTCGTGGAAGAAGGCATCACCCCGAACGATCATCCACCCTCATGCGTTTTCCTATGCGCTCATATGGATATATCCATGGACACCCACATGGACACGTCTATGGACACCCACATGGATATGTCCATGGACATCCACATGGAGATGCCCATCAAATCGAAGGTAAGCAAGCTAGACGGATTGTATATACAATCCGAGCCCGCAGCCTCCCGCGCCCTGCGGCGCTGGAGCAACAACCCGAGTGCCGAAGGCCTGATAATCAATGATCCATGAGAGGAGGAAACGATGGCAAGGAAAAGACGGTGCAGGCAAAACGGTCCACGCGAAAAGGCGGTGCTGATCCGCGTCGATGACGACGAGAAACGGATGATCCAGGATGCCGCGCGGCGACGCGGCCAGACCGTCTCCCTCACCGTCATCGAGGCGGTGAAGCTGTTGGAGGGAAGCCTGTACGTCGAGGAGGAGGAACATGATTCGCCCACCGTCCAGGCGCTCAGGGATATCGAATACCAGCTGCGCCGCATCGGCCGCAACGTCAACCAGATCGCGCACAACGCGAACAGGGAGATGAACGCGACCATCGAGGACGAGGCATCGGCGTCCTACGCCGTCCGGCAATGCCGGGAGCTGATAGACCATCTCGATGCCGTCATCGGGCAGTCCGGGGGAGTGCCCGATGACGCGAACCGGTCAGAGGAGGGTCAGGCTTTGCGGACGGTCCGCTTGTAGTCCTTGGATTTCTTCGATGAACCGGGAGAACGTCATGGTTTCTCCCTGGATCAGGTCGTCATAGGATTCCTTGACTACCTTGGGCATGACCAGGTGGATGTGCAGTTCATCGAGTTGGGCGAGCTTGGGATGGGTCACGTCGCCGGGAGTCAGGGTGAACAGGTGTTTGTCCCTGATCCGGTTGGCTTCGTCGGCGACCTGGCGGAAACGATCCTTGATGGAGGTTTTCGAGGCGAGCATACGCAGCTGTTCCTCGGGGAACGCCGGATCCTCGTAGGCGGCTTGCGAGGGGAACAGGAAATCGGGTTTCTTTCCGTTTTCCGTCTTGGCCTGCGCCTCGTATTCGATGCCGCGCGCGTCGAGGATGTGGGCGATGTGGATTTCGAGGACCTTGCCTGCGCGGCTCATGCGCCGGTTGCGCACGGAGGTGTAGAACGAAGTGAACGAGTCAACGTCGATGACGCCATCCGATACGAATGGCGCGGCATCGTAGTCGTGTTGGATGACCGCCCGCTCATAGAGTTTGAACAGCAGGTAGCTGCGGTCGTAGTATTCGATCACCACGTCGTCAGGGTCATCGTGCGTGGGGTCCACGTCCGTCAAGGAGGATTGGGAGAAGGCCGCGAACTCCTCGTTGCTGGGGAACCTGTATCCCCATCTGCCGATCATCTCGGGGAGATACGTGTCATCCCGCACTTCGACGTTGATGCCGAGAGCTTCGAAGATCTGCGCGCCGAAGGCGTCCAGCTCACGTTCCGTGTTGTCGTGGAAGCGGAACGCGACCTCCTGTTCGTCGTCGATGCCGAAGAGCCATTTGGCTTGGGCTTCGGCCGTGCTGTCATGCTGCGCGATGATGATCAGCAGACGATTGTCCCTGAGCATACCGAAGCACATGAGGTCGCCGGGGCGGGCCATGCGGATTGGCTCGCAGTCCTTGTAGTAGAGACGCCATTCGGCGCTGCGGTTCGGGTTGTTGCGCCGTGCGTCGTACCATGTGGTTTCGAGGTCGGCGACCGCCGGTGCGTCATCGTCGCTCAGGTACATGAGCGCGGTGGGTATGCCGTGCCCTTGGGATGCTCTGCGGTCCTCGCCGGTGCCGAGCAGTCTTCTGAGCGCGTCGTTGCCGCCGAACTCGTGCTGGTTGCTGCTGTTGGCGTCGATATCGACGGCCGACAGTTTCTTGGCCGCGACCGGGCCGATGTAGTCGCCGATTCTTCCGTAATCGCTCATAATCCATGAGCATAGACCAATCGGACAGGGAACGCCTCGGGCTAATCAGTCGGACAGGTAGGGTTTCATCGCCTCGCCTATGGCTCGGATGACCGGCACTGCGACCGAGTTGCCGAACTGCCGGTATGCCTGCGTGTCGGATACCGGGATACTGAACGAATCCGGGTAGCCCATCAGTCGCGCGCATTCGCGCGGGGTTAGCCTTCGAGGGTTCTTTCCCTCGCCGCGTGAGACCAGTATCTCGCTGCCGTCCTTTCCGTACCGCGCGCTCAACGTGCGCGTGTGGTCGGTGGCGGCATCGACCATGCCATATCCGAAACCGTTGCCTGCGGCCTCGTGCTTCTTCTTGTAGTTCTGGAGGTACGTCCACAGCTTGTCGCTCAGAACATACTTGTCGGGAACCTGGGAGGCGGGCAGGAGGATGCTGCCGACGTTGCCGTGCGCGATGGGCTTCACGTCATCGAACGTGAACCCGTTCTCCTCGCGAAAGCCCACGATGTACGTGCGTTCCCTGTGCTGGGGGACGAAGCCCGCCGCGTCGATCAGCTTGTAGGTGACGTGGTATCCAAGGTCTTCGGTCAGCACGGAATATATCGTCTTGAACGTGCGCCCACGGTCGTGCGAGAGCAGGTTCTTCACGTTCTCCAGGAGGAACGCCTTCGGCTGCTTTGCCTTGATGATTCTCGCCACGTCGAAGAACAGTGTGCCTTGGGTCTTGTCCTCGAAGCCGGTGGGACGGCCCATGCTCTGTTTCTTGGAGACGCCGGCGATGGAGAACGGCTGGCACGGGAATCCCGCGAGCAGCAGGTCGATGTCGGGAACGTCATGCTCGTCGACCTTGGTGATGTCGCCGGCCACGGGATTCTCGTCGTGCCAGTTCGCCTCATAGGTCTGCACGCTGTACTTGTTCCACTCGGACGAATACACCACGTGCGCGGCATCGCCCAGCGCCTGCACCATTCCCATGCGGATGCCGCCGATGCCGGCGAACAAATCCGCTATCCTGATCTCACTCATACGGTTCCTCCGATTCCCGAGAAACCCAGGATAGCACATGAGAAGGGCGCGGCCCGACACCCCGCGAAATCATCGCGTAAATAATCCCGTGGCGTTCGGGAGCAAACTTCCCCCGGACGCCACGACCGTCACCTCAGTAAGCCGGAACCTCCATCGAGGCCGTCGAGGGGAACGCCGGGCACGGTGCCCATCCCGTTCACGGCATCATTCGTCTTTTCCACGACCCCAGACGATTGGGCCAAAGTCAGCCCGCCGGGCACATGGCCGACGGCGTTCTGTGAGAGCCAATCGGAGAGCCGGGAGTAGTCGCCCGTCTCGTAGTAGCGCAGGAGCATAGAGACGAACTGCGCCTTGTCTTCGGGAGGGATCGAGAAGACGCCGATGCCGTCGTGTATGAGCTGGTGGTTGGCAACCATCAGCGCGGTGCGCTTGTTGCCGTCCGAAAACCATTGTCCCCGCGTGACCGCGCCGAACAGCAGCATCGCAGTGGCCTCCCCTTCTGACTCCTCCAGGATGCCGCGAACCCTTTCCTGTGAGGACTCGACGGCGGGGATCTCCGGCACCCATCCCGTGCCGCCGATCCTCACGCCGTATTCACGCAAGCGGCCGGCGTCGCGCACGCGGCCTTCGCCGATGATGCGGTTGTATTCGCGGATGTACTGCCAATCGACCGGATGGTCGATGTTCCCGAGCAGGAATCCCCACGCGCGCTTGATGTTATTCACCGTGACTATATCGTCCACGCTCATACCCTCGGGCGCGCGCCCGTCGAAGATCTCCTGCGTGTCGGGGAAGGTGACGCCATCAACCTCGATCTTGGCGGTGCGCCAGATCAAATCGACCAGCAGCCGCTTCGCCAGTTCCACGGCCGTGCGCCTATCCGTCGTCGTATCGTTCCTCACCGGTTCCATCAAAGCCCCTTATCCGTTTCCGATAATTCTATCGAAGTGGCCGTGCCGGCAAAGGACGCATATCTCTCATAGACGCCATGCGCCGCCGTGCCGGGCGCGCGGGCGGAGAATCATCGTATGATACCGAATATCGTCAGGGGCTCGGACCCGGCCGGCCTGGTGCGCTACCTGTTCGGCAAGGGACGGCGCAATGAACACACCGACCAGCATCTCGTGTGCGCGAGCGGCGACATGTTTCCCTCGTTTGACATGGATGGCAAGCCGGCGGCGTCGTATGCGGAGATAGGCCGCAGGTTCGACCGACGCTACCGCGTCAGGGAACGCAAGGACGATCCGTTCCCGCCCGACATGCGAGGCAAGAACAACCCCGAACGAGAGCATGGCAGGAAGCGCGTGTGGCACTGCTCGCTCGCCATCAAGGCCGGGCAGGGAATCCTGACCGACCAGGAATGGGAGGCCGTCATCCGCGATTATCTGACGCGCATGAACATCATCGACGGCGACGACGATCAGGGCGTCACATGGCTCGCGGTCCGCCACGGACTGTCCGCCAACGGCAACGACCACGTGCACATCATGGTGCAGCTCGCCGCCGACGACGGGTGGATCAACCCGTACCACGACCGGATCAACGCGCAGAAATCATGCAGGCGGATGGAGAAGACGCGCCCCGAACTGGTCGAGCTCGCACGCTCCGACACCGGCACGCGCGTCAGCTGGCAGTACGGGCAATGGCGTCAATGGGCCGAATGGAAGGCGCGAAACGAGTACGGCGACGACGAGGGATGGGATGCGTTGGACGGCAACGAGAGAAGCCGGCTCGTCACGGCGGTCGCCGCCTCAACGATGCCGCGCCAGCATGTCGGCCGGATCGTGGAGGCGTGCGCCAAGGCATCGCGCAGCGAGGACGAGTTCATACGCCGCGTGCGCAGGGAAGGCTTCTCCATCGACCCCAGGCTGCGCAAGGGAACCGCCAAAGACTCGTTCACCGACCCCGGCCAGGTGGTCGGCTACAGGATCACGTGGCGCAGCACGGACGGGTGGACGGAACGGTTCAACGCCTTCGAGCTCGGCGACGACATGCGATTGAAACGACTGCGCGACGACTGGGCGGACGATGCCAGAAGCCGCGCCCTGGCCGTGCAGGAATGGCGCGCCGCGATGGAGAACCGCCCGCCCTTCCTCGATGATGGACGCGAACGGCACCTGGAGAATCTGTCCACGCACGACATGGAACGCCTCGTATCCGAAGCGTTCTGCATCGCCGCCAGTCTCAACAACGCGGCGGACGGCGACGAATACCGGGCAGCGATGCGCGAGGGCCTGCACACGTTCGACATGCTGCGCGAACGCTACGGAATCGCGCCGGAATACGGTCTATGGAGCATGGTCGCCTCTGACGAGGAGAACCGGCCCCGCCGTTAGGACGCTTCCCGGAAAAAGCTCAGATGGTACGGCCCGAGGAGGGAAAACCGAGCGAATCGGGCAAAGCCGATGCTGGATCGAGAGAGTTCGCCGGCTCGTCTCCCGGCATGATCGGCTCGATGGACTCGTTCGCCTTCGTCCAGCACGCGTTCAGGCGATCGGCCATCCGCGCGTCCAGGCCCTCGCAGGATTCGGATATGCCGGCGAGGACCTTCCCCGCCATACGCCGGGCCATATCCGCCACCCTCGAACCATCGAGACCGTGACGTGTCGCCAGATCCTCCCAATCCTGGGGCGTGGTGTGCTCCGCGAAGGCGTGATCCTCGTTCAACGGCATGGTGAGTTCCCAGTTGAACTCGGGCCAATACCTGGTGGCGACCGCATCATACTGGGGAGACAGGCGTATCCCCGATGCGGGATCGAGGATCAGGGAATAGTTCTTCGCATGTGCGTCGCTGTTGGCGGACGACGTGTTGAAGGCCAGCCTTTCGAGCCACCGGTAGGACAGGGAACCCGACGCATCGATGCGTTGCAGGAGATCCAGGCAGTCATCGGCCGACGGATCGTATTTGTCGCGGGTCGGCAATCCCAACGCTTGCAGGAAGTCCTCTTGCCGCAGTCGGACGATTCGGCCTTCCTCCAGGCGACGGTCGAACCGTTCCACGATATAGGCCGTCTTGCGCTGCGCCGTGATCTCGCCGCGTGCCGGTGTGTCGATGCCGCACAGTTCCGACAATCGCATCGTCGCCAGTTCCACCTTGGTCGCCTCGGGAAGGTCATGGGGCTTCGGTTTGACGATGTGGGTGGAGGGCAGCATCATATCCGGCCAATACCACTTGCCGTCCACGCGGGACAGTGTGAACTTGCCCTGCGCCCCTCCCAAGGAGAACCGGCAGTGGCTGTCCTCGTCCCACCAGTAGTTCCTGGTCCGCTCGATGCGGTCGATTTCGTTGGCTATCTGGGAATCGGAGATCAGACGAAGCGTCGGCGATGGGATTGGAGGTTCCGGGGAGAGGGAGAACACCAGTCCGCCGGTGGCGTCAACCCGGTCCAGCAGATCGAAGACGCCGGCCGAGGAGGCATTCAGGTGCTCACGCATGGCCTGGCGGACGTTGGGATTGTCGGGCAATAGATTGTCCAGGAAGTTACGCGGTGCCTGGTCTCTCCATCCGCCGGTTCTGGGCAGGCTCAGACTGATCGGCAGACCCTCGTTCGCGTCGTACGCGAACGATATGCGCTCCTCGTCGTCTTCCGAGAACACGCCCACATGATGCCCGTTCTCCCAGGCGTGCAGTTCCCTCACAGCAGTCTCCCCGCGTAGGCGGACGGCAGCGTTTCGGTGCGGATGTGCAGCAGGTCGAACATCCTGTACACGTAGCGGATGGAGGTCAGACCGGTCTCCACGAGCTCTTCGGCGCTTGAGAGGGGAACCCCGGCTCTCCTGGCGAGTTCGGCGGCGTCGAGACCCATGACGGACATGCGTTCGCGCACGCAACGGCGGACCGACGAGGTGTCGGGGAAGAACCGCGCCGGGTTCTCCTCCTTCTCGTCGGGAAGACCCTTGTAGGCGGTCAGGGCATCATATTTCGACAGATCCAACGTCACGTGTGCCATGCTCGTCCTTTCCGGTTCCGAAAGCCGTTGACACCATGATACGGCCATCCGATGCCGGCGCACCCCACGAACCTCATGGCAAGGGGTGCGCCGGCATCGGCGTCAGCGTGCGTTGCCGTTGGTCTCGGGTTGCAGGATCTGCGGCGTCGAGACGTTGGCCTGGTCGGGTATCGGCTGGTCCGTGGGGTTCATGGAGGATTCCATGGCGGGGCTGTATTCGCCGAACGGGTCGGGCCCGTTCCATTCCTCGGGTTCGTTCAGGTCGAGGGGCGGTTCCTCGTATCCGTCGGGCTCCCCGGTCGTCAGGTCGCCGCCTCCCGTGGTCTCGGGCTCGGGTTCGGATGCCGGTTTGCGTTCATCGGCGGCGGGCTTCGTATGCTCCCGCACGGGTGTGGGGGTTTCGATGATGGGTGCGGCGTCAGCGTTCTCGGTGCGTTCGGCCTCGCTTATGGTGCTGGGCTCGTCTCCTGTGGCCTTGTTGTCCGCGTGCGAGGATTCCGGCAGGCCCTGGTCCTTGAGGAAGCTGATTCGGGAGGCGGCGTCGTCCACGCCGTTGACCGGCGCGCACATCACGGCTTCGACGATCCTGTCGTGGTCGTAGCCCGTCCATTGGCCGGTGAGCCGCGAGTCCACGAAGAACGTGGCGTCGTCGCCGTGCGCGGCCTGGAACGCCTGCGTGTCCTCCACCCGTTGCAGGTCCACGGGCACGCCGGCCGTGTTGAAGGCGTTCAGGGTGGCCTGCAACGCGGGCGACTGGTCGGTGTAGGTGATGTTCACGTGGTTGGTCAATTGGTCGGCTGCGGCGTCGATGTGCGTTTCCGGGTGGCGTTTCGACCATTCGTCCTTCAGCCGGGCCTTCGCCTCGATGATCTGCCTGCGGTAGCCGGGGTCGTTGCCCTCCAGTTGGTCGGCGACCATCCATCCTTGCAAGAGGGACGAGTCGCGCATCTTCCTCCAGCCGTCGCCGTCGGCAAGCACGGTCGCGTTCAGGGTGGACTCGAACCCCTTGTTGAGGCGTTCCCTGTTGTCCATCTCCCATTGTTCGAGGCGGATGGATTGCTGCTGCCGTCTGGTCTGCTCGTAGCGTTCGTTCTGGACGGCGCGTTCGGCGCGTTCCCTGCGTCGCGCGCGGTCGCCGCTCAGCTCGTTGTGCAGGGTGCGCAGCTGCTGGGCGACGCTGTTCCAGCTCTGGACCATGATCTGGTCGAAGCCGTCCTCGGGATCAGTTTGAGCCATTGTTTCTCCTCCTTGTTGGCGTGATGGTGGTTTCCTTGTTTTCCTTGCCGCCTGCGGCGGGGACCGACAACGTTTCCAGGATCGGTTCGCGCCATGCCCGGTTCGGGCGTTCGCAGGGCAGCGGTTCGCCCTTCCTGGTGAGATTCTGCTTGCAGTCGAGGCTGGCGACGATGCCACGGTCCTTGTCGAAAACGCGGTCGAGCATCGACGCCGCCTGGATGTAGAAGATCATCATCTGGCCGGGTGCCTTGCGCGCGTTCTCGTAGGCGCGCCACATGGCGTCGAGCGGGAACACGAGCGCCGGATAGCGCCACCAGTCGCTCACCCATTGCATGTTCACGCTCGCGCTCTGGTGGTAGCAGAACACGTTGGCCACGAACCTTTCCACGAACGCGGCGAGGTTCGGATAGTAGGTCTCGCTGCGCCGCATTCGCGCGCCGAACTGGCCGGACACGTCCCTTGCCCGCGCGGGATCGAGGTCGCCGGATTCGTCTCGGCCGAGATCCGTCTTCCCCTCCGGCGCGGGCAGTATACGGGTGTCGGATTCCTCCGCATCGTCCTTTGGAGGGGTGTCGTCACGGTCCGTTGCGTCTTCCGGCGGGTTCTCGTAGCCGTTGCCGGTTTCCCCGGCATCGGCCGGAATCCCGGATCGGATGGGTTCCGCCGCGTGCCGGCCTGCCGGCACCTCGGGTGCGGTCGGCGTCGGCTCGCCTTGGCCCGGCATGGTTTCCTCTTCGATCTCCTTGTCCTCGGGGATGTGCGGCGCTTCGGGGTTGGGCAGTCCCTTGCCGTAGGGCACGCCCTTCTCCTCCAGGATGGCGCGGGTGAACAGTTCCAGCCATCCGCAGTCCGATGACAGCAGGGTTCTGGCGGCACCGACCGCGCGCTCCCATTCCTCCCCATCAGGGCCGGACGTGGTGTTCGAGGTGTGTTCGCTCATTATGCGGCCTTTCTCTGCTCTTCTCGGGCTTTCGCCTTGGCCTGTGCCAGGGCGTCGGCCCATTGCCTGTTGCCCGTCCATGGCAGGGTCTTGACGATCTGCGCTCGGGATTGGGATGCGAGCAGCAGCGCGCGGCCGACGGGCCATTCGGTCAGGTCGGAAACGTCGAGGATGTTCTCCTTCTGGATCGAGTTGTTCACGCTGCGCCGGCCGGTGCCGTCGATGTTGACGCTGCCTCGCACGATCTCCCTCTGGCCCACCAGCTGGCTGATCTCGCCGAGGAATTTCGCGTCCTTGATGCCGCCCAGGTAGACGGTGATGTTCGCGTTGTTGAACAGCGAGCCGAAGTTCGTCTCGCCGAACGCGGCCCTGCCCTGGTCCGGGTTCTGCCAGATCGTCATGATCGGGATGCCCGCCGAACCGAAATACGAGTACACGTCGGCCAGTTCGGGCCAGCGGCAGATGTTCGCGGCCTCGTCCAGCACGCAGCACAACGGGACCGGCAGACGACGGTTGTTGCCGGTGAACTCGCTTTGGGCGCGTTGGAACGCGGTGAACGCCACCACCGCCGTCAGGCTGGCGGTCAACGCGGTGGAGGGACGGCCCTGGGCGGAAAGCAGGTACAGGGTGTCCTCGCTCGTGGCGAACTCGTAGGGGTCGAACAGGCCGCGCCGCTCGTCGATGTTTCCTTCCGCGTCCCGGTGCGGGTCGATCCAGTCGATGATCTCGGGGTCCGCGAGGAACGCGACCATGGTCTGAAGGCTGCCGAACACGCCGCTTCGGGTTTCCGGCGTCAGCGCGATCACGCTGGACACGCGCGAGGCGATGCCCGCATAGCGCGGGTATTCGCTCAGGATGTCGGCCGGCGACGTGTCGCGCTCGTTGGAACACCATCGAAACACGTCGGACACGGATCGGCCTCCCAGATGCGCGGCGAACAGGTAGTCGGCGAGCTGCTGGGCGGCGGTGCCGGGGAAGAAGTCGTCGCCGCCGGTCTGCGGCTGGCCCGAGGCGTAACGCCAGCAGTCGGCGATGCGTTTCGCGTCGGCGATGGACTGCACCGAGGCGATCAGGTCCCACACCCACGGCGCGCTCTTCCGGTTCGGGTCCGCGATGCGTTCGGGGTCGAACGTCCATATTTCGCCGTTCGGATGGTCGAGCCTGCGGATCGGGGCGGTCACGTCGAGGATGTCGCCCTTGTTCGAGGTCGCCAGGCACGGGCCCGGTGCCGAGAGCACGGCCGGGATCGCGTAGCACAGGGACTTGCCGGAACGTGGGCCCGCCAGAACGATAGCCATGTCCTCCCAGCTGGTGTACATCGACGTGTTGTCCACGATGTTGAGCCCCAGCGGATATCCCGGCGACATGCCCTTGCGCCAGTGGTCCGCTTCTATGAGCCTTGACGCCATGGCCTCGGCGCGCTGGCGCGTCACCTTCTCCACGGCCTCGCCATGGCCCATGGCAGGCGCGTACACGTCCACGCGGGTGCGTGCCTTGGCGCCGGTTGCCCACGGCACGGCCTTGCTGGCGATCAGCCACGCGCCCACGCCGCACGCCACGGCCAGTACGACGAGCACGGCCACGGCCAGCGCCCACTGGCCTGCGGTCAGCGACCATTGGCCGGAGACCAGGTACATGAGCGCGAAGATCTGGAAGGGATGCCCCGCATGGGAGCACACGAGGGCGAACGTCGTGAGGATCAGGGACACCGCGACGATGATCGCCAGTTCGATCTTGCGGCTGGGACGGACCGTGCCGCCCAGATCCTTCACTCGGTTCGATTGCAGTTTCGGATCGACGTCGGCCAAGATTCATTTCTCCTTTCAAGCATGACGGCGGAACCGATGGAAGCGGTCCCGCCGTCGATGCGCCAGGGCTTGCGTCATGGCTAGCGGGCGTTGCCCGTCGTGAAATCGGATGGGGTGGAAAGGAAATCCGGTGCCGCAGGGTCCGCCGGAGCGGGAGCCGCGCCCGGTGTCGGATAGCCCGACAGCGGTTCGAAGGGCTCGCCGTTGAAAGTGCGGGGAACGCCGTCGCCAACGTATTCGCCGCGCGAGGCGTCAACCTGGTCCGTCCATGGATCCGTTCGCCCGGCATCGGCCACGGCACCGGCCTGTTCCTTGTTCTGGCGTTTGCGTTCGCGGGCGAGCTGGATGCGCCGGGACACGATGGAATCGATCTGCATGGAATCGCCGATCACGACCGGACGCGCGTATGCCTTGCCGTCCTTCTGGCTGATGAAGGCGTCGGGATCGCCCATGCGGCCGGTCGCCACCACGGCGTCACCCTGGCGGAAATCCATGCCGTGCAGGAGCTCGGCGGCCTGGCCCCAGAATTTCACGGTGGTTCTCACCGGGCCGAGCGGATTGTCCGTATAGCTGCCGTCCTTCTGACGGACTCGCGGGCGGTCCTCATACACGGTGGCGCGCAGGTACGCCGAGCTCGTGGTGCCGTCCGCGTTGGTTTTCGCCGGCCAGTAATCGGGGTTCGCGGCGAGGAGACCGCGAACCACTTGCATTGACTGTGGCATGATGATGGTCCTTTCATTCGGGGAATACCAGCGCCTTCAATGGCGGCGGCGACTCCCATCATCCGGCCGGACCGGTGGCATCGCGGGGTACGGCGTCTACGTCAGCGCCCCAAATGCCCGCCGTTCTCCCACACGTTCGCCGCCTCCATGGCGGGATCGGTTTCCGGCAGACGGTCGAGCACGCTTGACGCGAACCGGTCCGAGGCGTCGTAGCCGATGGCCTGTTCGGCGAGTTCCCGCGCCTTCTCGCCGTCGCCCATGGCGAGGCTGAGCATGGCCTTCAGGCCGATGATCCGGTAGCAGGCGTCCGTCGGCGCGTTGGCCTCCAACGGGCCGAGGATCCCCATCGCCATGTCGATGCGCGCCGGATCGGGCGTGGTGCCGTTGTCGATCAGCCGGGAAAACAGCAGGTCGGTGTTCACCATGCCGTCCGGCGTGTTGATGCGTTCGCGCAATGCCGGAAGGGATAGGGGAGCGTTCTCGGCCAGTATGTCGCTGGCGATCATCATGCATGTTGATTCGGGCGCGAACTGCATCATCACGCCCAATACGGCGAGCCGGTTCGCGTCGGACGACCATTCGCCCGTGGAGCGTGGTTCGGCCATGAGCTTCGACCAGTCGTAGGCGGCGGCGTTGCGCCAGGTGGTGCGCACATGTTCCGAGAATCCGTCGTAGGTCATGCCTGAGTCCAGATATTCGTGTGTGGCTGCGGTGATCAGCTCGTCCAACGGCGGTTCGTCCGTATCGGCGGCTGTGGCCTCGCTCTCCACGATGAACGGGATGCGGGGCTCTTCGGAGGCCAGGCCGTCCGTTTCCTCCGGCTGCTCCCCGTTGATGCGGTCCGCTTCCATGCGGTCCACTTCGCCGGCGAACCATTCGGAGCCCGCGAAATAGGTGCCGTCCATCGAGGAGAGCACCGGCTGGAGGATGGATGCCAGTTCGTCGTACACGGCATCGGGGTTCCGCAACGCCTCGATGGTTTCAGTCGCCGCGTTGTATTCGATGATGCGGTTCGCCAGCCGCATGGCACCGTCATCGGGTCGCACGTCGTCATACGATTCGCCCCAATGCTCGATCCATCCGATCATCGTCTCCCGTGTGATCCGCTCTTCGGCATCGGTGTTCTCCAAAGGCATGTTCGGCTCCTTGACAATCCTCGGCGGCAACCCGCTGTTCCCGCCATGACCCCGATCATCAGTCCAAGGCCATGGCGGGGTGGGGCATGGCGTCTACAGGGTTCTTACAGGTTTCGTCCCGTGCGGCCGGTCAGGTCGTCCACGAGGCCGAGGAGTTCCGGTTCGGGCCAGATGGAGTTGGCGAAAAGGTAGTCGTCCGTCAGGGGCCGGTCCTTGAATATGGTTCGCGCGTCCTCCCGGATCGAGGCCAGCGAGCCGTCGGCGATCATGCCGGTGAGGTCCTGTGTGCAGTACAGGTCGTATGGCGTGAACCCTTTGCCGTTCCAATCGATGTGATGGGTGATCGAATACTCGTATTCGTTCCAGTGCTCCATCCATGGAAGGGCGTGGTCGCCTTCACGGGTGACGACCGAGTAGCGGAACCAGCCCTCGGGAACCTGTATGGCATCGCCGTCATACGGGTCCGTCAGGGAATCGAGGTAGCCGGCGACGATGGATTCGCCGGCATGGAATTCCGTGTACCATGCGAGGTCGGGATTGCGCAGCGCGGCGTGCAGCGAGTCGAGCAGTGCGGCGTCGTTCGTCGTGGTCCTTTCACCGGTTTTTCCGTTTCCGGCAGGATGCCGGTGTTGTCGTATATTCTGAACGTTTCGACGGCGTGCGCGACCCGCGCCCTCGATTCGCCATAGGTGGCGGAATCGACCGTCTCACGCCATACGGGTTCACGGGTTTCCGCATTGCCGTACGGCTTGGGCTCGGTGGGGGTTATCGACATTTCGAAGTCCCATGAGGATGCGCCGTGCTCGGCGGGGCGGAAGTCGAGAGTGCTGCGGTTGCCCGTCAGCCGCAGCAGCCGGGATCGCTCGCCGAGCCGGTCGGAGAGGGATGCGGAGCGTGCCACGGTGCGGATCATGCGTTTCATGCCGGTGGCGAGGTGGTCTGTCATCGCAGGGTTCCCTTCTAGGCGTGCCATTTGAGGTTCGTATCGTTGAACCCGCTTTTTTCGAGCGGGCACATCTCCACGTTGATGGGGATTCCGGGCAGTCCTCCCAGTTTGATCAGGAAACGGCCCAGACCCTTGTGCGAGGCATCGGAACCGAAGTTGACGGGCGTGGCCCAATCCTCCAGCATGTCCTCCTCGCGCCGGGATACGGGCAGTCCGCATTCGCCGCGCAGGTAGCGGTCCACCTCGATGCGGCTCAAAGCGCCCAGCACCTTGATCTCGCTGCGTTCCACGAAGCCGCGCGCCTTGGTGTTCTGCGCCGGGGTCTCCATGCACATCAGGTCCTTGAACGTGTGCGTGATCATGATCTGGCCTACGCCCCACTGCCTGTTCAGACGGGTGAGCAGGTCGAGCTTTTCGACCATGAGGGGGCTGGCGCGCAAAGCGCGGTGCATCTCGTCCATGATGATCACGTGGTTGCGCCGGGGCTGCAATCCCTCCTCGGCGAGCACGTCGGCGGCGTTCTTCGCGGCGAACGCGCTCGTCCACGTGGTCGCCAGCACGGCGGCGACCACATCGTCGCCCGACTGGGCCAGGGCGCTGATATCGAAGTCCACGGGCCTGGACAGGTCGATGCGCGCGGTGGTCTGGTCGCCGAACAGACGGCCGAACTTCGTCATGCGGTTCGAGAACCCGTGCAGGTCGGCCAGAAGGCCGCGAACCTGCGCCCTGTAGAGCTCGTCGTTTTCCGGGTCGTCCCAGACCGCCGCCATACGCACCTCGTCGGGCCCCTCGCGCAGCAGGTCTCGCAGGTCCGCGATGACGGGAGGCTGCGGGTCGCCGCCATGCCGGTCGTGGAGCACGCGCACGGCCACGGAAAGGATATCGGATTCGCGTGCGGTCACGCCCCTGGCACCGCCCACGTCGTCGGCCTCGCGGCCGGTGCGCATGATCGTCAAAAGCACCTCCATGAGCGCCGCCCTCGTGTCGTTGTAGTAGTCCGTCAGGTCCTTGCGCGCCTTGCCCTCCAAGCGTTGCAGCGCATAATGGAGGTCGCCGGGGTCCAGGGGGTTGACCACGCCGATGCCCGCTCCCAGCCGGATGACCTGGCCGCCGAGCATGTTGACCAGTGAGGCGTAGTCGGGCTTCAGATCGCCGGGGATGATCGCGTTCATGCCCAGGGCGCTCAGTCCCAGCACCTCGCGGCGCACGAACGTGCTCTTGCCGATGGCCGGCAGGCCGAGCAGGAACATAGAGGGCTGTTTGATGATGCCGGCCTTGAACCAGCTGATCGGGTCGCAGCACACGCCGGCACCCGTCATCAGGCTTCGCCCGACCGGCACCCCCTCGGCCGGCAGGGCCATGTCGGTGCCGAACGGCCAGAACCCGCCGCACACCTGGTTCGACGTGCCGAAGAACTCGTCTATCGTGGGCATCAGGGCCGCATAGCCGCCTCCACGCGAGCGTTTCCCCCGCCACGGCATCGGGGGCACGGGCTCGTCCGGTTTGGCCTTCAACGGTGTGAGCAGCATTGATTCCATGCGAGCCACGGGGTCCGTGGCCGTGGCGCTTGGCATGGTTCCCTTCCGTTTCGACGGCTTCCATGGCATCGGCATCACGTGTCCTCCGTTCAGGACAGAAGCCGGCCGAGGGGGCCGGCTGGAGTGTATGATCTGACGTTCAATCCAAGGGGCAGGCTTGCGGCGAATCCCGTGTCCTGTGCCCCGTAGCAGGGGCGCAGGTCGATCTTCGCGCCGCCTGCGGCCTGTTCCACGGCGCGTGACGCGGCTTCGAGCCGTTGGCTTTCCTGTTCGCCCCTGGACACGGTGACGGTGACGAGCATCCCGAAGAACACCATGACCGCGCCCTGGTTCGTTTCGACGGCCTGTCGGTTGGCCTTGCCTATCTGGCTCATGGACCTCACCGTGGCCCGTTTCTCCTGGCTGACCTGGTTCGCGGCCTTCTGCCTGTTCTGCTCGGCCATGAACATCGTCTTGTCGGGCGGCAGCATCCGGTAGAGCACGGTGACGCGCTTGCGGTCGCAGTCCGCCAATGGGCTGAGCAGTCGGGTGAGCGTGTCGGCGGTCACGTTGCTTTGCGGCGGGTCCACCATCTCCCATGTGCGGCTCAGCCCGGAATCGTGCGAATAATGGCTCCAGCCGGCCTCGTGCATGAGCGGCCCGCAATCCTCCCATGCGATGTACGGGGGCTCGTCGGATTCCTCGATGGTCTCCTGCGCGGCCGGATCGTAGGCGACGCGGACCATGCGAGTGATCTCCTCCATGCCCAGGGCCCTCGCGGCACCGCCTCCCGCCTGCGCTATCTGCTCGCGGATCGAGGGCAGCAGCAGGCTTATGCGACGCGCGGCCTCCCCGGCCTCCAGGTATTTGCCGTCACGGTCGGTGTAGCGGAAAGTCAAGGTGAGCGTCACGTCGTTGGAAGCGCCGCCGGCTGCGTACTGGTCCATGATCTGCGCCATGGCGCGCGCCGCGAGCTCGGGAGCGTCCTCCACGATGCGTTTGCTCAGCGTGCGGCGGAAACGCACGCCGGAATCGGGTGCCGTGTCCACGGTCACGGCCAGTTGGGTGACGCCGGTCTCGGAGGCGAGCGATTCCATGAGCCCGGCCCACGAGGCCACGTACGAGTCCTCCACGTCGTCGTCGGCGAGGCTCGCGCCCTGCGGCTGGCATGACAGGAGCAGCGAGTATTCGCCGGTGTGCGAATGCCGCACCAGGCAGAACTCGCCGCCCAGCCCGTCCAGCGCCGAGGTCAGGCCCACCCGTGAGAGGATGCCCGGCAGCATGGCCTTGCCGCCGTCGATCGGCGCGAGCAGGCCGGAACGATACAGGTTAGCGCCGGTACGCTGCGCGGCCATCCACGTGCGTTTCTCCACGGCGCGATCCACCATGTTGCGGTGCTCGCGGTCCCTGATCGCCAGCACGAGGATGACGCCCATGCCGACCACGAGGATCGCGATGGCCGCGACCACGCTCGCCATGCTGACCAGCAGCGTGCAGGTCAATACGCCCATGCCCGCTATCGTCAACGGTATGCCGATGTTGCGGATGCCTCCCGGCATCGGCCGCATCCAATCCCCGTATGTCGTGTTCGACGCCATGATTATCCGAATCTCCTTAATGCGTCAGAATGTCTTGCCCTTGCGAGTGGAGGAACGGTCCGCGCCGTCCGGTGCGCCCTCGCGGGCGAACCCGCCGGCATCGTTCGTTCCCTGCGGCCTGTTGCCGCCTGACGGGTCGGGTGGCGCGCCATCGGGTGCCGGTGGAACCGGGCTTCCCGTGCCATTGCCGTTCGTTCCCTG
This sequence comes from Bifidobacterium sp. M3-N-101, assembly GCF_023656805.1. Lineage (NCBI taxonomy): Bacteria > Bacillati > Actinomycetota > Actinomycetes > Bifidobacteriales > Bifidobacteriaceae > Bifidobacterium > Bifidobacterium sp. M3-N-101. Next base: position 52,446 of record NZ_JAMOKQ010000007.1, read on the forward strand.
CGGTTTGCCGCCGTTGCCCTTGCGGTTCGCTCCCTGTGGCTGGTCGCCGGTGTTCTGTGGTTCGCCGCCCGTGGGATTGCCTTCCAGCGGCTTGGCGTGCTTGCCGCCGCCGTTCGTTCCCTGTGGTTTGCCGTCGCCCCGGCCGAGTCCGGAAAGCAGTCCGGCCAAACCTCGGCCGGCACCGGGTTTGGCACCGTCCGGTGACGCTTCGCCGCGTCCGTCGCCGCCGCCTTTCCTGCCGCCCTTGCCGCCCATGGCCTTGCGCAGGCCGCCGCCGGCCACGGCGACTCCCATGCCGAGTATGGAGGGCAGGATTCCGCCGCCGCCACCGCCGACCGAGGATTGCACGGCGGGCACGATCACGCGGATCATGGCGGGAAGGAGGATGATGACGCTCAGGGTGAGCATCAGCGTGATGGCCTAGCTGTCGTCGCCGGGCCCGGCCGTGGCCATGATCGCCGAGCCGGTCGCCATGACCAGTGCGGCGACGGGCTTGTAGGCCAGGAACGCGGCCAGCCAGCCGATGGTCTTGGCGAAAGCCTGCTTGCCGGTCTCCATCCAGCTCATGGCGGCCCACATGGGTGCCACGCCCACCAGGATCGGCAGCATCCCGGCGCGGAAGTAGGCGAATATCTTGCTGATCAGCCCGCAGATCCACATCACGATGGTGAGCACGATGGCGACGGGCGCGCCGAGATTGAAGAACGAGCTCGCGGCCAGGCTTTTCGATTCCCAGGCGTCGTTCATCATGCCGCTTGCGGACCTGAGCACGTCGGCGGTCCACGTGTCGAATGTGGCCTGGAACGTGTTGACCAGTCCGGCAAGGCACACGGCGCTCAGGATCGCCCACATGAAGGCCTTGCCCAAGGGGATCAGGTCACGTCCCTCCTGTTGGGTGACGAGCTTCCAGCCGGCCGCGATCACGCCGCACACGGCAGCGATGATAAGGAACGGGTCAACCTGCATACGGATGTAGTCCGACAGGAAGAACGTGGTGCCGCCGCCCGGCGTCCATGACGGCAGGTCCGGATTGCCGCCGGACGAGCGGGAGAAGAACGTGAGCGCGATGCTCGCGCACGAGGAGCCGAGCAGCACGCCGAGCAGTATCCAGCCGATGCGGTCGAGCAGACGGCCCTCGCCGCCCTGGCCGATGTTCCACACGATGCGCGCGCTCAGCACGATCAGGCTGATCGCGGCGGCTGCGACGAGCACGCCCTGCGCGATGCGCAGGTACCGGTTCACCGGTGCGAACCATGAATCGTAGTCCGGGGTGGCGTTCGCCTGCAACGTTGATACCGTGTCGTTCGCGGCGACCAGCGTGTTGCGGCTGGTGGACAGCCATTCGATCGTGGAATCCGATTGGACCTGGTACATGTTCCACAGGGTCTTCTCCAGCCAGGAGAGCTTGCGCTGCTTCCGGCACGAGGAGTCCTTGTACTCCCATTTGCCCTCGTCGGACGACTCCTCCTGATACGTGTTCTCCAATGCCCTGCATTGCAGTTCCGGAGACTTCCTCAGCAGATCCTTCGCCGCCTTCTTGGTGCCGACCGCGACCGCGCCGGTATGGGCGGGCGGGTCGCCGTACTGGTCGATGACCCATTGGATCTGGCTGGGGCCGATCAGGTCGCCGAGTCTGCCTTCGGGTATCTTCATCACGTAGGTGGTCTGGGTGTCGCTGATCTGCTTGTCGCCGAACTCCAGTTCCTTGCTGAACGATCCGAAGTCGGGTCCGCCGCAGGCGGCGAGGCCCATGAGGCAGGCGAGGGCGAGCGGCAGCGCGCACAGGCGCTGCCGTATGCGTCGAATCCCTTTCATGGCTTTTTCTCAGCAGCTTGCGGTGACGGACAGGCCGAGTGCGGCGAGGATGGCGACAGCGCCCGCACCGAGGAAGATGCCGATCACCCAGTTGACGAGCTTGTCGAAGGTGTCGTCGCGGTCTGGCACGCCGTCGCCCTGCTGGCGCAGGATGTGCACGCCGATGCGCACCAGCGCGACCACGCCGATCACCAGGCTCAGCGCCTTCACCCAGCCCAGGGCGGTGGATACCGGTCCCGAGAATCCCGGAGGCAGGCACGGGGTCGGGTCGGAAAGGGTCTCGGCGAGGATCACGCATGTTTCATGCAGCATTGGATTGTTCCTTTCGTGTTAGGTTCATGCACCATCGTCAGCCGACATGGGCCGTGGCGCGGGGCATGGCGTCTACGTCCCTGACAAGCCGCGCATACGCGGCCGGATAACGCCGGGGAAACCCGTCGAGTTCAAGCCCTTTGATATGGGGCAGCCGCCACACGCGGACGGCGGATGACAGTTGGATGCGCGCCGCCACCAAAGGCCGGGGCATACGGGGCACGGGGTCGGTGATGGCCGCGCCCAACAGGATCGATGCGCCGAACAGTCCGGCCGACTGGTCGGCGAGCAGCGCGCGCAACGATTCGAGACCTCTCCCGGTTCCCATGGCGCACAGGATGATGCGCGACGGCATGGAGGGATCCTGGCTCACCGGCAGCGCGCGGCCGGCGTCGGCGAACCGGTCGGGGTCCGAATGGCGGATCGTGGTGCATCCGGCACCGCCGTGCGCGCCCACCAGCCACACGCGGTCGGTGACGGGTGCCGCGAACGACGGGATCAACGTGGTCAGTTGTGGCATGGTGCTGGTCCTTTCATAGGCTCGGGTCGGTGCCGGGCAGTTGCGAGGGGTCCGGGTTCGCGGGCACCGACCAGCCCGGAGACGCGGAACCACCGGTCGAGCCGGCGGAACCGCCGGAGGAATGGTATCCGCCACCGGACGGGCCGGAACCCGGGCCCGAAGCGGAGCCGGAGGGCGTGTACGAGTACTGTTGCGGTGCCGGCGTGCTCTGCGCCTGCGCCGCCGCAGCCGCTGCGGCCTCCTCCTGCGCTTTCCTTTCCTCGTCGGCCTTGGTCTTCGCGTCGATGGAGGCGTTCACCTTGTCCATGGCGTCGGCGATGGCCTTCTCGTCGCGCTTGTCGATGGAGGCGCGCAGCAGGGCGCGAGAATATTCGTCCTGCACCTTGCCTTCGGAGGAGGAATACAATCGTTCGCCCTGTTCGACCGTATGGGCCAGCCGTGAGGAGAACACCGCGCCCGCCGCCTTCTTCAGCCGCGAGAGATTTCCCGTGTGCTTCTTTTCGATGGCTTGCAGCTTGGATGTGGTGGCGTTGGCCGTTTCCGTGTCCGTGGCGGCACATGCGGGGATTCGCTCGCCCTCGGAATATTGTTCGGCCAGCTTGTCGAGGGTTTCCAGGGTTTCCGGGTCGGCGAGCTTGTCGGCCGTGACCGCTTTCGCCTGTGCGAGCCGGTCGCCGGCGAGATATTCGACCAGCTTCCGTTCGGCTTTCTTCGCCGCAGCGCGCGCGGTGGCGCAGTCCGCCGTCGCCTGTTCCAGCTCGCGTGCGGCCGTGGCGGATTCATGCGATCTCCACGCGGACATGCCGGCGACCGTGACGCAGGCCGCGAGCAGGATGCCGCCCGCGGTCGTGGCTATGCGCCTCCATTCGCGCACGGGCATGGCGGCATCCCGGTCGCCGACCGGCGTGAGGTCGATCGTGTCGGCGAGATCGGCCGGCTCCACGGCACCGCCAACGTGCTGCGGTTCCGATGCCGGGGCATCGGCCGGGATATCATTCCCCACCGGATTCGAGGCCGATGGCAGCGGACCGATCTCCCACGGATCGACGGCCGGGTTCGCCCGGCCTTCGCTTCCGGCGTCGTCCACGCATCGCGCATCCGGCTCCAGCCCGGGCCCGGGCTCGGGTTCGGGTTCGGCCGGTGGCCGGCGTTCCGGTTCCGGTTCTCGTGCCGTGTCGATGGCGACGGCGGTGCCGGCGGCGATTATGGGGCCCATCTCCCATGGGTCCGTGCCGGAGGTGTTCATCGGTTCGGGAAGAGGCGCTGGCGAAGGCTCGGGCGGTCCGGCGCGGTGGCGGTCATGCCGTCGGCGGCGTCGGCCTGCCGCTCGCGCAGCTGCCGCTGTTCCATGACCCATGCGGGATGCTGGCCGTGCTCGTGCGCGTCCATGAGGCAGCGCGTGACCTCGCCCTCGGGTGAGACCGCCGCGAGCCGGCCCAGATGGCCGGTGAACGCGGCCTCGGGATCGCCCTGCATGAAGCTCATGTACGCGGCGGCCTCAAGCGCGCCCTCCCTTCGCGCGGAATCCGGGATGTTGTTGGACAGCCGCCACAGCAGTGCGGGTATGTCCTGGTGGAACTCGCTGTTGGCTATCTCGCGCACGTTGTAGTCGGCCTGGTACCACGGTTTGACCTGGCCCGAGGCGAACAGGGGCAAGGCGCGCGGATCGTGCTCGGCGACCATGAGGAAACGGGCGCGTTCCATGCCCGGCGATATCAGCTTGGCGCACACGGCGTCGCGCAGCCCCGTGTCGCCGGACAGCGATGCCAGCAGTCCCGCCGTGGCATGGTCTTTTTCCGCGTCCGCGCCGATGCGGTATTGTCCGGCGCGCAGCGAGTCGAGAAAATCGAATACGGCCAATGCGGTTTGCCTGTCAGCCATGTGCAACCTCCAGAGGAATGATGATGGTGCGAACAATGTCAGAGTCGATGATGCGCCGGGTCGCGGGCCGCTGCGGGGCGCACCGTCTACAGGCCCCATCGGGAGCACGGTTCCACGGGTCTGCGGCTCCACGGTTCCACGGGTTCACGGGTTCCGGGCATGGAAAAGGCCCTTCGCCGGGGGAGAGGCTGGCGAAGGGCCTGGGGGTTCACACGCCGTCCGGGGCACGGGATTCGGAAAGCTTTATGCCCCTTTCCGGCATGTGAAGTCAATGGAGGGCGTCCCGGCCGTCATCGGACGACGAGGCCGGAACGCCACGGGGTCACTTGCCCGCGTTCACGGCCGTGTGGCGGCCGGAACCCTGTGCGTAGTGGCGCTTGCGGAACACGAGCAGGGAGCCGCCCGCGAGCAGCACCGCCAGAGCGCCGCCGGCAAGGCCGAGCACGGCCGTGCCGGTGGAGGCCAACGGCTTGGCACGGTAGCCGTTCCAGTCGTCGGTGTTGCTGGCGGTCTGGGTGTCGGCGCACAGCTGCTTGCCGTCGATCTCGGTCACGTCGCCGGTGGAGTATTCCGGATCGGTGTCTTCGCCGCCGTCGGTCTTGTCGTTGAACGGGTCGCCGTTGGACGGCGCGCATTCCACGAGCGGGGTTCCGGTGACGATGGCGCGATCCGTGTGGGTCTCGCCTTCCTTGACGCCCTTGAGCGTGCCGGTCACGCTGACCGATTCGCCCGGCTTGAGCACCAGGGTGTCCCAGTCGGCGGGATAGGTGAGCGAATCCATGTCCACGTGCGCGTCGCCGACGATGGTGGAGTCGTCGAGGTTCAGGTCGCTTGCCTTGAACCATGCGCCGTCACCGGTGGCCGGGTCGGTCTTGGAGGTGTTCGTGATGATGAACGTGATGCCGATGCTGTCGGCGTCCATCTTCAGCGCCTGCTTCGGGTCGTCGCGGTCCGCCTGCTCCTGGCCTTCCTGCTTGAGGGTCGGGGTATCGACCTTCTCCAGGTGGATGCTCGGGGTCATGTCCGGGGTCTTGGTGACGACCTTGTTGGATTCGCGCGGCTGGCCGTTGATGGTCTCGGTCCACGTGTTGGGCACCTCGTCGGCCACGGCGATGCGCTTGCACTGGAGGTAGAGCACCCAGCCGGCCTCGTGCTCGTTGTCGGCGCTCACCAGGTCGAGGTAGGCCTGGGTCGCGTCGGCCGTGACCTTGCCGTTCTCGTCGGCGTCCACGGTGAACAGGTTGCCGCCGAACTTCGAGGAGTCGAAGCCGCTGCCCGCGATCTTCTCGCCCTTGGCCGCGAGCACCTGGCCGTCCCTGTACAAATCACGCGAGGCGTAGACGGCCCAGTTGCCCAGGTACTGGTCGTACTCGGTGGCCAGCTGGTCCGTGCCGCCCCAGTCCGTGACGGTCTGGTAGGCGCGGCCCGGGGGCAGGATGCTGGAATCCAGTCGGTAGAGGAACGTGTGGTTCAAATACACGCTCTTGCCGTCGATGCTGTCGCCGCCGACCTTCACGGTCACGTCCTTGGTCGGGTTGATCTCCTTCAGCGGGTTGGTGACGGTGTTGGTCTTGTCGCGCCTGTCGTTCGTGACCTGCGTGGCGGTGTTCTCCACCGTGTGGCCGTCCTTGACCTTGGTGACGGTCATCGGCATGACCACCTGGTAGGTGTGGCCCAGCAGCGACTGGTCGATGCTCGGGTCCTTCAGCGGATCGTAATCCTTGTCGGACTTCTCGCTGTACGCCTTCAGATCGTCGGGCTGCGGGTCGCCGGGAACGGTCTCGCCGGTCGCGGGGATCTGGGTGTCCACGGTTTTGGCGAAGGCGTAGAGCACCCCGTCCTTGTCCTGGATGTTGAACTCGCCGGTGCGGTCCCTGCCGGTCTCGTCAAGGATCTCCACGTGCTTCGCGTCGAGGGTCAGGTACTCCTGGTCGTAGTCGTCCGTCATGCCCAAGCGCCATACCTTGTAGGCGGTGTCGGTGAGCCTGGAGGCGTCGATGTTGACGCGGTAGTACACCTTGTCGCCCAGCAGCGCGGTCTTGCCGTCGATGCTGATGGTCGGGTCCTTCTGCGTGTCCTGCTTGGAGGGCTTGATGACCGGCGGCTCGTTCTCGACCTTGTTGGACGGGGTGACGCCGTTGTTGACGGTCAGCGCGGCCTTGTTGTCGACGGTCTTGTCGGTGGGCGCGTCCTCGTTCACCTTGGCCTCGAAGCGCAGCAGCACGCGCGGGTTGGAGCCGGCCTTCCAGTTGGCGGCAACCCAGTCCTTGGCGAACGTGGCCTCGAACGAGTGGTTGGCTTCGTCCCACTGCACCTTGTAGGCGCTCTTCGGGATGATGCCGCCGGTTCCCAGGTCGGTGATCTCCAGGGTCTGCTTGTTCGCGGTGGTGTACTCGGAATAGGTGTCGCTCAGCTTGATGGCGGTCACCGAATATGCCTGGTCCGCAGGGATCTGCGGGTCCACGCGCACGGTGTATTCCACGGTCTGGCCGGGGAACACGGTCTTGGTGTCGATGCTGGACTGGTCGCCGCCCTGGGAGGATTCGGCGATGACCTGCTTGTGGATCGGGGGCACGGTCACGCAGATCTTCGGCGTGTTGGTGTCCACCGTGCTGCCGCCGACCGTCTGGCCGCCCTTGTTGTCGAGGTCGTCGCCCTTCGGGTCCGCGCACGTGTTGAGCTCGTCGCCCTCCGCCTTGCCGTAGGATTCGAGCAGCTTCACGGTGTCGAAGTTCACGTCGAAGGGGATCACGACGCTGATCTGCTTCGCGGTCTTCAGGTCCTTCTGCGCGGCCTCGTAGGAGTCCTTCGCGCTGACCGTGACCTTGGTGCCCTCGGCGGTGATGTCGAACTGGTCGGTCACGTCCCTGCCGGTCTTGTTCAGGTCGTTGACGCTGGCGTTGGCCTCGTCGGTGGTGTCCTGCTCGTAGACCTTGATGTTGGAGGTGTCCTTCAGGTCGAGGATGCTATCGACGTTGGCGAAGTCGTCGGTCCACGCGATCTCGGGCACGCGGCCCAATCCTGTGGGCAGGGTGCCGGAAACGACCGCCGCCACCTCGTCGCCGAGACGGTAGTACTTGTCGTCGCCGCCCACCTTGTCGGTCTTGGTCGGATCGACGGTCAGCTGCCACTTGCCGCCGACCTTCATGGCCCACGCCTTGTTGGGGTTGGGCGTCCACACGAACACCGGCGGCTCGTTGGTCGGTCGGGTCTCGTTGTTCCACTTCTCGTACGCCTTGTTGGTCAGCTGGATCTTCTTGCCCTCGGTGGCACCCTTTTTGATGGTGCCCGTCAGGTAGAACCTGACCTTGCTCGCGCTGTTCCTGAACATCGTCTTGGCGATGTACGAAGCCTTCGCGGTGGCGGTCGCGGTCCCGGCCTTCCGGTCGATCGCGATGGTGAAGTTCGCGGTCTCGTCCTTGCCGTCGACGAACACCTTGCCGGACTTCCAGTCGATCCACTGGTTCGAACCGGTCAGATCATCGGTGATGGAATAGGATGCCAGCGGGTTGAGCAGGTGCGCGGGGATGCTGCCGTTGACCACGACGCCCACCTGGTCGCCCACGAGGAACGTCTTCTGATCGACGCCCTGCTGGTTGGTCCATTGCTTGTCCTCGGCCACGAGAGCGCCGGACTCGTCCAGCACCCACACCTTGTCCGGGGTCGGCGTGACCTTGCCCACGCTGTCGCTGTTGCCGGTCTGGCAGTCGGCCAGGCTGCCGGTGCCGTTGTCTCCGTTCCAGCACGCCACGGAACCGTCGTTGATCTCGTAGTCGCCGCCGGTGGGTTTGGCCGACTGTGGCACGTTCAGCGTGTAGAGGCCGGAATGCGGGGCGGTGGCGTGCGCCTTGACCACGCGCTTGCCATCGATGGAATCGTCGATGGAAATGTCCGCCGGCACGATGTTGCCGTTCGCGTCGGTCACGGTCACCTTGCTCACGTCGTCCTGCTCGGTGCCGCCGATCACCACGTCCCTGGTGTCGATCGTGTCGTAGATCCAGAACTTGCCGGAGGCGTTGGAATGCGCCTTGATGTGCGCCGTGTACAGCGAGCCGGACGCGATGGAGTCGTTGCCGTCCCGCACCGTGTCGCCGGCCTCGTTGGTCAGCCATTTCTCGGGCGGGGTGGTGGTCTTCTCGCCGGACTCCTTGCCGTCGTTCTCTCCCTTGTGGGAGACCGCCTCGGCCATGTTGCCCTGCTTCGCCACGTCAACGTCCCACCAGCGCTTGCCCGCAGGCCACGACTCCCACGAGGCGTCCATGTCCTTGAAGGACGCGCTCACTGTGGCGCTGCCCTTGTTGGATGCGGTGAACTGCTTCGCCACCGTCTTCTCGGTGCCGTCAATGCCACGCCAGTGCAGGGTCGCGGTGCCGTTCACGTTCTCGGTCTTCGACCCGTCGCTGGACAGGGTGATCGTGTCCGAAGCATCCTTGGTGTCGCCCGCCTGGCCCGACATCTCCGCAGCCTGCGTGCTGATGCTCAGGTGATATGAGGGCGGCGCGGGCTGGTACTTGTCCAGCACGATCACCACGATCGACGGCTTGCTGGAAGCCTCCACATTACGACGCATGATCGCATCCACGCTGTTCGACGGATCATCATCGAACGGATATGAGGTCCTATATACGGTGCTGCCGTACTGGTATGTTCCTGGAGCTACGTATTTGTTCCAGTTGTCGTACCAGCCACCGGTCCCGGTCGGCGAAGCCACGCCGGACCCGTTGTAGATGTAGTTGCCGCCGATGACGGCTGGCACCGCGCCGACCGCGACCACTCGGCAGTCGCCGTTGCCCTCGCCGGGGTGACGCCGCTGGAAACCGGTCTCGCATTCCGTGCGGGCCTGGTCCAATGCGGCCTGCGCCTTGGTGATGCCGTTGCCCTCCAAAGTGACGCCGGCATTGTTCATGGCGGCGCGCACCGAATCAAGACTCGTGGCCGGGCCCCAAGCGCCCGAAGCGTCGTCCTTGTACTGCCAGAATTGCACCGCGTCCAGGTTGCCGCCCGTGCCGGGCTGGTTGCCGCCGCCACCGCCCGCGAACGCGGTCGATGCGACGACGCCGCCGGCACCAAGCGTGGCGATCGCGGCCAACGCGGCGACGCCGGCTTTCATCTTCCTACTAAAGTTCATAAAAATGAACCTCCGTTAACCTTGTCTGTTCATCCCCTCCCTTCAAACTTTCCGGCCATGGCCCCGCCAACCCCTTTTCAGGGAATGGCGGGGCTTCCGACCGCAGGAATAACGGGAGGTAGCCACCGGATGATCCGGCAACCACCAACAAGCCTCACAGGCGACACGCCGAGCCACGGAGCATGGCGTCTACAAAATTCCAGGAATATTTCCCGGCAACACGGATACACGGGAATGCGGGGACACGGGTTCACGGGGAAATGGGTTTCCTTTGCGGAATCCATGGAAAAGGCCCGTACCGGTTTCCCGATACGAGCCATAATCAGTCAATCGTCAATCAGTGATGGTAGTAGCCATCATCCTTGCCGGTGCAGCTGTTGCCGCAGCCGTAAGAGCCGTTGAGGTTCGGCTTCGGGGCGGAGCCGCCGGCCGGGCCGGAGCCGGACGTGGAGCCGGAGCCGGTGCCGCCCGATGTGGTGCCACGGTATGTGTTGGAGCCGGAAGTGGAGCCTTCCGTGCGCCTGTACGCGCCGCCGGAGTAGGAGGAGCCGCCGTTGTAGGCGGATTGGGCCTGCGCCTGAGCCTGGGCGGCCGCTGCGGCGGCTTGCGCATCCGCGTCCGTCTTTGCCTGGACGCTCGCGTTCACGCCATTGATGGCATCCTCCACCGTCTTGCGCGCCCCGTCGATCTTCGCCGGATCGTTCCCGTCCTTCAGCCCGTTCGCCGCGTCGATGGCGTTCGACAATGCGTCGCGGGTGGCGTTGTCCGCGACCTTGCCGTCCGAATCCGCGAGCAGCCTCGACGCCTCGTCCAGCTTCGCCGTCAGATTCGTTTTCGCGGTCTCCAGGGTCTTCGCGGCCTTGGATTCGATGACGGCCCTCACCGCCTTCGACAGGCTCTGTTCGTGGGTCTTGTACCAGTCGGCCTGTTCGCCCAGCTTCACGGTGGCGGCATCCAAGCCCTTCGCGTCCTCGGCCACGCAGCCCTCGTATTCGGGTGCCGAGGCCTTGAGCTCCTTGCCCAATGATTCGACGGTCTTCGCGTCCTTGACCTGTTCGGCCTTGACGGCGGCGGCATCGGCCGCATCCCCGTTGAGCAGCGCGTTATACTCGTTGGCCTGGCTGCGCACGCCGTCGGCGGCGGTGGCGCACGCCTCCTTCGCTTCCGCGAGCTTCGCGCCACGGTACATGTTCCAGCCGACGACTCCCGCCACGACCAGCACGACCGCGCAGACGACGGCGATCAGGGGCAGCAGCCACTTCGGCCGCTTCCTTCCGTCCACGCCGCCACGGGCCTCCGCAACGTTTGCGGCAGCGGTTTCGACGGGTTCGAGGGCTTCCGTCTTGTCGATCTCGTTCTCGGGGTTCATTGTCGTTCTCCTTGTTTTGATTGTCGTCTCAATTTCGTCTCTCATCGCAGCGTCTCCCGCGCGATGTCGAGCAGCCGCCCGTCACGGCCGGGTTGGGCGTCCGCTGTGTGGGAGAGCCAGTCCTGATCGACGTCGAGGGTCAGGTCATCGAAGGCCTGTTGCCCGTCGTCGCGGCCCAGCAGGCCGCGTAGCCTGAACGTCTCGTTCATGTGCTGTCCGTCCCATTCGATGCGCCGGGCGTACAGCAGGAAATCCAGAGTAAGGAACCCCGGCCCGGCCTTGTCCACCTGCACGTACCGGGAGCGCGTCGGCGCGAGCCTCACCTGCGGCACGCCTTTCAGCCGTTCGTGCAACGGGCTGCCCGGCACGATGTAGCGTTTGACCAGGTTCTGTCCGCCGGCCGCGAAGAACAGCATCTGCGGCAGATTGCCGTAGGTCGCGTCGTAATAGCGCCATCCCTGGTCGTCCCGCCATCTGCGAAGCATGTCACGGGCGGCCCCCGGCCCCAGATGGATGCCGGAGAACCGTTCCCACGCCAGCGTCACCCGGTCGAACTCGCCGCGCATGAGACCATACAGGGCCCGACCTGTCGGATCCTTCGGATGACGTCTCGCTCGGGTGTCCGTCCGATGGTTCGGATCTGCATACGGGCAGTGCAGGTAGGCGTCCTCGTCGTAGCGGCACAGGCCCGGCACGTCGCCCCGGTGGTGCCGCCCGTAGGGCCGGCGCGCACGGCTTTCCTCCTGCCGGCGGAACAGGCCGACGATCTGGATGGGATTGTCGCACAGCGGGCACACCGCGTAGTAGGACGGCCCCGTGTCGCCGTCACGACGCCACGGGGCCACGCCGCCGGTGCACCCCATGTATGACTCTTGGCTGATCACGATGCTTTCCGCCCTTCCCGGCCATGCCTTGAACACATCCATAGCCAGCTCCCCTCGCCGCGCATCGTCGTCATTGATACCTCCTGTTGATATTAACCCACCAATCCGCCGGCAGCTCGGGCACCGCGCCCTCGCGTTCGGCGAACGCGAGGCACGCGAGCACCGTGCGCAATCCCAACGGGAACTCCCGCCGTCCCTGACGCATCAGGAACGTCCAGTCCTCCACGCAGTCCTCGCAATCCGAATGATCCATGATCCCGCGACGGGCCAGCACGGCCCGCTCCTCGATGTCATCCGTCATCATCCACTCCTTCTTCCGTCTTGCTTCGCCTCGGCCCTTGCGTCCGCCGCGTCGAGGGGAGGGCAGTCATGTTCGATCCATGCCGTGAGCATGTCGCGGATGGTGGTGCCGCGTCGCACGGCCTCGGCCTTGAACCGTTTCTTGAGCTCGGGGTCGAGCTCCACCGTGATCTTGGGCAGCTTGACCGGTTTCTTGTAGTCCGTGAGCGTCGATGCCAGCATGTTCCTCGTGGTCATCGGCTTGTTGATCTCCATGATGTTGTTCCTTTCCGTGTCCCCGTATCCACGGGTTTACGTGGATACGGGATTGCGGGTTTCCGGTTCTGCGGGTGTCAGGCGGCGAATGCGTCGCTGAGTTCCTTGGCGATAAGCCCGTAGCCCGAAGCGGACGGGAACCGGCCCTCGTCCGATGCGAGACGCATGGCCTCCTTGTACGGGATGGTCTCTTGGCATCGGGCCAGTCCGTTCTCGGCCAGGAACTCCTCGGCGTGCCTGAGGCTGCGCGTGCCGTACCTGGTCTGGGTCAGCAGCACCGAGGAGGGCTTGTTGATCTGCCGGATGGTCTCCAGCATGCGTTCCAGGTCGATGGGGCCGGTGGTGGTGACGAGCAGCACGAGGTCGGCCGCGTCCACCGCCGCCTCCACCAGATCGGTCTGCAAGGGAGGCGTGTCGATCAGCACCCATTCCTCCTCGGCGGGCGCGGCGACGGTGAACCGGTTGACGACCTCCACCCCGAAGGGCAGTGGGCGGCCGGCCGATAGGGCCTTGTGCGCCCACAGGGTCGCCGCGCCGGACGGGTCGGCGTCGCGCACCGTCACGGTATGGCCCAGTCGGGCGAGTGCTTCGGCGGTGCCGATGGCGCTGGTGGTCTTGCCGACCCCGCCCTTGAGGTTGACGAAGGCCACCGTTTTCGTGTTCGTGGTCATTGGGATTGTTCCTTTCATTCGGGTTTCCGGCTTCCCGTGTCCACGGGTGCACGGTTCCACGGTTTGCCGCGTATACGGGTTTCCGGAATGGTTCGTCCTTATGGGGCCGGACCGGTTATCTGTATCGGATTGTCTTCAGAAGAGGGTGTCCTGCAAGGGCGGGGTGTGTGTGGCGGCCGGGGCCTTCGCCTTGCCGGTCGAGCGTGTGGTGGCGCGCCATCGTTGCTGGCGTGCGTTGCGCTGATCGGTCTTGCGGCGTTTGCATTCGCGTTCGCGTGCCGCCGCCACGATCTCGGGGTTCTCGCGGATGTACCGGGCGAGCCGCTGTTCGGCGTTCGGGTCGTCGGGGTCGAACCGGAATCCGGCCTCCTGCGCGGTCTTCAGCACCTGGCGTCGGGCCCTCAACGGCAGTCCGCCGTAGATGCCGTACTGGTCCCGGACCATGATGCCGAACGCGAGGCATTCGGCCCTGACCGGGCAGGCCTCGCAGATCCGCACCGCCGCGCGGCGCAGCTCGTATTGGGTTCGCTGGTTGGGAAGGTCGTCGGGCCCCCACATGCGGTCCGACCACGAGTCGGGGAAATCCGCGCATTCGCCTTTCAGGAACATGCCGGCACCTCCTTCGGCCCACGGCCGCCGATGAAGCCGAAACGGACGGACGCCGGCCCGGTCTCGGACGGCTTCCGCCGCCCGAAGCCGTCGTCCTTCTCCCTGGATTCCGCGTCCAGGAAGGCGCGGCCCGCCCGCAATGCCTCCAGCACGGCATTGCGTTCGCCTTCTGCGTCGTTCGCGGGGACGCGCTTCAACAGCCGGCGCAGGGTGCGCGGTGCCTCGAACCCGTCGTTGCCCGCATCGAAGTCGTAAGGGTCGAGCAGTTTCCACACGCGCCGGTCCAGGTTGTCGGGGATGCCGTAGTTCGGCACCTTCGGCGTGGATTCCGCGCTCGGCGGCTGCGCCGTTTCGCCCTTGTCGGCGATGACGCCGTGTTCGGCGAGCAGGCGACGCCCGTGGGGGTCGTCGGCCATCTGGAGGCATACCTGGTCCCAGTGCCGTGCGAGGGAGCGGGGGCCGGTGAGCGTGCGACGCCAGAAACCGTCATACGGCTTGCCGGAAGCGTCGCCCTTGTCGGTCTTGGAAGGCGGCAGCGACGCCCATTCGGCCACGGCCAGCACCAGTGGCATGCCGTGGCGGGCGATCAGCCGTCGGGCGGCGTCGAGTTCGCGTTTGCCGGGCCGGGCCAACGGTTCGGGAACCGGCATCGGCGGCATGGCGCGCAGCCCGTCCGCCATCGTGCGGCACACCGCCTCCGCGTCGGAACCGGCCTCGGCGGATTCGCTGCTTGGGGGTTCGGCTCCGGCGGCGTCGGCCCATGAACCGTCCTCGCGGATTCCGTCATCGTCCGGGGAGGTCTCTCCGCTTGCGGGGAGATGCCCCGTAGGGGCAGAGGGGTTATTACGTACTAGGGACGTACTGTGGCTCACCAGGTGAGCTGGGGGTGGGGTCACAGCTGTGAACCGTGGTTCACCCGTGAGCTGGGGTTTTCCCGTGTCCCCGTCGCCATAACCACGGTCCACGTGTGAGCCGGGGTTTCCCTTCGCCCTGTTTTCCGTGGAAGGCCGTCCTCCTCGGGTCGAGTCGATGTCGTTCGAGTCGAAGAAGTCGGAATCGAGCTCCAGACGGTTCCCCAGGCACAGATCCCACACGACGGGCCGGTGCCACTCGCTGAAATGCCCGGCCTGGCGTTGGTCGCCGCGACGGATCAGCCCGTTCGCTTCCAGCCATGACAGGTGGCGTTTGACCGTGCTCACGCTGCACTTGCACCACGCGGCCAGCTTCCTGTGCGTCGGATGCGCGTTGCGCCCCTCGTCGTCGGCCACGTTCGCCAGACACATCAGCACGCGCGCGGCACCATTATGCTTGGCATCCACGGGCGCGAACCTGAGCGCCCAATCGACCGCGTTCACGCTCATGCGGCACCCCCTCGGCGGGAGTCTTGCAGACGTGCGCGCAGCATGGGCACGCGCGGCACGGGAACGTCGAGCATCATCGACAGATAGAAATCCTGACTGCCATCTCGGGGAGCGGAGGCCAACAGGCCAAGACCGGCCCCGCGAGACGGGAAACGCGGGCGAACGTCGGCGGACGGCTGCTTCTCATGCCGTTTCATGGCGTTCCTCCTTCTCCTGGCCGCATGACGCGGCTGACGCCCAGCGCTCCTCCATCTCGTCACGACGAGTGGCCGCGCGGCACAGGGCGAACGTCAGCAGACAGGACGCGGCGAGAATGATGACGATGGCGATCACGAGTACGAGGTGCATCATCGGCCCGCCCCCATTGATCGCGCGAGGGAGGCCAGCAGACGGACCACAAGAAGCACGATGCCGACTGCCAGACGCAGGAACGGCAGCAGCAGGCCGAAACAGGCCACCGCGAGCACCACGAACAGCAGGATCACCAATTCCACCATTCATCACCCCCGCTCACCGAGGGATGCCTGAGCATCGAGAACACCGCGTCATCGCCGCTGAGGGCCTCCACGTCGCGCATCAACGCGTCGATCTCGTCGGACACCATGCCCGCACCGGCCTCGTAGCCGCGATTGAACACGCAATCCGACGGACCGCCATGGATCAGACGACGGTTCACCGTCCGAGCCGGCGACGAAGCGTTCCGCACGTCACGAAGCGCGTCATGCCGGCCGATCAGATAGGCGACCGCCATGATCTCCCTCACGGTCATCGACGCATCCACGGACAGGGACAACAGGGACATGTAGTCCCGGAAATTCGAGCGCTCCTCGTTATCGAGGGAACGCGCGCCAACGGTCATGGTCATTGCCTCACCTCCGCGTGAAGGGACCAGAAAGCGAAATCCCAGGCATCACGCGAGTTACGGTCGCACCAGCAACCCACACAAGCCAGGCCGCAGGCCACCGGCACCAAAGCGAATCCCGGCAGAAGCAGATTCCTCGCGGCAAGCAGAATCGCCAGAAAAACCACGCACGACAACGCGGCCAGCATCGAAGCGGCAAGACCCGCCAGCTCGTAGCGCCGGGCAGAACGTCGCCAATACAGGGATTCGGAAAATGTAGACGCCATGCACCGCGAACCATTCACGGGGGCGTTACCATCAAAATCAGAAGTCGGCACAGCGACTTCGGTTACACTAGACATTTGTGCAGCCTCCATAATCTAAAAGGCAATGCGAACGATTCAAAAGTTTGGCGACTAGGGAATCGTTCAACATTGGATGTGTTGCATACGCCCGGTTTCGATGTTCCAGATCGAGACCGGGCATTTCCTTATCGGACAAACACCCCCTCACCCTCGCTCAATTGAGATGGATACATAACGTCAAAAGGAATCCCATACTCAGTGTGCAGAATCATCGCACGCCTCATGCTGAGGTCTCTTTTGTAGTTGACGATGCGTGAAACGGTCGAGACGGAAACGTTAAGAGTGGCGGCGACCTGCTCTTGGCCGATACCGCGTTCTTTGAACCAATCATTCATCGGCGTACACACCTCCAGCCTCCATTTTTGTAATACTTTTTACGACCTGCAAAAAGTGTACGACAAACTTGCACTAAACGCAAATCGAGAGGTAATATATTTTGCAACAGGTAAACATATTGTTGTAAAGGTTAAAAATGACCAGTATTGAAACAATGCCGGGCGTCAGCCCCAAGGCGCGAGCCGCATACAAGTTAAAAGTCGTTTCTTTCAACGTTCAGCAGCTTCTGGCCGCACAAGCGAGAGAAGGCAAAAATCAAACTGAGATGGCAAGCTATCTCGGGATAAAGCCTTCCGGTATGTCCCTCAAGATCTCTCGCGCAAACTGGCGATTTGAAGAGGTTCTTTTGGCTGCGGAATATCTTGACACTACGGTGGACGAACTGTCTAACGATGCGATTATGCGCATGATGCTCGGAAACAAGAAAGCCGATCAGATGCTCATGGATATAAATACAGAAAAAGCCACCGGCAACACGCCGATGGCTTCCAATGAGCTCCTGCGGCTGGGCTTGAACCAGCGACCGTCCGATTAACAGTCGGATGCTCTGCCAACTGAGCTACGCAGGAATAAGTTGTTTTGTGCTTAAGATTTCTCTCGCGCACAAGTCACATAGTCTACACGTACCTGAGGAAAATACAACTTACATGCGTGTCATGCATGTCGCGCATGATTCGTTATCACATCGAGACCTTGGTCAGGGTCATGGCGGAGTCGATTGGGAAGTCGGGGGCGCTGGGTGCCACGCCGGCTTCGACCAGGTTCACGCCGAGCATGGCGACCATGGCACCGTTGTCGGTGCAGAGCTTGATCTGAGGGATGCGGACGTCGACACCGTAATTCTCGCCGAATTCGAGTAGTTTGGCGCGCAGCTGCGAGTTGGCGGAGAAGCCGCCGCCCACGATCAGCGTGTTGGAATCATACTGCCGGCAGCCGCGCATGGCCTTGCGAGCCAGCACAGTGGCCACGGAATCGGCTAGGGAGGCGCACACGTCATCCACTGGAATCTCATGGCCGGCGGCCTGTTCGCTTTCCACCCAGCGGGCGACAGCGGTTTTGACGCCGGAAAAGCTGAAATCGTATGGGTGTGCAGCACCGGCCTTGCCCTGGGTCAAGCCCATCGGGACCTTAATGGCATGCGGGTCGCCGTTCTGGCCGTGACGGTCGATGTGCGGGCCGCCCGGATAGGGGAAGCCGAGCAGACGGGCAACTTTGTCGAAGCACTCCCCTGCCGCGTCGTCCAGCGTGGTGCCCACCACGTCGATCTTGCGCGGCAGGTCCTCCACGTGCAGCAACGAGGTGTGGCCGCCGGAAACGATCAGAGCCAGCGTGTCTTTGGGGAACGGGCCGAACTGCAGCTGGGTGACGGCAATGTGGCCGATCACGTGGTTAATGCCGTAGATCGGCTTGTTCGCCGCCCACGCTAGCGCCTTGGCGCCGGAGACGCCCACGGCTAGGCAGCCGGCCAGTCCGGGGCCGGCGGACACGGCGATAGCGTCCACGTCAGCCAACGTCATATTCGCGTCGGCGAGCGCCTTGGACACGCACGGAACGAAGGCCTCGGCGTGCGCGCGGGAGGCGATTTCGGGAATCACGCCGCCGTACCGCGCGTGTTCCTCCATGGAGGAGGCCACCACATTGGAGAGCAGTTCGCGGCCGCGTACGATGGCGGCTGCGGTTTCGTCGCAGGTGGATTCAATGCCCAGTACAACCGGTTCGCTCATCGTGCTTCTCCGTTCGTAGTAGTGTTCTCGTTCAATGTGTTCGTATCGTTCGACGCATGTTCCGTGCCCGCGCCGCTCACACCCGATGTCGTTCGTGTTGATACCGTCTGCGCCGGTGCAAAGCCCACGATCCTCGGCTTCAGGTCCAGGCTCATGGTGTACGCGTCAATGCCTTCGGGCTGATAGTACCGTTTGCGCAATCCCATACGTTCGAAACCGAAGCGTTGGTACAAAGCCAGCGCGGGCTCGTTGTCCACGCGCACTTCGAGCAGCATGCGCGCGGCGCCCTGCCGTTTCGCCTTGTCAATCAGCGTCTTGAGCAACGCGGCGGCGATGCCTTGCCGTTGGTGCGCCTTGCCCACACCAATGGTCATGAGTTCCGCGTCCTCGCCGTCGTACCAGAAGCCGGCGTAGCCGCGAACAACAGTCTGTTCCGTCTCGCCAAACACGTCGAGCAGATATGTGCGGGTGGGTGCATCCAGTTCCTCGCGCACCATGTTCTCGTTCCACGCGCCACGGCCGAATAGTTCGCCTTCCAACTGTGCGATGGAGTGAACCGCAAGATCACGACTTACGGCAGTGATGTCAACAATCATCGAATCAACCCGTCTCACGCCTTATCGGCGCCGGCATGGCCGAGCACGTGCTTCAGCGGGTTCGGCACTTCGGCGTCCGGCCGGCGCAGGTACAACGGTTCGACCGGCACGTCCCTGTCGCCGCGCAGTTCGCGGCTCAGTGCGGTGGCCGCAAAGGCGGCAAGCCCGGCTTTCCCGGCATCCAATATAGATCCGTCCGCCACGGAGCCCAGCGCGCGCAATCCCTGCCAGACGGACGCGTATTTAGCCGCGCCGTGGCCGGCCACGTCTACCACGTAGCTGACGCCGTCACGTTCGCCGTATTCCGCGAGCGCCGCGTTCACCCGTTCGACGATATGCTCCGGATAGTCGATGTCCATCTCGATCCAGCGTCGTTCCGCGGCCTCCTCGTCCGGCCGGCTGATGCTGCCGTGGTTGAGCGAGAAGTACAGCTGCTTGCGGCGCGCATCGTTGACGCACAGCGTAACATGGCGGTCGAGCTCGTGCTCCTTGGCCTCGGCGTCCGAGTCGTCACCATCCGACTGATGCGAGCCCAAGCGCGGCACGTCCGCCAGAAAATCGATGCCGTCGAACAATTCGTCGCCATCCAATACGAAGCTCATCATCTCGCCTTGCGGGTCGAGCACGTTCTGTCCGACGAGCTTGGCCCCGGTGGCGAAGGCCAGTGCCTTGGCGGCCACGATGCCAGCGCGCAGGCCGGTGAACGGCGCCGGGCCGATGCCCACGACGATCTCCTCGATATCGGTGGGGGTCAGGCCGGCTTCTTCGACCGCACGCGCGATATTGACCTGCAGCTTCTCCACATGGGTGCGCGAATCGGTCTCCACAATGGGCTCTCGACCTACAATGCCGACCGTCGAACCGAATGAGGTGTCAATCACCAGCGTGCAACCCATGAATCCTCCTAGTCATAAACCTCTAGAGAGTGTACATCGAGGAGTCTATGGGCGGATTATCGTAAGTCGAACGACTCCCATCGCGCGCCCACCGGTACGAACGTGACCGTACGAACACCATCGCTGGTCAGTTCGCCATTCATGTCATCCGACACGACGGCAGCTTGGTCGAGCGGACGGTCGATATGAACTTCCAATCGTTCCGGAGCCAGTGCGGTGGCCATCTGCTCGCCCCACTCCATGAGCACCACCGTGTTCTCGCCAGGGTCTTCAAGCTCCTCATCAAGACCCAAAGACTCAAGCTCGTCAAGCAACCGAGCGACGGCATCCTGACCGGGGGCATAAGCCGAACCACCCAAACGATAGGCATCCACATGCACCAGATGTGCGGGAGTTCCGTCCGCGAATCGTCCATCAAGCTCGCGGGCGATGGTAAACGTCGGCGAGACAATAGGCTCGGTAATGCCGAGTCCAGCGCCGAATCCTTGCGCAAATGTGGTTTTGCCTGCGCCAAGAGGTCCGGAAAGCAACAACACGTCGCCGCCGTGCACCAATCCGGCGATACGCCTGCCAAGATCTTGCATGGCTTCGCTAGTGGAAGCCTCAATCACGTGTTCACTCATCAACTGCCCTACCGCCCTTTATGACTGATGTCTTCGATGCAACGCTCCAGCGCATACATCGGGTCGCCACCGTTTGTCTTACTCTGCTCATCGGCCCAGGCGAGCATGCGGATGCAGTGCGCAAGACCGGGAGAAGTCCACCCGCCGAGTTGGCGCATCGCATTTTTGAGCACCCAGGGATTGGTTTTCGCCTCGGCCTGCGAAATCGTGCCGGCACGTACGGCCGATGCCTTGGCGATGGTTCTGAGCTTCATAGCCAATGCACCAATCAATGCAATGGGGTCGGTTCCTTGTTCCACTGCCGCACGCATCATAACGATGGATTCAGCGGTACGACCTTCAACGGCTTTGTCCGCCACGGCAAAGCCAGTGACCTGCGGGTTGGCGGTGAGATACTGATTGGCACGGTCGAGTCCAATGGGATTGTCCTCAAAATCAAAACACAATTGCTCGCACATGGCCGCAAGCTCGCCGGTTTTGCCGCCAAGCACGGACACAAGCTGTTGGGCCGCCATCGGCTCCACCCTGCGTCCGCGTTTCTCGAATTCGCCGAGCACGAAATTCAACTGCGCATCCGGCTTCTTCAAGTCGGGCACGTCCACCTTGCGAGCGCCAGCCTTGGTCAGCTGATCGATGATCTTGCGCCCCTTGACGCCGCCTTCATGCTGACAAATGACGATGCTGGAGCCGTTCGGGTCTTTGGCCGCCTGTTTGGTGTAGGAGACCAGGGTTTCGGCGAACTTTTCATCGGCGTTTTGCAGATTGATGATTTTCACTACGGCGGTGTCGGAAAGCAGTGAAGGACTGACAGCCTCATCGAAGGCGTATTGGTCGGCCGAGGTGGCGTCGAGTTCGATGAGTTCGGCATCAGGGCGGGCCTGCAATGCCTGTGAGCACAGTTCCTTGGTTCGCATGCCGTTAAGGTACGAGTCGCCTCCGGGCACCACGGTCACCGGTGCATTCGCTACTGTTTTCGCCATGCCCCCATCTCGCCACACAGGTTGGACAATGTATGCCAATCCGGTCTATTCCTCGACCTCATACGCGGGCATCTTCTTTCACGAAGAATCACCGGACAAGAGCCGCCGAGATTCCTCGATCCACAAAGTCAGGCGCACCCGCCATACCGAACCGAAGCGCATACCGGGAAGACCGGCTTCCGGCTGCCGTACACGCTTCACTTGACGAGTAACCAGCACCAACAAGGCTCCTATGCCCAGCTCCGCCAGCAGTATCAGCGCAGCGCCGACCACGCCATCTTTCCACGGCAGTGTGGCTATCTCGTTGCTTCCCAGCCACATCGCCACACGTTCCATCACCAATGTGCCCCATGACGACACCCATGCGAACACGCCCGCCAACCACGGCATGCACCATGCGAGAGCCAACGACATCAAGCCGGTGATGGTGGACAGCCCCACGAATGGCGCTACCAGTAGGTTCGCCGGTACGGACAATAACGGCAATTCCGGTTCCATCAGCACCTGAATTGGCAGAGTGAACAGCTGTGCAGCGATGGTCATCGCCATCATCTCCGCAAGACTATGCGGCAATACATGCCCCAGTACGCGACTCAACCGCCCGGCAAACAGCACTATGCCCAGCACTGCCGCCGAAGACAGTGCAAAGCCGTAACTGGTCGACATACCCGGACTCACCACCAACACCCCAACCACCGTCCAGCACAGGGCGCTCAACGCTTGGGATCGCCGACCCATCGCATGCGATGCGGCACCCATCATGCCCATGATGAGTGCACGGGTGACCGAATCACCGGGGAACATCGCCGCAGCCAACAGCACGTACATGCTTGCGATCATCACTGCGGTCAGCCGCCGGTCCATCAGCAGCCACCTGCCAAGCCGACGGACCAGTCCCGCCAGCAGTACAAAATGGCCGCCGGATACGGCCATCAGGTGCATGATTCCCGATTTGCGGAACCGGTCTTCAAGTATGTTCGCATACGTGGCGTGAATCGGCATGGATTGCGAATCCGTGCCGACATAATCCTGCCCAAGTACACCCATCGTCAATCCCGGCACCAGCACACGACCCTGATCGGGCAATTGCTCGGTAACCATGAAAAACTCCTGCTGCATGCGGGATATCAACGCATAATGTAGCGGCGGATCTCTCACCTGCGCCAACGGCTGGCTGCCATCAACCAGCAGCCATAATGGCATGCGGCCATACCTCGCCTGCTGCAAAGTGCCCACCAGACGATACGCCGCGCCCCTATGCATGCGCGCGCAATACGGGTCATCGGCATACACGCGCGCTTTGGCGACCGAGCCCCTATCCGTTCCTCCAATCACGATGACGCTGAATCGCACATCCGCCTGACAGTCATAACCACGCTGGTCCGAAGCGACCACAGGTGCCGTCACTGTAGCCGTAATCGCACTCTGCACGCTGGATTGCCGAGCTTGGGTCATTGCCGGATCGTGCCAGGCGATGGTGTCTGCCGCAATCGTCGTCATGCTGCCGACGCACGCCGCCGCAATACAGACAGCCAGTACACCGGGCCAGCGCATGCGTAGGTGATGGGCCAGCAATACTACCAATATCAACACCAGACACGCCATGCCGCCCGGGAGCAAACGCTCCCAACCGATGCCATCCGAGGGCAACGCATCAGCCTCGCGCTCCGACCACCAGGCAAACGCGCTATGCGAGCCCAGACTCGCCGCCCACATGGTCAAGGCGACCGGCAGCATGCGCCAATCGTGGCTCCCCTGCTCCCGCAACGCCCAATCCATGCTCATCTGACTGTCACCTGCCCTCGTATCTTCTCCAAGGTTTTCGAGCCAATGCCCTTGACGCCGAGCAGTTGATCAACCGAGGCGTATCGGCCGATTGTCTTGCGATAATCGATGATGCGCTGAGCGGTCACCGGGCCAACACCCGTAATGGTTTGCAATTCCGCCAGACCGGCGGTGTTGATGTCAACAAGCCCATCATCAACGGTTACGGCACTGTTCTCATCCGTCTGTGTTTCCGGGAGTTGCTCAGGATCCGGCTCGACATCGGTCATCTCGTCCGAATCGGAGGAAGACTGCGGCCTCTGCTGCGTTGCATTGGCATTGTTAGGGGTTTCGACGGCAACATTCGATAGCGCGGCCAAATGCATTGATTGTTGAATCAACAGGGTCAGACTGATGCCCAGCGCGGCAACCAATAACAGCACGACGGCCAGGGCCTGATGGACATTGAACGTCAGCCGCGGCTTGTCCCGTAAACGATGGACTGCACCATCGGCAGCATCCGTAGAACGTACGCCTATCAAATCGGATAGTGATTGTCGGCCGTTTTTGGATCGAGCGGACGAGCGGCTCGAGACAGCCGCTGCCGGAGGAATATCAATAGATTTTGCGCGACTCGGCTGAGGTGGTGGCTGGGGAGGCCCAGCCGCCGCTCGGCCGCTGGCCCCAAAGCTTGACCGAGGAACGGGCATGGCTTCTTCCGCCCTGCACAGGTCTCGCAGTCGGCGGTTGGCATCGATGGTCTTGCGGTTACGAAAAACGCCCATGAATCCACGCTGATGGATTCATGGGCGTTTGTCTAGCTGAAATGGGGTATGTGGTTCTAGCTTATGAAGTTATCCACAATGAGCGTCACTCAGCGGGAACGATGGAGACGATCTTGGGGGCCTTGACAATCACCTTACGCGGCTCCTTGCCGCCAAGACGGTCGGCGACGGCGGCACGCGCCTGCTTCTCGAGATCGGCCGGGTCGATGTCGACCGGCACTTCGAGCTTGGCGCGTACCTTGCCCTTGATCTGCACCACGGCGGTCACGGTGTCGTGACCCACGTAGCGCTCATCAGCCACCGGCCACGGCTCGGCGGACAGGGAATCGGCGTGGCCGAGCTTGTTCCACATTTCCTCGCAGATGTGCGGGGCGATCGGAGCGAGCATCAGGATCAGCGGCTCGACGGCGGCACGCGGCACGGCCTTCAAGCCGGTCAGGTGGTTGTTGAGCACAATCAGCTTGGCGATGGCGGTGTTCGGGCGCATGCCCTCCATTTCCGCGGTCACTTCGGCGATTGTGTTGTTGAGTAGCTTCAGGGTCTTCTCGTCCGGGGTTTCCTCGGACACGTGCACCTCACCGGTGGTCTCGTTCACCACGTTGCGCCACAGACGCTGCAGGAAGCGCATGCCGCCGACCACGTTGCGCGTGTTCCACGGGCGGGACTCGTCCAGCGGGCCCATGCTCATCTCGTACAGGCGGAAGGTGTCGGCGCCATAGTTCTCGTACATGTAGTCCGGGGTCACGATGTTCTTCAGGGACTTGCCCATCTTACCGAACTCGCGGTTGGCGTGTTCGCCGTTCCATGTGAACGTCGGTTCTCCGGAAGCGTCCGGTTCGCCTTCCACGACCTCGTCGGCCGGCACATACTGGCCACGGTCATCGGTGTAGGCGTAGGCCTGAATCATGCCCTGGTTGAACAGCTTGTGGAACGGTTCGGCCGAATCCACGTAACCGAGGTCGAAGAGCACCTTGTGCCAGAAGCGGGAGTAGAGCAAGTGGAGCACAGCGTGCTCGACGCCGCCGATGTACAGATCCACGCCGCCTTCGTCACCCGAATACTTGTTGTGGTTCGGACCCATCCAGTAGTCGAACTCGTCCTTCTCCACCATGTGCTTGGTGTCGGTCGGGTCGATGTAGCGCATGTAGTACCAGCAGGAGCCGGCCCAGTTCGGCATGGTGTTGGTGTCGCGGTAGTAGGTCTTGACGCCATCGCCCAAGTCAAGTTCGACCTTGACCCAGTCCTCGTTGCGGCTCAGCGGAGCCTCCGGGTCGGATTCGGCGTCCATCGGATCGAAGGTGCGCGGCTCATAGTCAGGCACGTCGGGCAGGTTGATCGGCAGCGCGGAATCCGGCAGCAGATGCGGGGTACCGTCCTCGCCGTAGACGATCGGGAAAGGCTCACCCCAGTAGCGCTGGCGGGAGAACAGCCAGTCACGCAGACGATAGCTCACCGTGCCCTTGCCGATGCCGGCAGACTCGAGCCAGGCGTTGACCTTGGCGATGGCGTCGTCCACGCGCAGGCCGTCGAGGGAGAGAGCGTCGCCCTTGGCCGCGGTGGCTTCGACGAAAGAATTGATCACGATGCCGTCATGGGAGACGAACGGCGCTTTGCCCTCATAGTTGGCTAGGTCGTCGCCGGATTCAGGCAGAGGCTTGACGGTGTAGATGACCGGCAGTCCGAACTTCACGGCGAAGTCGTAATCGCGCTGGTCGCCGCCAGGCACGGCCATGATGGCACCGGTGCCGTAGTCCATCAGGACGTAATCAGCGGTGAACAGCGGAAGCTTAGCACCAGTAATCGGATTGGTGGCGTACAGGCCCGTGAACAGACCGGTCTTCTCGCCGGCTTCGTCAACGCGGTCCTTGGCGGTCTTGGCCTCAGCAGCCAAACGATAGGCCTTCACTGCCTCGACCGGGTTGGCATAGCCGCCCTTCCAATCCTCGGGCACATCAGCCGGCCATTCGGCAGGTACGTTCTCCAGCAGGTGGTGTTCCGGGGAAACGACGGCGAACGTGGTGCCGAACAGCGTGTCGGGACGGGTGGTGTAGATTTCCATGTCCTTGCTGCCATCGGCGGTGGCCACGGTGAAGTGCACGGAAGCGCCGTGGGATTCGCCGATCCAGTTGCGCTGCATGAGCTTGACCTTCTCAGGCCAATTGATGCCATCGAGATCCTCGATCAGGCGGTGGCCGTACTTGGTGATGCGCATGGACCACTGGCGCAGCTCACGCTGGAAAACCGGGAAGTTGCCTCGCTCGGACTTGCCTTCGGCGGTGACCTCCTCGTTGGCCAGCACGGTGCCCAGACCCGGGCACCAGTTGACCGGGGACTTGGAGATATAGGCCAGGCGGAAGTCGTTCAAAATGTCCTGCTGTTCGGCCTGGTCGAGGTCGGCCCACTTCTTGCCGTCGGACTCGTGACCTGGAATGGCCTTCTCGCCGGATTCAAACTTGGCAACGAGTTCGGCGATGGGGCGTGCGGAGCCCTTGGAACCAGAGGGGTTGGTGGCGTCCTCGTCATACCAGGAATCGTAGATGCGCGAGAAGATCCACTGGGTCCAGCGCACATAACCGGGGTCGATGGTGGCGAAGGTACGGCGGTTGTCGAAGCTCAGGCCCATGCGGTGCAGCTGGCGGCTCATGTTGGCGATGTTCGCCTCTGTGGTCACGCGCGGGTGCTGGCCGGTCTGGACGGCGTACTGCTCGGCAGGCAGACCGAAAGCGTCATAGCCCATGGCGTGCAGGACGTTCTCGCCCTTCATGCGGTGGTAACGGCTCACCACATCGGAGGCCAGATAGCCCAGCGGATGACCTACGTGCAGGCCCTTGCCGGACGGGTATGGGAACATGTCCATGGCAAAGTAGGCGGTGCGGCCTTCGGCGTTGCGACCTTTGCCGTCCTTCAGATCGCCATTGACGTTGGCGGCCCAGAAGGTGCCTTTCTCATCCCAGATCTTCTGCCATTTGTTCTCGATATCCTGCGCCAGCGCGGCGTTGTAGCGGAAGTTGGGCTCTTCGGTTTGCGTGCTCTTCTCGTTGTCACTCATAAATCAGCAAGGTAGCCGCGCAACTGGACACGTCGTCAATCGTTATTCAGCATCCGAGACGATGGCCTGCGGGTCGACTTCCCGTGTGACCGTAAGCCGAGTTTGCCGCTTCAATTCAGCCCGCGCGGACTCCCAGCTGCCATCTGCGATCATGTCCTTGAGCGCTTCCGAGATTTTCTGCGCCAACTGTGGAGTCCCTTGGCTTACGGCGATACCGTATTCGACCGAGCCCTCATCCTGCAGCACGGTCATATATTGCGGGCCATTGGCCTGTCGCAGACCGGACAGCACCGCCATGTCGGAGGCGATGGCATCTGCTGATCCGACCTGCACCGCGGTGACGCATTGCGCGTAGCTGTCCCGTTCCTGGAATTGGGCCTTGGGATGGTTCGCGCGGAACAGGTCGGCGGTATCATCGCCTTTCACTATGCACACCATGCGGTCGGCGATGTCACCGATGCCGTCACCCGCCTGCGCAAAATCAGCTCGGTCGTCAGTCCTGATCAACAGACCCACACCAGTGCGCAAGTAGGGTCCGGCAAAATCCGCTTCTGCCTTGGAACCATCGGTAATCGCCCAGGATGCGACGACCATATCCACTTGCCCGTTGTTCAGCATCGACGCCCGGTTTGCGGGCCGTACCTGCTTGAACACGATTTGCTTGTTCGCATAGCCGAGTTTGGCCGCCACATATTTGGCGACGCTAATGTCAAATCCCTCATAGGTGCCGTCATGCCACGCGCCTATTGCCGGCTCATCCGCAGCAACGCCAATTGCAAGCGTTGGTCCTTCCGGCGAACCGTTGACCGTGGTCACCTGAATCTGACCACATCCAGACAGCATCAGCGCGAAGCCCAAAGCAGCAGCAATCCCCGCAACCAGACGGGTGCGGATGCGGCGGCGCAAACGGAACCAGTTGGTCATGGATGAACCGGCTTATTTGAACATGCGCGAACGGGTGAGGAACCAAGTGACCAGAATCGAGAGCGCCACCGAAATGACGACAATCGTGATGAATCCCCACGGCTTATCGCTGAACGGCATGCCGAGCATGCCTCCTTGGAAGTTCATGCCGTACATCGAGAAAATCAGGGTCGGAATGGACAACGTGATGGAGATGATGGTGAAGATGCGCATCACATTGTTCAGGTTATTGGACACGATCGAGGCGAATGCATCGGTCATGTTCGCAAGAACGCCGCTGTAGATGTTGGCCATCTCGATAGCCTGTTTGTTTTCGGTGATGACGTCGTCAAGCAGATCCTCATCGTCCGGATACTGCTTGATTCGGCTTAACGTGGTGAGCTTCTCCATCACGATTTCATTCGATTTCAGTGACGTGGTGAAGTACACCAAGGTCTTGCTCAGCTCCATGAGCATCACGATTTCACGGTTCTGCATGGAGTGGCGAAGCTTCAATTCGAGCTTGTCGCTTTCGCGGTCGATGATACGCAGGTAACGCAGGTACATGGTGGCGTTGCGGTACAGAATCTGCAGGATGAACCGCGAGCGCATGAAGGTGTTGAAGCCGCGGATGGTGCCTTCCATGAACGGATGAAGCACGGGGGTGTCCTGCATGCAGACGGTGATGATGAGATTCTCGGTCACGATAATCGACAACGGGATGGTCTCATACCAGTCACGGCCACCGCGTTCTTCCACGGTGGGAATATCGACGATGATCATCGTGTATTCGTCTTCGACATCCACACGTGAACGTTCCTCGTCATCCAGGGGGGCGCGCAGGTCAGCCAGATCGATGCCGGTTTGCGAGGCGACGGTGGCAAGTTCCACATCAGTGGGTTCACTGAGACACAGCCAAGAGCCGTTCTCCGGTTTCTCGATCTGCTCCACTTGGCCATTGATTGAGCTGAAGATTCTCAGCATGTCGTCTCACCCGCCTTTCGCGCTTTCCTACTGTTCTATCGCTGTACGGTTCCAAACCGAGAATAGTCTAAACCTACCGTTTGAATTTGCGGCGAACGCGTTCATACTGTGTTCCATGTCCCCACGCCAACAGCCGATATGCGGTTGTGCCATGCGGATATGGCGACTAACGTATCCGGTCACCACACAATCGGCTGCCAGCCTGGCATGTGCGGTCCGCGCAGGTCGGCGGGCCCGTTCTCCCAGTCTGCGCAATCGGCAATGGCGGGTGCCTTGTTGTATTCTTCCAGCTCCCACAGTGGCTGCTCCGTCGATTGGCCATTGACGCTGTGACGCACTTTCAGTCGGCACCAACAGGCGTTGCGCATGGCACCAAGCGCGTTCATACCGTCAGGATCCAGATCAAGCAGATTGGCAATGGTGGCGGTAATCCATGAGCCATGGGTGACCAGCATAAGCGTGGTGGGCGTGTCATCCGCATAAGCCGAATCACAGACCAATGCGCGCACTGCGTCGGCTCCGCGCTTGCCGACTTCGGCGCGACTTTCCACCCCGTGTTTGGTTTCCCCGCCAGTGTGGTGCTTCCAGGAGGCGTAGTCCTCAGCGGCCACGGCTTTGATCTCAGCGCGGGTCAGGCCTTCCCATTCACCAAAGCTGCGTTCGCGAAGACGGCGATCGCAGACCACCGGCAATCCCAACACATCTGCAAAGGCGTGAGCGGTCTGTTGCGCGCGAAACAGATCGCTGGTCAATACCACCATGCGCCGGCCGGCTGCCGGAGCTTCCTCATATTGGTGAATATCGGTACGTTCCGCGGCATCCGGTCCGGGCTGCGCGATGGCTTCGGGATGAGAGGCCAGACGGTTTACCTTGGCCCAGTAATAGCGTGAGGCGAGCGCGAATCCGGTTTGGTCGACCTGCCATTGGCCTACGATGTCGAGCGGCACATCGATTTGGCCTTGCAAACGATGTTCGAGATTGTATTGGGTGCGGCCGTGGCGCAGCATCATCACTTCATCAATCATTGGCCTGTCACCTCGTTTGTTGCGGATGTCTGACGTATTCATCTCACCATGACCCCTAGAATGGCCGCATGGAGATTTCTGAGTCGACCTGGGCGTTTATCGCCAAGCATCGCTGTGAGGATGTGCGCGATGTGGCTTTGCATGCCAAACGTGGCGATGGCATTGATCTGTCGTTTGCCTTGGAGCAAATAGCTGGCTGGCAACGCGCTTCGGTGAAATTGCCTGATTGGGCGGCTTGCGATGGCCTGATTTTCCCTCCGCAAGTGCCTATGGAACAGTGTTCTTCACAGTTCACTGCCCAGTACAAGGCTCGGCTCGCCCAACATTTGCTGGAAAACCAGCTCGCTGATGCTGATGCATCCGACTCGACTTCTCTGGTTGACCTTACCGGTGGGTTCGGCGTTGATTTCTCGTATATGGCTCGGGTGTTCGGCCATGCCACCTATGTGGAACGGCAATCCAATCTTTGCGATATCGCCCGTCATAATTTTCCGCTGCTTGCGCTTGCTCACGCCGAGGTCATCAATGACGATTCCACGGCGGTGTTGAGGCAGCTTGCCCCGGTTTCCATGATTTTTCTAGATCCGGCGCGCCGTGACGATCACGGCTCACGCACGTATGCGATTGCCGACTGCACGCCTGATGTACTGGCCTTGCAGGACTTGTTGCTCGCCAAGGCTCCCCTCGTCATGGTCAAGCTCTCCCCCATGCTTGATTGGCATAAGACCGTCAATGATTTTGCGGGCGCGGTGCACGAGGTGCATATCATCTCCACCGGCAACGAATGCAAGGAACTGCTGCTCGTGCTGGAGCGCGAACGCTGCGCGGCGCCTCGCGTGGTATGCGTCAACGATGAGCAAATATTGGAATATGAGGCGAACCATGGTAGTACCGAGGATACCGACGGTATTGCGCATGCCAGCAGTGATGGCGAAGAGCCATTGGCCGGCACTCGCACAGGTGCTATCGGAGCCGACCGTTGGCAGTATCTTTATGAGCCCAATGCCTCCATCATGAAGGCCGGTTGTTTCGCTGTGATCAGCCAACGATTCGACGTTCACCCGATTGGACCGAACAGTCATCTCTTCGTATCAGCAAAACCCGTTGATGGATTCCACGGACGATCGTTCGCCATCGAATCAATCGCCACGATGAACAAACAGGAGCTGAAGCAGGCTTTGGCCGGACTTACGCATGCGAATATCGCCGTGCGCAACTTCCCGCTTTCCGTGACGCAATTGCGCAACAAACTCAAACTCAAGGACGGCGGCCACACCTATCTGTTTGCCACCACGGATGCGCAAGGCCGGCACCTCGTCCTACGCACCCAGAAACAATAAAGCTCCCTCTGATGAGGGAGCTAGCTCGCGAAGCGAGACTGAGAGAGAACAGGTGTAGTCTGCCCCAACGGAAGGAACCAATCAGTCCTTGACGATGGTCTTGCCGGCGGTCGGACCGGAAGCCAGGTTCTGAATTTCGGTGACTTCGAGCACCGGAATCACGGCCGGCTTCTTGGTGCCCTTTTCTTCGGCGACCTTGACCTGCTCGTTGTAGATATCGTCGTCAACGTGCAGCACCACGTTGCCACGGAAGCGGTAGCCCTGCTTCTTCTCGAGGTTGGCGAAGGCGATGACCAGCGGGGAGCCGTTCTTGAGGTTCTCGTAGTGCTGGCTAGCGGTGCGCTCGTGGTAGGCAATGTGGGTGTCGTCCAGCACGAACAGGGACATCTTCGGGCCGAGATCCAGTTCGCCGTCCTTAGAGATGGTGGTGATCCAGCCGAGGTTGTTCTGGATGAATTCCTTGATTTCCGGAGTGATGACTGCCATGTCGAATCCTTTCATGGGTATGAGTACGACGTGTTGTTCCACTCTCAAGGGTAGCGGTTTTCTTCGCTGCCGGCACGGATGTTCGCTGTGAGTAACCTCACCTTCACACTGCTTTCATTCGCCGTTCACCGCCGGAGCGCAAGGCTCGCAGAATCCTCTTTTTGACTGGTAGTTCCCGTAATCTGAGAGCCGAGAGAGCCACAAGTTTTCCGTTTTTTCTAAGGTGAGTGTGTGATGGGTTTGATCGAGCGCTGCAACCGGCTGCGTAGTCGTTGGTCACGTAGTTTTCCGCCGAATCTCGCCCGTCTGATGTTGCTGGCCTGCGCTGCGCTGTGGGGAGGCAGCTATCTGCTCGCCAAATTCGCCATGACGGCGATCCCGGCGCAATGGCTGATGGCCCTTCGCATGTTCGGCGCCTGCATGTGCATGCTGGCTTTATTCCACAAGCACATCGTGCCATACCTGACGCCAAAGATCATCGTGCCGGCGCTGGTGGTCGGGCTGACCTATTGGGGCACGATGATCACGCAGACCATTGGATTGCAGACCATAGAACCGGGTCGCAGCGCTTTTCTGACGGCTGCCTATTGCGTCATTACCCCATTCGCCACATGGATTATCTCCAAAACCAAGCCGAGAGCCATCAATCTGGTCGCCGGCGTGATCTGCCTGACCGGCGTTGGTTTCGTGTCGTTGAAGCCGGGAGGCTCGCTCTCCTTGAGTTCCGGCGACTGGCTTACCATCGCCACGGCGGTTATTTTCTCCTTCAACCTGACCTGTCTGGGCGTCTATACCAAGCGTTTTGATCCGATTGCCGTCACCTTCGTGCAATTTAGCGTGGCCGGAATCCTGTTCTTTATCGGCGCGTTGGCCACCGAACCCGCGCCTGATGCAGGATGGCTGGCACCTCCGGTGGTGGCCAGCGTGTTGTATCTGTTCCTTGGTGCCACGATGAGCGCGCAAATCATGCAAAATATCGGCCTGGCCCACGTGCCGGCATCGCAAGCGTCAATCATCATGTGCACGGAGAGCCTGTTTGCCGTATCGTTCTCCGCACTGTTCTGGGGCGAGCGCATCCTATGGAGTTCGTTGGTCGGTTTTGCGCTGATTTTCGCCGCCGTGCTGATGTCGGTCATCAAACCGACCAAATATTCGCTGCATCGTAACTAATTGCCCAATGCCGTCACTATCATGGTGACGTTTGCGGCGTGTTGTGTCGCCGTCATCATGAGGAGGAAATCAGCATGAATCTGCTTGAGTCCATGCAGAAACGCCATGCCGTGCGCGATTACAACGACGAACCGCTCACCGCGGAACAGGTGAATACCCTTGATGAGGCCATTGCCGCCGCCAACGCCAAGCAAGGACTCGATATTCAACTCATCCATGATGTCGATGACGCATTCGGGGGCTGCCCGACCCACTATGGCCGGTTCAAGAATGTCCACAATCTTATTGCGCTGATTGGTACTGACTCGCCTAGCAATGAGGCCATACTGGACGAGAAGGTCGGGCATGCCGGGCAATTGCTGGCATTGACTGCCGTCTCTCTTGGACTCGACACCTCATGGGTGGTACTGCATGAGACCGCTGATCATGACGGCGCGTGGACGCTCGCCGAAGGGGAACGTATGCCCGCCGCCATTGCGCTCGGGCATGGCAACCGCCCCGGCCGGCCGCATCGCAGCAAACCGGCTAAGGAACTGGGAGCCGTAGAAACCGGCGATTACGCGAATGCACCCGACTGGTTCAAGCGGGGCGTTGAGGCTTCGATGCTCGCGCCCAGCGCGTTGGGCAAGCAGCCGTTCCGTTTCACGCTGCTCGCGGACGGCCGCACGGTAAGGGCCGAAGCATTGGAAGGCGTACAGCCGGAAATCGGACTGGGTATCGCCAAGCTGCATTTCGAATTGGCGGCCGGCACCGATAGCTTCGTGTGGGCATAGTCGTTCAATCGTGTTGTGCCGGTTGAGCCTATGACGAAACCGGCCATATAGCGCCACAATACGCAACGCGTATAGGCTCTATGTGAAGGTTTTGCAGGGCACTTGTAAGCATTTCGTCACTTTCAGAGGGCCTTCAGCAACCTTCAAGCACAGACATCTACCGTCGTATGCGTGAAGAAGTTTTTCGAAGGTCTTTCCATTTCCTCGATCGTGGCCGGAGCCCTTGCTGCCGTCACCTCATTCCTGTTGGCGTCGAAGATCGGCATCGCAGGTTCGGTGATTGGCGCCGCGGCCAGCTACATCGTGTCCGCAGTCGCCACCAACATCTACCAAAACGTGTTGCAGGCTTCTGGGGAAAAGCTTCAGAGCGTCGGTTCCACGGATGATGACGCCGCCGAGCACGGCGAATCGGATGCCGGTAGCAATGATTCCTCACCCACATCTGAAACGAAACTTCCTGCAGCCTCCGGCGATGCGGCGGATGCCCAACAGAGCGACGATATCGATCGACCCGCGCGGGTTGAAGCGGCAGCCAGCGAAAATCCCGAAAACACCATGGTTGCTGCAGCCGCGGCAGGTGAAACTACTACCAGCCTCGGCACCGCTTCCACACCCGCTACACGTGAAGCGACCACCGGCCTCGGCACCGCCTCTGCACCAGCTGCGGGCCGTCGCACACCTCGCGAGGTTGTTTCTCGCCCGACTGCACAGCGTTCGCGCCACACGTATTCCGTCAAGGAACTGCGCGCATCACGCCGCAATCCCAAGCGCACAGCTGTTATCGTAACCGTGGTATCCGGCCTGTTGGCCGTTGCCGTAACGGCCGGCATCGTGCTGCTCATCACCCAAGGCAACGGCACGGACAGCGTAGTGCGCGACTGGATCTCCCCCACAGTCACCACGCCTTCGCCCGAGCAAACCGAGTCCCCATCGACTCCCCAGCACACGCCAACGGACAACACCAATACACCGAAGAGCAACGGCACCACGACCGAGAACGACTCCGCTCCCTCAGGGTCGTCCAACTCCGATAGTTCGTCTGGTTCCACCGATTCGTCCGGCTCCACCGGTACTGGCTCCGGCAACACGAATACCGAATCCGGCACCAACAGCGGCACGGAGACCAACGGCAACACCAATTCAGGAACCGGCGGAAACTCCGGCTCGAACTCAACGGGTTCCGGCAACAGTTCGACAGGCTCCAGCAGCCCATCCGGCAACAGTTCGACAGGCTCCAGCAGCCCATCCGGCAACAGTTCGACAGGCTCCAGCAGCCCATCCGGCAACAGTTCGACAGGCTCCAGCAGCTCATCCGGCAACAGTATCGGCAGTTCCAAGTCCAAATCCTCCAGCTCGAGCACAAGCAGCAGCGCCGGCACTGATATCGACGTCATCGGCGAATGACGTGGGGCAATGCGAAACTTGGACGTATGACTACAGTTATCATGCGCACCTGCGAAGGTGACATGCGCATGATGCTTCTTCTTTGGGATGTGACATCAGGAAACAGATCACTGGAAATCGTTGAAATTCCAATCAAAGCCACTCCAAGAGCCCTGAACAATCCCGATTTTCCCGAAAAATAGAATCCCCGAGGCCGCAGGGCGGCACCTTATTCAAAATCACCGGCGTAGGCAATTACTCTTTCTTCTAATGGTTTTTCAAGAAGCAGAGAAAGACAAAACAACCGATGTCCAACGGAGACAGGAAAAGACGAAAATGGGGATGCGTCGTCGCCTGCAAGGACGCGGACGAAAGCATCGTCTCCTGGTGCACTCAGAACCGCGCTCTTCACATCCTTCCGCGTGTCTTCAACTAAAGCGGTTTAGAATAATGCTGCTCCCTTGATATGTATATCCCTCAAACAAAGAAGTTGAATTTATGACGACCACCGCGATACCGAAGTCGGTCTCGGATTTCATGCAGCACATCACGGATCTGTGTGGCACCGAACACGCCGCCTGGGCCGAGAACTTCAACGCATGCTTTGCCGATACCCTGACCACCACGGTCAAACGGCATGACGACGGCACCACATTCCTGCTCACCGGCGATATCCCGGCCATGTGGCTGCGTGATTCGACCGCACAATTGCGCCCATATCTGGCCCTTGCCGCCGAAGACGGCGACATTGCGAGCCTGATCGCCGGTCTGGTGCGGCAGCAGTTCCGCTACATCACCATCGACCCGTATGCGAACGCCTTCAACGAGGAGCCGAACGGCGCTTCCTGGGACAAGGATGATCAGTCCGACTTCTCCAGTCCCTGGCTTTGGGAGCGCAAGTACGAGGTGGACTCGCTGTGCTACCCCATTCAGCTGGCTTGGATGCTGTATGCGAACACCGGCAACACCGATCATTTCAATGACGAATTCATTGCCGGCGTCAAGAAGATTCTTGACGTCTTCGAGACCGAACAGCATCACGAGAACTCCCCGTATTTCTTCATCCGCGACACGGACATTCCCACCGAATCGTTGAGCAACGATGGCAAGGGGTTGCCGGTGGCGTACACTGGCATGACCTGGTCCGGCTTCCGCCCCAGCGACGACGCCTGCACCTACCACTATTTGGTGCCCTCGAACATGTTCGCCGCCGTGGTGATGGGCTATCTGGAACGCATCTTCGGCGGTGAGATTCTGGATGATGCCGATATCGCCGCACGCGCCGGCGAGCTGCGCCGCACCATCACCGAAGGCATCGAAAACCACGCCAAGACGACGAACCGCAATGGAGAGACGATTTACGCGTTCGAGACCGACGGCCTGGGTCACGTCAATGTCATGGACGACAGCAATGTGCCCTCCTTGATGGCGGCCCCTTACTTGGGATACTGTGCACCGGACGATCCGACCTATCTGGCGACCCGACGCACGCTGCTCAGCGACGAAAACCCGTACTATTACGAGGGCGAGTATCTCAAGGGCATCGGCTCACCGCACACCCCGCCGCACTATGTGTGGCCCATCGCCCTGTCTATCGAGGCGATGACCAGTGACAACAAGGACTTCAAGGCGCATATCCTCGACCGTCTTGTAACCACCGACGCCGGTACACATCTCATGCACGAAGGCATCGACGTGGACGATCCGACCAAGTACACGC
Source organism: Bifidobacterium sp. M3-N-101 (assembly GCF_023656805.1). Classification (NCBI taxonomy): domain Bacteria; kingdom Bacillati; phylum Actinomycetota; class Actinomycetes; order Bifidobacteriales; family Bifidobacteriaceae; genus Bifidobacterium; species Bifidobacterium sp. M3-N-101. Next base: position 89,294 of record NZ_JAMOKQ010000007.1, read on the forward strand.
GCGAATGGTTCAGCTGGTCGAATATGATGTTCTGCGAACTGGTCATGGACTATTTCGACATTCACGTGAAGCACTAAGACGTGTCCGCCGCATGCTCATCGCGCACCCACCGCATGTTCTCATTAAGGAAAGGAACAATCATTATGACCAATAACCCACGTTATACGCTCGGCACCGAAGCCAACCGCATTTTCATGGCTTCCGAAACCTACGAGCTGCTGAAGTTCGGCAAAGGCTTCCCAGCGCCGGATGGCGGTTCCGGCTGGCTGAACGCCGACGGCACCCTCGACCCCTCACACGGCGTCGAAACGTGGATCACCAGCCGTATGGCCCATGTGTACTCGATTGGCGCCATGCTCGGATACCCGGGTGCGGGCGAGCTGGCCGACGCGGCGCTCAGGGGATTGACCGGCATTCTGCACGATGACGAGCACGGCGGCTGGTATCCGCAGGTGTTCGCGGACGGCACCCATGCTCCGGGCAAGGTCTGCTATGCGCATGCCTTCGTGATACTCGCCGCATCCTCTGCCCTGCTGGCCGGACGTCCGGGTGCCAAGGAACTGCTTGACGAGGCGCTTGCCACGTATGACAAGCATTTCTGGGATGACGAAATCGGTTTGGCCGTCGATACCTGGAACACCGAATTCACCGAGCTCGACCCGTACCGTGGTCTCAACGCCAACATGCACACCACCGAGGCATTCCTAGCCGTGGCGGATGCCACAGGAGACAACGCCTATCGAGTACGCGCCGGACGCATCATCGATCATGTGATCGGCTGGGCGAAGCACAACGAGTGGCGCATCCCCGAACATTTCAAGTCCGATTGGTCGCTGGACCTCGAATGCAACGTCGACAAGAAGGATGATCAGTTCAAGCCGTACGGCGCCACGCCGGGTCACGGCATCGAATGGGCCCGCCTGATCACGCAGTGGGCGTTGAGCTCCTTTGCCAACCTTGACGGAGCACAGCCGTACGTCGACGCCGCCGAACACCTGTTCGCGCGTGCCGTGGCCGACGCATGGAACGTCGACGGCGCGCAGGGACTCGTCTATACGACCGACTGGAACGGCATGCCGGTGGTCACCGACCGCATGCATTGGACGGCGGCCGAATCGTTGAACACCGCCGCCACGTTGCACGCCGCCACCGGCGAGGCACGATATGCCGACTGGTACGCCACATTCGCCCGCTACGTCGACGAGCACGTCATCGACCACGAAGGCGGATCATGGTTCCACCAGCTTGACAAGAACAACCACGTGATCGGCACGGTCTGGCCGGGCAAGTCCGACCTGTACCACGCCTTCCAGTCCACGCTGATTCCGTTCCTCGACCCGGCCGTGTCCATCGCCACCGCGGTCAAGAACGCGGCCTGACCGGCAATATCTTAGCCTTCTTATCTCCTCCTTCAACGACGTTGGCCCCCGCTTGATAACGAGGGCCAACGTCGTATGGATTGGAAGTGCTGACTCAGAATCGGTGGTTTCTATATTCCACAGGAGTTACAGGGTTTGGCCGTGCTGTCCCTGACCACCAGTTTCGGGGTGAGGATTCGACGGTTGCCGCTCACCTGTTCGCCGGCGAGCACTTTGAGCAGCAGTTTCGCCACTTTGGCACCGTATTCACTGGCGTCACGATGCGCTGAGGTAATCGACGGGTACGCTGCCTCACAAATAAAGCTGTCTTCAAAGCTGACAATAGCGGGCAACCCGTTCGGATAACCCGCAGATTGCCCCTCCCCTGTTTTCAGTTGCCCGGTGGTATATGCTTCGGCCATGGCATGCAGACTGGCCGCGGCAAGAATTTCCGTCTCGTAGATGAATGCAGTAGGAGGCTTCGGCGAACGCAACATCTCCAGCGTAAGCATCGCGGCCTGCTCGGCATCGAAATTCGTGAACTCGATGTTGATGGATTCCAGTTTGCGCCGTTTTGCGAACGACCGAAACGCCGACACACGCCCCTGCGAATAATCGAGATTGGAATCGCCGGACAGATAGGCGATACGGCGGTGCCCCAGTGACGACAGATGTTCAAGCACGGTGCCCATGGTGCGCGAATCATCGATGGACAGCGACGGTACATAATTGTTCGGATCAGGGCCACCGGCCAGAACCGCACGCACACCCAGTTCCTTCAGCAGTTTCGGGCGTGGATCGTCGGCTCGCAGATCAACCAGAATCACCCCGTCCACACGCTTGCGTGACGCCCAGTCCCTGTAGACGCTCATCTCCTCGTTCAGCGAACGGCAAGGGCGATACAGCAAGCCGTATCCCTTAGGGCTGAGCGAGGTATGCACACCGGCCATGAAGTGCAACATGAAGGTTTCGTCCGTGAGTCCCTGTGCGGAGCGTGCGGGGGCAAAGCCTATGGTCATGGTTTTCGACGAGCCCAACGCTTGCGCGGCATAGACCGGCGTCCACCCAAGTTTGGCCGCAGCCTCCTTGACTCGTCGTTTGGTTTCCGCGGAAACACCAGGCCGATCGTTGATGGCAAAGGACACCGCGGTTTGCGAAATGCCCAACTCATCCGCGATGTCTTTTAAGCTCACACGCTGCGTGCCTGTGGACGATGGTGATGCCTCGCGAGCAAATCCCATGAATAATCCTCCTTGCAGCCACGCTGCGAATACCACGCTACAACAGATTATTTCCCACTTTGGGCCGCATGTAATCAGCTGTGTTCTAATACCTATGATATCAACAACTAAAACGTTTTAGTCTATGGGTCTCAGCATATGTTCGGATATAAAAAGCGGGATATAGGGGGTGTCTACAGGGACAACCACCCCATATCCCGCTTAAGGCACGGGTATCAACGCACCCGCATACGCAGCGAAACTATTCCATCTTGCTACGAGCACGAAGCACCACCGTGCCCGCTCCGAGCAACACCACTGCGGCAGTCACAATCGCAATAATCGAAGAGCCCGTCTTACTCAGCGAAGAGTCCGATGCGCCATTCTTATCATTGTTCTTGTTGTTGTTCTGGCCAGGCTTGTTGTCGCCGGGCTTATTCGGCTTGTCCGGCTGGCCGGGCTTGTTCGGGGTCGCCGCGACCTTGGTGAATTCGATGGCGACACCCTCACCGATGGACTTGTCGCCCAGTGCGGCCTTCACCGTGTACTTGCCCACCTTCGTGGACACGACGTTCAGTGAAGCCACGCCAGCGGCATCAGTCTTGACAGTGGCGTTGCCGTCAACGGCCGTGACACCCTCGGGCAGCGTAAACGCCACCTCGGCGTTGGTCAGCGGATTGCCGAACGAATCCTTGACCGTTGCCTGAATCGTACGTGTAGCCTTGCCGTCGGCCACGGCCGAGCCGTCAACGGCGGTCAGCGTGGACTCCTTGGCATCCGGCTGAGTCGGGTCAGAGACCGTGCACTTGGCCAGTTCGTCGGCGGTCTGAATCTTCACCGGTTCGGTCTTGTTGCCGTTGTAATCCTCGACCTGCACCCACAGTTCATGGCCAGAGGGGATGGACTTGGTGTAAGAGCTCGGCGTAGTGCGACCACGGATGATGCCGGTGATTGGCGGAGTGCTCTGCGAGTAGGTGTAATTGGCACCCAGCTGCTTCTCCTGCTTTTCACCGTTCTCGTCAGTCCACTTCTCGGTCATGTAGAGGTAGCGCCAGTCTTGAGTCTCCGGACGGACCAGAGTGACTCTATCGCCATTCCATGTCACCGAGCAAGCCGGATACGGCTCAATGGTGGCATCGGCAAATACACCTGTTGCCGTGGCGGTAGTGCCGCCTGCGTTATCGACGGTCACCACATAGCGGGAACCGTCAACCGGCGCATTCGGAATCGTCGCTTCGCTCTTATCGGCAGAGACCTTGACGGTCTGGGAGTACGGCTGCGCGGCGTAACGCCACGAACCATTGTCAGACTTGACGGTCACGGTCTTCTCGCCGGATACCTGCGGATTGGTCCAGGAGACCTTGACGTTACCATCCTTGCCGGGTTCGACTTTCACGCCAGACACGGCCGCTCTTCGTTCAGCGGCGCTTCGGCGGCCAGCGAGCGCGAACCGTCCGCACCCACGGCGTACAGCTTCAGCGTGCCGGTCTTGGCAGGCAGGTGCTTGACGTACAGGGTGTCGTCGTAACGGCCACCGAGGAAGGTGTTGTCCAAGTAGAGCAGGTAGTTCTTGGCAGTAGAGTAATCGGCGAGATCCCACTTGACGGTCAGTTCGTCGGAGTTCGCGTAGGCGCGTTCCACTTGGAAGTTCGTCGGAGCAGCCGGCGTGTAGGCAGCACCGTCGGTGACGGTAATCTTGCCGATGTTCACCTGGTAATTGTCGATTGGGTTCGCCCCGGCCTTGACGATCAGGCCCAGGGTGGCGATCTTCTTACCCGCGTACTGAGAGAGGTCTACAGTTGCGGTCTTCCAGCCGTTGCTTGCCCCACCGTCTGCCATGTCCACCGGCACTATAGTCTTGGTGTCGTCGGCGAAAATGAGGCCGAGTTGCAGCTTGGAATCGTCGCTGTTGAGCTTGTTGTAGGTCAGTTCGACCTTGGAGCCGGCAGCGACGCTCAAGTCGGTCTTGTAGAGACGGACGGTGTTGTCGCTGGACAGCTTGCCGCTCAACACCAGCGAATCGCCGCCTTCGTAGCCGCCGACCTTGGTGTAGTTAAAGCGTGGTGCCGCTTCATATTTCTTGCCATAGTCGAAGTCGGCTTGCAGCGGGTCGGAATCGGCATCAATCCACCACTGCCATGTCGGCAGAATGTCTTGGAGGTTGATATTGCCCCACTGCTGGTTGCTGGTCTGTTCGCCGTTGTCTCGCCATTCGAGACCATGACCGGTGTTGAACGATGTGGAGAAGACCGGACCGCCGATGACGGAGCGCTCGGCGATCTGCGAAGCGAAACCCTTCCAGCTATCGCTGCTCGTACCATCATCAATATACGGATCAGATATATCCGTCGTGCCCTTCTCACCGGTGGACGAACCAGTCCACAGACGGCGTTCGCGGTCGAATACCTGGTTCTGATACTTCGGGTAGACCTTCTTGTCGTCACCCAACTCGTGGGAGACGAAATCGGTGCCAAGTGCCGCAAGGCTCACATAGGGCTTGCCGTCAGCGTCAAGGTTGACATTCATATAATTCGCGTTGCTGGCGATGCTACCAAATTTCTTCTGTCCGGCCTCGATACCCGCGAATACCGCGTACTTCGGATCAATGCCAAGGCTCTTGGCGTGATCAGCTGAATCTTGTAGCATGTTGCCGCTGAACCAGTAGTTCAGGAAGATCGAATCAGAGATTTTACCCTTGTTCGGATCCTGCACCCACGGCGAATTGGCATCGTTGAACATGTTTTGATAGCTGACGCCGCCATTCGGGTATGTGGCGGAGTCGTACCACTGGATATAAATGCCCTGATCGATGATCTGCTTCATGAAGTCTTGGTAGGCCGGCACATCAGCAGAATTCACACTGGATTCCTGGTTAACGAAGTAACCATCAAAACCATAGTACTTGGCAATCTCCACCAGCTTGTCAGCCACCGGATAGGTGCCGTCGGCACGCTTGCCTTGAAGCAGGTCCTTATAGGTCTGTTCTCCTCGGTCGTTGCCAGAATAGAAGATCGTCGCAATCGACTTCGCGCCATTCTTGTGCGCGACATTGGTATATGCGGCATTCGGCAGATTCAACGTACCGAACTCAAACCATTTCTGAGTCCAGTCAGACTGGGCCTTCTCGTCGTAGAGGCTCTTTGGCACGTTCGCAGTCGGCTGACCATGCCAGGTACCGTAATAATCCGTGTACTGCCAGTAGTTGAACAGGTACTGCGAGAACACGCTGTTGTCGTGGAACGACTCGAAGAACGCGTTGCCGTAGTCGCCAGCAAGGTTGAACATCTCCGTATCGGCCGGCAGGTTCGGGTCTTTCTGCGTCGCGGCGTTGGCGGCGATGCGGGTCTGCAACGGTACACGGGAGCGCAGGTATTCCGAGTCCTTATCCGCGTCCGGGTTCCAGTTCAGAATATCCAGACCGGTATAGCCATGCTGATATGGCTGGTTGGCTCCCGCAGACTGCTCCGGATGGCTGGTATCGGCATACTGGCCTCCCCACGGCATGGTGTCGGTGGCGCTTGCCGGTGCGGCCAATGCCGCCAGCGTGGCCATCGACAGCACCGCTGCCAAGCCAGACCGCAGCCATTTCCTGTGTCGAGTCCGAGCAGAAGCACGCCCAGCGTGATCACCTGATGACAATCTCATCCATAATCTCCTTTGATTTCCTCCGACTCACGCCGGAAATCAACCGTCTATGCGGCTTGAGTAGACGGGGGCTCAAACCGGTAGGACGGTTTGAGCCCACGGGATACGGCGATATTTCACCAACGCCATATCCCACATTCTCTTTTTCTCTCACCCACCGACCATATCGGCCGCAATGAGTAGGTCATGAGACTTACGGAACATACCCCTCTCCGACTTGTCTCATGCACATCGTCAGCGATGTATCACGATGCTTACGCTGGTATCGCAGTCGTCTGTATGTCGGGTATCATCGTTATTCAAAGCGGCTGTCAGGGCAAACGTCACACGCACATTGTCATCAGCTTCGTCCATCAGCCGTTCAAAGGGTACCGAGAACGATACCGCGTGGCTTTCGCCCGCCTCAAGCGTCAGGGCAACGGAATCGACCAGCACTGCCAAGCGTGGGATGCGACGACCGCCACTGACGTGTGCGAAGAGGTTCACCGAACCGGCCGTCTTATGGTCGCCGGCATGTGCCGTCACCTGCACCAACACCTCATTCGCGCGGGATTCGGCATCGGCATGCATCCCACTAAACGTCACTCCAGCCAAAGAACCGGCTCCGTAGCCAAACTCGCGCAATACCGGTTCCGCCGCATCCTTGTATACGTGGGCGGCACTTTGCCGGTCGTTGTATCGAACCGGAATGGCTGCGGGATGCGCAGGCAGCGTTACGGGAAGGCGGCCCGGCAAACCGGCACCGTCAATCAGCACATCAGCCACGGCCTGCGGACCATACTGGCCAGCATATCCGACCCAAATCGTCACGGCGGATTGACCTATTACATGAGTCAGCACATGCGCCCTGCCGCACACCACCACCGAAACAACCGGAGCGGTGGTCAATGCCACGACTTCGTCCAGCATTTCATCCTGGTGCCAAGGCAGACGGATGTCGGACAAATCCACGCCTTCACCGCAGGTGGCACCGTATTCGGCTACGGCCTTTGCCGCACCATTGTCGTCGAATTCACTGTCATAGCTGCGTTCGCTGGTGCTGCCGCATACGAATACCACGGCTGCCGCACTCGCCCACCGATCGGCCGACACATCGCTCGGCTTGACCGCCAAGCAAACCCGGTCTTTCCCAAGGCGTGCCACCAATTGCCGGTAGATGCTTGACTGCTTATCGGCGGGCAGAGGGGCGGTGTAATCGCCCAGGAAGCAGCCGAAATCGTCGGCGAATGGGCCGGCGACAATCACAGGGCCGGCTTGGGCATCGGTCAGCACACCCCGAATGCTGTCGAGCGTAACGGCAGAGCGGCCATCATTAATCAGCGTTATCGCCTCGCGGGCCATGCGCTTGGCCTGCTCACGCCCATCCGCAGTGGCCTGCGCGATGGCATCGGCATCTGGCATGGCAATTGCGGCGGTATCGGCACCATCTTCGGGCAAGAGACCGAACATGGCTTTGAGCTCCAGCACACGACGCAATGCCGTATCGACGGCGGCCGCCACCTGTTCGTCATCCACATATTCTTCGAGGCGCGCGAATCCTTCATCCCACAGGGAGACATCCACACCGGCAAGCAGTGCGGCGCGTCCGGCAGCGGGAATGGAGCCGGCCATATCTTCAAGCCGGTCCACGGCCAGACCATCGGCCATCACGATGCCATCAAAACCGAGCTGGTCACGCAGATAATCCTCGAGCAACCACGGGTTGGCACAACAAGGCACGGAATCGATATCGTTGTAGGCAGCCATAAAGCCCAAGGCACCGGCACGCACGCCAGCGGCCACCGGCGGCAGATGAATCTCGTGAAGATCGTGCGGGCCCAATACGGCGGACTGCCCGTTGCGGCCACCCACAGCCTCGCCTTGCGCCGCCAAATGCTTGAGCACCACGGCCACTCCCCCGCGGCCGACCTTGCTGCGATGCTCACCCTGCATACCGGTAACGATGGCCTCGCACATGCGGGAGGCCATCAGCGGGTCCTCGCCGAAGCATTCCTCGCAACGGCCCCAACGCGGGTCGCGGGCGATGTCCAAACCGGATACCAATGCAATATGAATACCGCTGGCTGCCAGTTCCGCGGCGACTGCGGCTTCCGCTTCCTGCACTCCTTGCGAATCGAATGTGGCACCCAATCCCAGATTGGTGGGCAGCACCGCGCCGCCCAGCGCCTGATGCCCGTGAGGAGCCTCTTCGCTGAGCAATACGCCGATGCCATGTGCACCGCGCTCCAACACGGTTTGCTGCACCACGGCAACCGCCTCAGGCCGTTCCTCAGGGCGTATGCCATTGCCCCAATGCTGGCCCGACCACGGGTCAGCTCGCAGCAGGCCGTACAAAGCGCCAAGCCCGCCCCACCGGTCGATCTCTTGCTTGAGCTCGTCTGAGGCCACAAGCCGTCCTGCGGCATTGCGTTCTACGGACTTCCAACCGAACAGACGCTGGTTCAGCTGACCAACCTTCTGCGTGAAGCTCATCGAATCAATGAGTCGGTCCACTGCGGCGTGATTGATGCTCATCGGGTGCGCCCCCTCTCGTATATAACTTCTCGTTCTTCCCGCTCTTCGGCGAGTACAGGGTCTTATGTTGTGCACTGCGCACCGTAATTGTGCGCAGTGCAATTGAAAATATCCGGTTGCGGAACAAGGAGTAGATGATTCCACAACCGGATATCGGTTTAGTCAGCCGTTTCGAACGATGGGTCCGAAACCGCAGTGTAGTAGCGGGCGGCGTAGGGGTGCTCGTCGGCGTGCAATTCAAGGATGCCGCGACGCGCGAGTTCCGCCTGATCGGCCGCCACCTGCGAGGTGATGATGGTCGGGCGCTGGCCTGCCACCTGCAGCTTCATCCACAGGTCGCACACCGAACCTCCCGGGCCGAGCGCACTGCGGTTCACCGGGTTTCCGGCCTCGTCCACATCAACCACCACGGCGACGGTCTTCGGCTGAGCCGGCAATGCGGAACGGTACTGTGCGGCGAGCTCCCCGAACGTACGGCCAATCGGCTTCAGCTGGCCTTGCTCGTCGAACAAGCCCAGAGAGTGCTCAAAGAACGGGAAGTCTTCCATGCTGGCGGGCACATCGTGCGAGCACCACCACGTCACACCCCACAGGTTCCGGCAATCCATGGCACGTTCAACGGTCTTGCGGCAGAATTCCGGCGTGTAGTCGGTTTCCAGCACATTCTCCGGCGCACCGACTTCCTGAAGCCACACCGGACGCTCGGAATCCTTGCCGAACGCCTTGGCCAGCTCAGCCAAGTACAGTGCGTACGACGAACATTCCTCACTGGTAGCGCCGTATCCTTGCGCGATACCGTTAAACACCCAGGAGTGAATCACGGTCATATCGCCCTTGGTGGCAGACTGCACCGGCGTGAACGGGTGCCCGTCAATGAACCAAGTGCCATCGTTGACGCTGTACAGTGCGTTATGCCCTTCGCCGGCAACGGCCGGAAGCAGTGCATTCAGCCATGCATCGATCTGCTGGCTCGTGGCGCTCATCTTCGTAGGATGCGGCCTGTCAGACAGCTGATTGACCTCGTTGCCCAAGGTAAGGCCCTTGAACGCGGGTTCCTTGGACAGCTCATCGGTCATGGTCTTGACCAGTTCACGCTCGGCCGCAACGGCGTCCGCATCGGTGAACATGTTGCCCGCATGCCAGGTGACCAGCCATGAAGGCAGGAAGTCGAAGCTGGACAGATGCCCTTGGAACACGTCCACATAGGCATCCAAACCGTGCTCGCCGGCGGTGTGCACCATGCGGCGCACATCCGCCACGCCCTTCTTGTTGATCCAAGTGCGATTAGGTTGCAGATACGGCCAGATCGGGAAGATGCGCACATGGTCCATACCCAGTTCGCTGATCTGCTTGAGATCGTTGTCGATGCCGTCCCAGTCCGGGTCGAGCCATGCGTGGAACCAGCCATGCGACGGCGTGTAGTTGACTCCGAATTTCATTGGAGTATCTCCTTTTTTCCAGTCCGCTCAGCCCTTGAGTCCGCCCTGTTCCAAGCCACGGAAGAAGTAGCGCTGGAAGCAGCAGAAGAAGACGATGATCGGGATAAGCGAGACGAGCGCGCCGGCGGCAATCAGTCGCGGATCTTGGATGAACATGCCCTTGAGTCGGTTCATGCCGAGGGTCAAGGTGTACTTGCTTTCATCGGAGATCGCGATCAACGGCCACAGGAAGTCGTTCCAGGCACCGACGAATGCGAAGATGCCGACAACGGTCATCGTGCCTTTGACCTGCGGTACACAGATGTGGAAGAACCGCTGCCATAGGTTGGCACCGTCCACCATGGCCGCCTCTTCGAGTTCCATTGGAATGGATCTGAAGGCGTTGGTCATGAGCAGGATGTTGATGGCACCGCACAGGCCAGGCAGTGCGACTGCCAGCAGCGTGTTCTGCAGGTGGATGGAGCGAATGATCAGGAACTGGGAGATCATCACGCCTTCGATCGGGATGACCATGGTGCCCATGAACATGGTGAACACCAGTCCGCGGCCACGCCACTTCAGGCGTCCCAGTGCGTAGCCGGCCATCGTGGAGAAAACCACGTTGCCGAAGATGGAGATCAGGCAGACCACCAGCGTGTTGAGCATGTAGTGGAATACCGGGACCTGCTTGAACACGGAAATGTAATTCTCCAGCGTCGGGGTCTTCGGCATCAGGTAGGGAGGCACGGCGTAGACGTTGTCGCCCTTGCCCTTGAACGACAGGGACAGTTCCCAGACGAACGGGCCGACGAGCAGCAGGAACATCAGAATCAGAATCAGATACTGGACGACTTTGCCGACAGTGACCTTATGCGTGTTGGTATTCATCAGTCCTCACCTCGCTTTTGTAAGATCTGCTGCACGATGAGCATGACGCCGACGATGACGAGCACGACGATGGAGATGGCGCTCGCGTAACCAGTGCGGGCCTGGATACCGGTGCCTTCGCGCTTGATAAGCATCGACATCGTCATATCCATGCCGCCGGGGCCTGCGGAGCCGTTGGTCAACACGTAGATCTCGTTGAAGACTCGGAATGCGGCGATGGTGGACAGCATCATGATGAGCATCATCGTGGAGCGCACGCCGGGCATTGTCACGTAGATGAACTGGCGGACAGGGCCAGCGCCGTCGAGGGAGGCGGCTTCGTAAAGGGATTCATCGATGTTGGCGAGGGCGGTCAGGTAGATGACCATGTAGTAGCCGAGGCCCAGCCAGATTGTCACGAACATCGAGCTGAAGAGCACGCCCCATCGATCGGTGAGGAATGGAATCGGCTTGGAGATGATCTTCAATGCCTTGAGCACGGAGTTGACCAGACCGGCGGAATCCAGCAGGTTGGTCCAGATCATGCCCACCACAACGGCGGACATAACCACCGGCATGTAGAAGGCGGTGCGGAAGAAGCCCATGATTCGGGAGTTACCCTTGACCAGATAGGCCAGAATCAACGGGAGGATCACCATGAACGGCACTACGCAGATCACGTAGATCGTGGAGTTGAGCAGTGCGGTGAGGAAGTACTCGTCGTGGAACAGTTTGATGAAGTTTTCGAATCCGACGAATTTGCCCGGACGGAGCAGCGTGGAATCGGTGAAGGCAAGCCTGAAAGTGTTGAGTGCCGCGAGGACGATGAAAACAAACACAATCACGAATGCGGGCAGAACAAACAAGTAAGGGGCAATGATGGTGCCGAACTTGCGATCCTGCTTCTTGCCGTGACGCGTATTCATCGGTTCAGGCCGGTCGGAGGCCGTGCGGGCCTCCGACCTGTCAGCGGCGAGTGCCGCGTTGCTCACTGTGCGAGCTTCTCGTTTGCGAACTCGACGGACTTGTCAAGGGCTTCCTTGGCGGTCTGCTTGCCCTGCATGGCGAGGGCGATCTGCTGCTGGAAGTTCTTGTAGCCGTTGTTGTCAGTAAACTCGGCCGGACGAGAACCGTAGCCGTCCTTGACCTGGTCGAGCGTGATCTTCAGAGCCTTGCCCTCAAGGGTGCTCTCGTCAATGCTCTTGTAGTAGTCGTCATCCAGACCACCCTTAGCGGACGGGAACACGGAGGCCTTCTTGTCGAACTCGATCTGGTTCTTCTCGTTGGTCACAAAGCGGGCGAAGTCGATGGCGACGTCGGGGTGCTTCGAGTTGGCGCTGATGCCGAGCATCTCGTAGGCCACGGAAGCGGACTTGCCGTCGTTGCTGATACGCGGGCCGACTGCGAGGTTCTTGTAGAGGTCCGGAGCGTTCTGCTTAAAGCCGTCAGCGGAGTAGGCGGAGCCGGCCATGGAGACCAAGTTGCCGCGCTGGAAGAGATCGGCGGCCTGGCTCCAAGAGGAGTCGAGGGCCTCCGGCGGGATGCCGCCCTTCTTGTACAGCTCAACGAAGCGGCTGATCTGCTTGACACCGGCCTCATCATTGAAGGTGTACTTGCTGTGGTCATCATTCATGAAGGACTTGACGCCTGCGGTCATCAGATCTTCGGCGTTGTAACCCATCGTGGTGCCCAGGTAGACATCCTTGCAGTTCTGCACGATGGTGTCGCCGGCGGCGAAGTATTCATCCCATGTGGTCGGAATCTTGTTCGGATCAAGGCCGCACTTCTGCATGAGCTCGGTGTTCCAGTAGGTCGGGCCATCGTTGACATACCATGGCAGGCCGTAGGCACCCTTCTCGACGCCATTGCCCTGCATGGTCACGGACTTCCATGCGCCTTCGTAGTAGTCCTTTTCCGCATCCGGAGCCTGCTTGGAGACATCGAGCAGCGCGCCAGCCTTGGCCAGACCGTACAGGATGGAGTTGCCGCCGTCGACAATGTCCGGCAGTTCGCCGGCCGCAGCCTGGCTGGACAGCTTGTCTTCGTAACCATCGGACGGGGCGTCAAGCCACTTGACGGTGACATCCGGGTGGTCCTTCTCATAGGCCTTGATCAGCGCCTCGAAATACGGGGTGTACTTGTCGTTCTTGAGGTTCCAGGTCTGGAAGGAGATCTCCTTCTTGCCGCCGTCATCCCCCGCAGTTCCGCTACCACAGGCAGCCACCGATACGAGCATCGCACCGGCACCGGCGATGGCGAGGATCTTCTTCATAGAAAACATACGTTTTCCTTTCCTTTTGGTTCCTTTTTCGCCCCGCCCTGCTGTGGACGGAGAAAACCTAATCGTTGTGTTCCGGTACAGTCACCCGTCGCGGTGATTGACGTGGTATCACAACCTTTATTCAGTTCTCATCGCTGAGACTAAACCGTTTTAGTTTCCAGCCAGCTGTGAACCTGTTAACTAAATCGGTTTAGTAAGAATATAACACAATCGAAACATGCACGCAACGAATTCATCCGCGCGTGTCGCATTGATATTTGCCCAACGAAATCGTCCCCTCTTCTCATACAACAATGGGCCGCGCCCAACCGTATGGCAGAGCCGGTCTACTCCGGTTCCGTTACGGTTGGGCGCGACCCAAAATATCGAGCCTAGGCCCAATATCCCTTATCGGCGAATACGCAGCGTGGTGAGCTGGAACGGCGCCAACGAGACGACCGCACCGTCGGCAGGCATCGGCTCGTCGCCGGCGAGCGCGCGCGGCAATTCGGCGTCCAGTTCCGGCTCCTCCATGAGATTCACCTCCTGCACGCTGGCCTTAGCATCGGCGAGAGCGGCGTCAAGGCGTAGTGCGGCCGCGGCATTGCCGCCGGCGGCCTCGTACAGGCGCACAATCAGATCGTCGGAACCGTCATCGGCGAGCTTGACCCAGTCCAATACGATGGTGCCGGTGACGTCGGTGAGCGAGACCAGCGGGGCCAAGTCAGGCAACTCCCCTATTACAGGGCTGTTGAGTCGCGCCGCCTCGTCCAGCACTGCGTTCATATCGGCGTCAGCGACCAGAGACCATGCGAAGGAGTGCGCGCCTTGGTCGGTGCGTGGGTCAGGGTACAGCGGTGCGGACAGCAGCGACAACCGCACCATGGTGCCGCGGCCGGTGCCATGTGCCGTATCGGCGTGGATGGGGCTGACGTCGGAGCCGTAGGTGGAGGCGTTGACCACAGCGGCGGCATAGTCGGCGTCGGCGATACGCACGAAGCGATGCGTGCAGCTTTCGAATTTGGCATCATCGCTGCGCGTGTTCTTATTGATCGGGCGTTCGACCAGGCCGTATTGGCATTCATATTGCGCGTTCACCGCTTGCACGGTGACCGGCATATCCACTTTGAGGAACTGTTCGACGGCATGCCAGTCCACATCGGCGGTGAAGTCCAGTGTGACGGAGCCCGGCCTTAAGGCAATGCCCGTACGAATTTCAACGCCCTTCGCGCGAGTGACAGCATGCACGACGGCCCCACCGTTGGCGGTTTCATCCACGCTTGTAATCGATGCCTCGCTGAGCGCGTTGGCGGTGAGGAATGCATCGCGTTGAATATCCCAGGCGTCCCAGTGGAAGGGTTCGTCTTTGAGCATTTCGTAGCGGCCCAGTCGGGTGCCGGCTGGCACCAGTTCACGATTGGCTCGCTGATCGAGAACCGACGATACAGTGCCGTCGGCTTCAATGCGCACGTGCAGTTGGCCGTTGTCGAGCACAATCGTATCGCCGTCATGGGTAACGGCGACCCGAGCCATGGATGCGGTTCCCGCTTCGGCTCGGCTCGAAGCCGGGCGTACCACCCACGCCTCACAGGCTTGGCGGGAATATGGGGCAATTACGGCGTCGGTTATGGTTGCGTCATCGGGTTCCACGGCTGTGATCGCGCGCCCGGCTTCAAGGGCGATCTCGTTCAGCCAAGCGATGTCACGCGCGTATTCGGCCCGCGCCTGACGGTGTACCCATGCGATGGCCGAACCGGGCAGAATGTCGTGGAACTGGTTCAGGAGCAGCGTTTTCCAAATACGGTCCAGCTCTTCGCGCGGATAGACATAGTCCGGGTTCTTGATGCGGGCCGCGGCGCACAGGTATTCGGCGACGCGCAGCATCGACTCCTCCTGGCGGCAGCCGCGCTTCATGTCCTGCTGGGCGGTGAGGGTGGCACGGTGCAGTTCAAGGTACAGTTCGCCCTTGAACACCGGGGTCTCTCCTTGCGCATCGTCGACGATATCCTTATGCACGCGGTCGAACAGTTGGTCGGGAGTACCGAATTCGATTTTCGGCGCACCGGCGAGATCATGGTCGCGCCGGATGCGTGCGGTCATCTCACGGGTGGGGCCGCCGCCGCCATCGCCGAAACCGTAGAGCAGGATTGCGTTGCGGGAAAGATCCTTGTCCAGGAAATTGCGCTGCGAATACATGAGCTCGCGCATGCTCATCGACGAGCAGTAGGTGTCAGAGGGCGGGAAATGCGTGAGGATACGAGTGCCGTCGATGCCCTCCCACATGAAGGAGTGGTGCGGGAACTTGGTGGTGTCGTTCCACGAGATCTTCTGCGTGAGGAACCAGTCGAATCCTGCACGGCGGGCGATCTGCGGCCAGGAGCCGGTGTAGCCGAAACTGTCCGGTAGCCAGATGCCACGCGGCGTGACGCCGAGATGCTCCTTGAAATATCGGCGGCCGAACGTGATCTGCCGCACCAATGATTCGCCGGAAGGAATCATGTTGTCAGATTCCACCCACATGCCGCCGACCGGGATGAACCGGCCTTCTTCGATGCGTCGCTTCATTCGTGCGAACAGGTCGGGGTGTTCTTCTTCCAGCCATGCGTACTGCTGGGCGGAACTCATCGCATACGTGAAGTCCGGGTCTTCGTCCATCAAAGCCAGCACGTTGGATACGGTACGGGCCACTTTGCGGCGTGTCTCGCGCACCGGCCATAGCCATGCGGAGTCGATATGCGCGTGGCCGATGGCAATGTGGTTGATTGCGCTGGATGCAGCCGGTTCGGCGAGCACGCCGGCGAGCGCCGCACGGGCTGCCGGCACGGTTTCCAAGTCGCGTTCATCGTAGATGTTCAAGGAGCGTTGCAGCGCTTTGGCGAGCTGCCAGTAGCGCGGGTCGTCGTCTTTGAGTTCGCGAATCAGGGAAGATACGGTTTCCAAGTCCATGTCATAGGCAAACACGTCTTCGTTGAAGATGGTGATATCCATGCGACTCAGTGTGTATGGGAAGTCACAGGTGCCGGTGGCCTCTTCGCCGAGTTCGGTGGGTGAGAACGGGGTGGGGCCTTCGACGAATGGGTTGGCGGCGGCTTCGATATAGACGGTGAAGTCGCCATGTTCATCGAGTTCTACAGTGCTGCTGCCGTCCGCGTAGACGAGTGGAATCCAGTGGTTGCGTGGGTTCGCGGATTTGATGGCGGTGCCGTCGGCACGATAGACAAGTCCCTCGGATTGGAATCCGGGGCCGCGGTGATCGAGCCAGCCGAGGTCTACCATGAGTTCGACTTTTCGTCCTTTGACCGCCGCCATGTCGATGTGGCCGTTCACCTCGAACCATGTGGTGCCCCATGTGGTGCCCCAGACGCCGGGAACGCGGAAAGGTTCGAAGGGCACTTGGCCGTTGCGCACTTTGGCTAGAAATTCGCTGGAGGGCACCGGTTCACCAGGATTGTGGAACGAGCGCAAGGTGCATGCGGCGAGTGTGGTGTGGATATGCGGTTTGACGCGCTGCTGCATGACGCGGTCGCAGCGCTCCAACTGCTGATTGGGCAGAAGAAACATGGAGAGTTCTCCTTTGCTGTGTCTGGTGGTAGGGGTGGGAGGGATGGTAATTGGAGAAACCGTAATACGACATACTTCTGCCCCCTCATGGTACAAGGAGGCAGAAGCGTCAGGCGAAAATTCAGCGCGTGATACGCAGGGTGGCGAGCTGGAACGGGCCGAAGTGCAGTGTGGCGCCTTCGGCGTTCTGTCTACCGTCTTGCAGCGCGACCGGCAGGTCGGCGGCCAGATCGTCGCCTTCCAACACGTTGGTCTCATGCACCGAAGCGCCTGCGAGCGCCGGGCAGACATGCAGCGTGGCATCGGCCCTGCCGCCGGCCGCCTCATAGGCACGTACGATCAGGTCGCCGGAACCATCATCGGCCAGCTTCATCCAGTCCAGCACCACGGTGCCATTGACGGACTCGATCGAGGCGAGCGGCGTGATATCGGGCACATCATGGAGTACCGGTGCGTTGAGCACACCGGCGGCGTCAAGCGCACGGTCCACCGTGGCGTCGGCCACCACGGACCAGTCGAACTCGTGCGAGCCGATATCGGTGCGCGGGTCGGGGAAGGTCGGCGCGGAGAGCAATGACAGTCGGAACATAGTGCCCGAGTCACGACCTTCGGCGGAGTTCCCGGCGATCGGTGAAGCATCGGACCCGTATACCGATCCGTTGATGACGGCCACGGCGTAACCGGCATCACCGATAATGGCGAAACGGTTCGTGCTGCTCTCATACTTGGCTTCGTCGGATGCGGTGTTTTTGACAATTGGGCGGCGGATCAGACCATACTGGCAGTCGTAGGTCGCCTGATCGGCCACAATGCCCAGAGGCAGATCGACCTTGAGGAAGCGCTCGCGTTCGTGCCAATCGATATCGGCATGGAAGTCGAGCGTGTGCGAGCCGGGGCGTAGCGTGATGGTGGTGGTAATGACGGTATCACCGTCGGCGGTATGCACGTGGACCTGTGCCGCACCGTTTTCGGTATTCACCGACTCGATTGATCCGGTCACGGCATTCGCCATGAGCAGGGATTCGCGTTCGATCTCCCACGCATCCCAAACGGCGGGCTCGTCCTTCAACAGCTCGTATCGGCCCAGTCGGGTGCCGGCCGGGACCAGTTCATGGTTATGCTCCTCATCAAACAGCGAAGAAATCGTACCGTCGGCCTCGATGGTGACGGACAGTACACCGTTGGCCAGAAGTACACGGCCGTTGTCCAGCGTCTGAGTCAGCACGGAAAGCGCGTCGGTCGGTTCGTTGATGCGGTCGGCACGCCAAGACGAGCCGTCATTGCGGAACTGACTGATGCGGGCCTCGGCGAGCAAGTCGGCCTGCGGGTTGACCTTGCGCAGCACGGCGCACATGTCTTGGGCGATTTCAGCGAGACGCTTCAGGTCACGGCGATAGTCCTCGCGGGCTTCGCGGTGCACCCATGCGATGGATGACCCCGGCAGCACGTCATGGAACTGGTTAAGCATCAGGGTCTTCCAGATACGGTCCAGTTCTTCGCGCGGATAGTCATAGTTCGGGTCGGCCAACGTGGCGGCTGCGCCCAGGTATTCGACCGTGCGCAACAGCGATTCCTCTTGGCGGCAGCCGCGTTTCATGTCCTGTTGCGAGGTCAAGGCGCCACGGTGCAGTTCGAGATACAGCTCGCCCTTCCAGACGGGCATTTCCGGGCCGGCGTTCTTTGCAAGCTGCTGATGCGCCTTGTCGAAGAAGTCGTTCGGCTCTTCGATGCTCACCTTGGAGACGCCTTCGAGGTTCTCGTAGCGGTGCAGGTGCTCCATCATGTTGCGCGTGGGGCCGCCACCGCCATCACCGAAACCGAAGAGCAGAAGCGAGCGGTCGGCGAGATCCTTGTCTTGGAAGTTCTTCTCGGCGTAGTCGAGTTCCTGAACCTTGCACCAAGCAGCATAAGTATCCGCCGGCGGGAAGTGGGTGAAGATGCGCGAGCCGTCGATGCCTTCCCACATGAACGAGTGGTGCGGGA
Organism: Bifidobacterium sp. M3-N-101; assembly: GCF_023656805.1. NCBI lineage: Bacteria > Bacillati > Actinomycetota > Actinomycetes > Bifidobacteriales > Bifidobacteriaceae > Bifidobacterium > Bifidobacterium sp. M3-N-101. Next base: position 108,120 of record NZ_JAMOKQ010000007.1, read on the forward strand.
ACTTGGTGGTATCGTTCCACGAGATCTTCTGCGTGAGGAACCATTCGTACCCGGCACGGCGGGCGATCTGCGGCCATGCGCCGGTGTATCCGAAGCTGTCCGGCAGCCATACGCCCTTGGGCTCCACACCGAGATGTTCCTTGAAGTATTTGCGGCCATATGCAATCTGGCGAATCAGCGATTCGCCGGCGGGCAGCATGCCATCGGCTTCCACCCACATGCCGCCGACCGGGATGAACCGACCTTCTTCGATGCGCTGTTTCATGCGCTTGAAGATGTCCGGATGATCCTCTTCCAGCCAGGCGTACTGCTGGGCGGAGCTCATCGCGTATTTGAAGTCGGGGTCGGCGTCCATCAGAGCCAATGCGTTGGATACGGTGCGGGCCACCTTGCGGCGTGTCTCGCGCACCGGCCACAGCCATGCGGAGTCGATATGTGCGTGGCCGATGGCGCTGACGTTCATGGCCGAGGCGTTGGCCGGCTTGGCCAGTACGCCGGCGAGTGCAGCGCGCGCGGCTTCCACGGATTCGGGGTTGCGCTCGTCGTAGGCGTTCAGCGAGCGCTGCAGCGCTTTGGCGAGTTGCCAGTAGCGCGGCGACTGCTTGTCGGCGAGTTCCATCAGGGAGCTCACCACGTCAAGATCCACGGAGTAGTTCTCGTAGCGTTCATCGAATTCGGTCAGATCGGCGGACTTGAATACGTACGGCTCATCCGGCTTGCCGGTGGCATGGTCGCCCAGTTCAGTCTCAACGAACGGAGGTACACCGAGCAGGAGCGGGTTGCTGGCGGCTTCGAGGTACAGGGTGAAGCTGCCGTCTTCGGCGACCGACACTTGCGCGTTGCCTTCAGCATCCATGAACGGCACCCAATAGTTGAGCGGGTGTACAGCTTTGATGGCGGTGCCGTCGGCACGGTAGACGAGGCCCTCGATATGGCCGCCGCAGGAGTGCGAGTACCAGCCGAGGTCGAGGATGAGCTCCAGCGGTTTGCCTTTCGGGTAGCCGGCCGGCACAGTACCGGTCAGGCGGAACCAGACCGTGCCCCATGTGGTGCCCCATTCGCTGCCGAGCGTAAACGGCTTGAAGTCGATGTCCCCTCGATTGAGCTTCGCGAAGAACTCGTCAGTGGGCATTGGCTCTCCGGGAATGTCAAAGGACTCCACCGCAAGCTGTGCGATCGATGGGTGGATATGAGGGTCCACGCGCTGACGCACTATGCGCTTGCACCGCTCCAGTTGCTGTTCAGGTTTCAGGAACATCTGCTGTTCACTCCCCTTATCTCTGCCGCTTGTGCGGCCACATCATTGTGCTGCCCGTTCATGGGAAACATATCTACATGCGCCATCGCCCGCAGAAGACTAAAGCGCTTTAGTAACATATTGGAAGGAACAGGATATGATGTCAAATCATTATCGCAATTCAGCGTGTTCCGTCAGGCATGTCCAAGATGAATTGGCAACGGTGTGTTGGACGGTTTCTTAGAGGATGAGTCCCTGTTCAGTGAATTCCTTCGGACTCCGGTATCCGAGGGTGGAACGGAGCCGCCGGTTGTCGGACCACCACACGTAGTCGTCGGGGTCGTGCCTCAGCTGCTCGATCGCGGCGTAGTGGTTCCGGCACACGAGCTCCTTCCTCAGCAGCCTGTCCGTCGCCGTGAACAGCTACCAACGCATCGTCAGGGAGCACCACCGGGACACCGCGGAACTGCTCGCCTACCGTTACCTGCCAACGGACGACCCGACGGCAATCCGCACCCTCATCGCCCGAAAGGAACGCCAGATCGGCAAGCTCCGCGACGAGGTGGACCGGCTCAAGCTGATCCTGCCCGAACATGATACCGGAAAACCGGAAAACCGACACAACGGAATGACGGAACACTGGAATACCGGAACCGATGGAGACCGATATACCAAAAACCGGAACACCAAGAAACCGAGACCGGCATGACGGAACGGGGCAAACGAAACAGCCTTGCATACCCCACATCTAAGTGTTGTGGCACCCATCGCCGCAACACTTAGATGTGGGGTATGCCGACCCCTGACACATAGCCAGCCACGTCGAAAATCAGGTCGACAACCCATTTTTTCGTATAGACAACACCATGGTGCGCAGACGCCATAATCCTCCCGAAATCAGATAGTCCCCATTGTTGCCTGGCGGAAAACCACTACCGAGGTTTTCTCACTGGCGGCGAGTATCAACACGAACCGTGGAATGACGCCACATATACGCCACCAGTGCGCCGCACCTTGAGCGCAACCCACAGGGCAGATCAGAACAGGTCTCCTTGGACCATTCCATCTGGCACAGGCATCGGCTTGCGGAATTCCGAAAGTTCCGGAGTGTATGCCTGCTGTTCTTTCCATTCGCGGACGAGCTTTTGCCGCCAGCCTTTCGACGGAGGCCACGGCACGCCCCATTGGGCCAGTTGGGCTTTGGTCCAGCCGCCGGCGGGAGTGCGCCGCGCTTCGATTTCCGTCGGCGAGGGAATGCGCGTTTCAGACATGGAGCTCCTTCCTTAAACCAGTCCTCACAAGGTCGGACGACGCTCATGCGTCTCTGATACGGCATGGACATCACGCGCGCTATTCTGGGCAAGCCTTGCCCGCATCGATTCACCGAATCTATCAGCCAGGTCGGCCTTGTTATGGATGGAATGGTCGGGGTCCGGGCCCCGGCGCAGCCCCTCGACCAGTTCGATGAACGACTGTTCCTCCTGCTCCACGCAGTCGAGGAAAACGGAACAGAACGCCGCGGAATCGCCATCCACCTGCCAGGCCTCCAGACCGCGGGCATAGTCACGCTTGGCGTCATACTTAATCGCCACGGGACGATAACCGTGCTTCAGCAGCATGAAGTTGAGCAACTGGCGGCCGGTCCGCCCGTTGCCGTCCATGAACGGATGGATGTTCTCGAACATCGCATGGAATCCGGCCGCCTTGAGCAGCGGATGCGCGCCGCTCCCGTTCAGCACGTCGACCAGGACTTGCAGGTCGTCACGAATCTCCAGCGGGTCCGCAGTCTTGACTCGGGTGGCGGTGATCCGCGCCAAATAGCCATAAGGACGGAACGTGCCGCGGGCGAACGGCTGGAGATCCAATGCGGTCACCTCGTGTAGACGACGGATCAGCTCCTCGTTCAGCTTCCGCCCCTCCTTGGCATATTCGCGCACGTAGGCCATGCCGTCAGCGACCCCTCGCGCTGCGAACACGTATCTGGCCGGCGAGTCCGATGGGACGAACTCGCCCTCCAGCACCAGCGACGTGTCCTCCAGGGTCAGCGTGGACCCCTCGATGGCGTTCGAATTGTAGGTGTAGCGCACCAGCCAGTCGCGGTCGTAATCCGCCAACGCCATGTCCTCGACACCGTCCAACGGCTCCAGCGAGCGGGCCCGGTCCTTCAGCGCGTCGATCCTCCGCAGGCGTTCGGAAATCTCCCGTCCCCTTTCAAGGGCGTTCAGCTCGTCGGGAAGGGCCTGGATGTGCCGCGACAGCTCGGGATTGGCCATCATGCTCCTCTTTTCGTGTTCCGGTTGCAAAGTCCATTATTCCAGTAGTGATTCGTTGCGCTAGCGGTTCAGATGACGGCTCAACGCATCCGGTCCGGTTCCGACGCTTCTGGCATCCCCGTCCCGTTGTCCAAGGTTCTTCCGCAACGTCTCGCCGAACCTGCCCATCAAATCCGTTTTATTGCGAATCGGGCCAGAAACACGAAGGACCTCACCCTCCCTGATCCTGCGGAGCATCCCGATACGCTTTACCAACTGTACCCGGATGGCATCGAGGCGTTCGGGCGCGAACATGCGCATGCGCGACAACTCGTGCGCCACCTCGTCGGGCCAGTCCGACAGAGCATCCAGATCGAACCGGCCCCAATCCTCCACCAGTTTGAGCTGCCGCAAGGCCGAGGGGCGACCGGTCGCCGAATAGAACGGCTTGGCGAACCAGTCGCGGTCGTCCACATCGAGCTCGCCGCTCCACAGGCTCGCGCCGGTGTCGTAGATCGGGGCCGGACGGACCGCAAGGGTCTCGATGTTCCGGATCAGACCGAAGTTGTTGTAATGCCTATCTGTATTGCGCATGAGGTAGTCGACCACGAGCCAATCGTCCGTGGCGTCACGAACCGCCCGTTCGTCTGCGCCGAAGCCGACGGCGGCGCGGATCCACTGGTCATGCGAGTTGAGGCCGTTGACGGCCTTGACGGATTGGAGCACCTGCCAGGCGGAGACCAGCTCCTCATGATTGGAGAGCATGTCCGCGCATGTGGACACCAGACGGTTGCCGTTGCGTGCCAGGGAATACCGGACGGCCGGAACGCCCAATCGCATGCAGAGCCTCGAGGCGATGACCTCGTTCATGGGCTCCTGGCCAGTACGGCCCGACTTGACGAGCAGTCTCCTGCCGGTGGCCCTGTCGATCGTCCAGCGTTTGGGAAGATCGCCGCCAGTGGACACGTCGGGGACGTTGAGGCTGATGTCATGGGACGACGAGTACGAGGTGAGCAGGATCTCGCCCAGCGCCTCGTCGAAGGGATTGTCGAAGAAGTTGACGTCCTTCCATTCGGCCGGGTCGTCCTCGCGTCTGACCCAGTACTGGTCCGACAGGCTCAAACCGTAGGTCCTGTCGAGCAGTTCGTCGGTCGATGCCGCGCCAAGCGATTCGAGCACGCGGCAGATGCCGTCGCGGGTGGAGGGGATGGCGCGGGACCTCCACCATTCGTCGATCCTCTTGGCATACAGCACGCTCTTGCCGTGCGTGGTGAACTCCAGGGGCAGACGATCATGGTCAAGGACCTCGCCAGAGGAGCACGCGCGACCGGACTCGGAATCGTATTCGAACGCAAGGACCGGATGGTCCCCGCACATGATCAGCTTGCGTGGCATGATTCCGCTCCCTCCAAACTTGGTCTTTAAAGATTCTACAGGCACGAATTACGCGCGAGACGGTGTACCGTTCCATGACGCGGTGCATGGATATGGGCCACTTCCGCAAATCGCAAGCCTCGGCGATGACGCCGACAACTGATACGGTAGTCATATTGGTTTCCCAAAGGTAAAGAGGCATGACCATGGGATTGTTCGACTTCGCTAAGAACTCTTTGGGTGACGTGCCGTCCGGCTTCGGCGGTCGGGGCGATATCGCCAATCATCTTTTCAACGACCGATGAAAAGGCTCCGGTTGAAGGCTATGGCATGATGACATGAGCGTGGGGACATTTATGACCGAAGGATACTCACATAAAGCGGCACACATCGTTGAGCATATCATTCTCGCAATCGCGCTGATCTGGGCTGGAGGCTGCACTCTCATATGGATGCAAACGGATATGTCGCATCGCATCGTGAACGCGAAATCCGCTGACGGCACCTGCGAAGTGACCATCAGCGAACTCGGCTCGCCCATATTCTTCGGCCCAAGCAGCATCACGGTCAAAGTCTCTTGGGACACCGATCCCGGTGTTATCGGTTCCGAGAACGTCACGGAAATCAAAACGGATCTACACAACGACGGCAAATCATTAGGCTCGGGCAACTTCACCGTCACCTGGCACGGCAACATCCCGACCGTCACCACCCATGGCGAGGAACAGCCGGACCAAAGCTACACATTCAACTGGAAATAACCGCTCCGAACATCATGTCTCTCCCGAGAGTAGTCCTCACAACCGGGCAGGTCCCACAAGGGGCATAGCTCATGCACCCACCGTCCGGTCTCAAGCCCATGAGACACTTAAGACCATGACTACAGTTATCATGCGCACCTCCGATGATAATCGCATGTGGTCGTTTTTGGCTTTTTTCCAGGGTTTTCCGTTCTTGGGAAATCTGCCGATTACCCTCGTTTTCCACGAGGCACCTACAGGCACCCGAAAATAATCTCGACTGACTCTCCCCTCACCGACCATACCGGCCGGTTCATGATTTTCATTCGAGACTTCCCGTTGACGATAGGCGCCCGAGCCCATACCGCCATCCAAGGGGGAAGTCAATGGAAAACACACGCACGAGGAAGCGCAGGAGATGGGGATCGGTGATCGTCCGCAAGGACGCGGACGGCAACCCGACCAGTTTCCAGGCGCGATACGTCAACCCGCTCGACCCGTCCAAGAAGGTCGGACGGAACTTCGGACTGGAATACGAGACGGAGGCCTACAGGTGGCTCGATGAGGAGCACTACCTCGTCACGCTCCACAACAAGGGCATCCGCCAATGGGTCCACCCATCGCAGCGAGGCACCGATACCATGCCCACATTCAGGGAATACGCCAAAGACTACTTCGACAAATACCGCAAACCGGACGGCAGCAAGCTCTCCGGACGAGCCAACCGGTGCAACGAGATCGTGCTGCGCCGGCTCAACAAGACGTTCGGAGACATCCCGCTCGACCGCATCACCAGACAGATGGTCGACGAATGGTATACGACAGCCAGGGACGAGCTGACGGCCTGGACGTTCGAGCAGGCCGCGCGCACGCTCAAACGGATCATGCTCGCCGCAGCGACCGAGCAGAACGACGGGACGCCGCCGCTCATCCCGGCGAGCCCATGCCGGTACCGCGTCATCAAACCGCAGTCCAAGCGACGGGACCAGCCGCCTATCACCGCCGACGAGATCAAAAGGCTGGCAGACCTGTTCCCCGACTACTACCGGCTCACCCTCTGGCTCTCCCTCCTGGTCGGCGGACTACGCCTCGGCGAGGTATGCGCCCTGCAGCTCAGGGACATCGACCTGGAGAACCTGCAGCTCCATGTCCGTCACTCCGTCAACCGCGGCCCCGACGACAGGGGCAAATACCGGTTGTGCGAGCCGAAGACCAAAAGCAGCAAGCGGGTCGTGCCGATCCCCAAACCGCTCGCCCCGCTCATCGAGGACCACATCAGCCAGTTCTGCAAGGACCGCAAGCCCGACACCATGCTGTTCCACTCGCCCATGCTGGACGAATGGCTGCTCCCGCCCACGACCATCGAGCGGACGTTCCGCATGGCCCGCGAAAAGATCGGCCGCCCCGACATCACCTTCCACTCATTGCGCGCCACGCACGCCACCATGCTCGTCCTCGAGGGAGGGACCATGCGCGAGACGATGGATGACCTCGGCCACACCAGCCTCACCGTCGCGGTGGACAGCTACCAGCGAATCGTCAGGGAACACCACCGCGACGCCGTGGAACTCCTCGCCTACCAGTACATGCCAACGGACGACCCGACAGTGATACGCACCGTCATCGACCAGAAGGAACGCCAGATCGACAAGCTCCGCAGAGAGGTGGACGGACTCAGGAAGATTCTTCAGGAAAAGAGCTGACTGAAACGGACCGCAGCAGGAAACCGGAACCGGTATATACCGGGACACCGGTTTACCGAGATACAGAAAAACCGGAATATTGAAAAACCAAAACCGGTAAAGACCGGCATCAAACGGGACAGGCCCCACACGTCTAAGTGTTGCGACAGCTACAGCCACAACGCTTAGACGCGTGAGGCACCCGCGGTCATAGCGCGAGGCAATGCCTGCAACCGACTGGATACCGCGATACCGGAACCGGTAGATACCGAAAAAACGAGATAACGAAATCGGCTTCAGCCCTCGGAGTCCATCACGGCACGCCCCTTGCCGAAGAGATGGTCGAATAGCTTCTCCCCGGCCTCCTCTCGGTCGTACACGCCGCTCTCGTACATGTCCAGGATGAAATCGGCCCTGGCGAACCTCTCCTTCACATCATCGGGAAACATTGGCGCGTCGCCTGCGGCCACGCTCATGGTCACGTCATGGGAACGCACCTCGCTCACACCAGCCGCCTCGACGCCGGCCGAATCCAGCAGAGGCACCCACCGGTCGTCGTCACCCCGCGGATCCGGGCCGGCGATATGCGCCCACACGCTCCCGTCGTCCATGGTTCGGGCATCGCCCGACTCGGGCTCGCCGTGATGGTTGAAGTTCACCCCATCTGACCGCGCCCATGTAACCGGCCTGTTCGTCATCCATAGCTCTCATCCTTTTCCCCTAAAACGGCACCATCGTCGCCGACAACACCGATTATAGAAGCTACGGTGTTTCCCGCACCAAGAGCAGACTTGACCGAGAAGCAGAAAAAGGAACAATAATAGTTGAGGCACAAGAACAGGAAGAACCGCTAAACGAAGCCAAAGCGGGAAAGATCCTCGACACCATTTATGAAAAAGCCCTGAACGGCATCCCCATGGTGAGCCGCTCCGTAGATGAAATCGCCGACGACTACCTATCCCACCACGACACGCCGGAAGCCGCCGCGCGAAGCCTGGCTCGATGGCAGGTCGCCAAATGCGGCACGTCGGGGTTCCTCAGCGGGCTAGGCGGCATCATCACCCTCCCCGTCACCATACCGGCGAACATCGGCAGCGTCATGTATGTGCAGATGCGGATGATAGCGGCCATCGCGAAGATGGGTGGATACGATGTGAACTCGGACCAGGTGCAGACGATGGTGTACATGTGCCTCACCGGATCGACAATCGCCGATATCGTCAAAGAGACCGGCATCCAGATCGGCACGAAGTCCCTCACCGCGGCAATCAAGAAAATCCCCGGAGCCGCGTTCACGAAAATCAATCAGAAGATCGGCTTCCGTTTCCTCACCAAATTCGGCGAGAAAGGCGCGATCAACCTCGGCAAGCTGGTACCCATCGCCGGCGGCCTGATCGGCGGAGGCGTTGATGTCGCCTCGACCATCGTCATATCAAGAAACGCCATACGCATATTCATCGAGGACGAAACACTCGACATGTCCGAACCGACCGAAGAAGAAACTAGCGACACAGAGGATACAACGGTCAAAGCCACAGACTGAGCGGCTCGCCGTCATCCGCACTGCCACTATCACAGGCCAATGCCTGGCACGAACCGAATCCCTGACGAAGCCGGAAGTATGACGCATGCCAAAATACCGGAACCGGTAAATACCGAAACCAATACAGACTGGAACACCGGAACCAATGAACCAGTCCAGGCAATGCCGTCCAGGCGTTGCGACAACCATAGCGGCAACGCCTGGACGGGATTGATGGATACCGCGATACCGGAACCGGTGAATACCGAAAAAACGAGATAACGGAATCAGTTTCAGCCCTCGGAATCCATCACAGTACGCCCCTTGCCGAAGAGATGGTCGACAGTATTAGTGTTGTGCATGAAGTAGTTTTAGGATCAGACACATTACGGACAAGATAATGAATGGAATAAAAGAAACCTTCGGTTTAATTTCTGAAGCCATCAGCACTATGACGGAAAGCAGCAACGACTGGCCCTACACTTTGGTGGCAGCTCTTCTCCTTCTGACTGTTGTTGCTCATTGTGCCATCAAGATATCGACTTTGATTGGAGACAACGCATATTCAAGACAGCAGAAGCGTCTTTCAAGACTGTCATCTCTTCGCCAGGCAAAGGAGAATCATCCTGATGTGCTTCTTGAAGCTGAAATCGACGCAGAGACAGCAAAAGTGAACAGATACGATGCATGGTGCCGTTGGCGACAAGAGAAAACACAAAAACATCGGAATGAACTAATCGAGAAGAAAACGTCTCGAAGAAGAGCCAGCTTCTTTTTTACTCTTTTTTCTCTTCTGCTCCTTCTTATCCTATGGGCAATACCCTTCTTGCTCAAATTCTCGGGATTGCTTTCCCCTGAGAAAAGCAGCATTTTAAGCAATATTAAAAAGGAAGACTTACTAGGCGTGGGTTTCCTCCTCGCTTTTCTTATCCTGCCGATAATCTGGATTCCTGTATATATCGTTGCTTACCGTTCATACCGGGCCGTCAAAGAAGCAAATAACCCAATATCGATATGGGGTTTTTCCTGGATGTCGACATCCATGTTGTTCTCGGCAACGATTGCAGTGTCAATTGAGACAGCCACGAAATATACTGCCAAACTCTTAGCCAGGGAGCTAATGCTGGTGGCAATCGCTGCCCTGTTTGTTCCTTTGAGCCTTGCCGTGGGATATGCCATCGATTACATAATCGATAGATGGAGATTCGCCAATCGTCCAGACTCGGAAGATCATTATCATGATTCGTTCTGTTCTCCCACACTTTGCCGCATGTTGGCTGGCTCTAATTTTGTATTCTGGCTATGTATTTCCATCTTATTTGAAGTGGTTTATTTCGAATCGGCTATAGATAATATCTGCGTATTAGTGCTTGTCATTATCCTAAGCCTTGTGGTTTTCTTCTCAATCGTAGTTTCTCTCATTTGTATTATTTCTTTTATCCGCGAGGATGAGTTTGCACTGCACGGCCATCATGTGATCTTCCATGATGGACAGAAAAGCAAGCTCAAAATAATAAACGAGCACAGAATAATAAGCTATGGTCTTTCGGCGAAAAGCGCGTACTATCAGCCTTCAAGTCGGAAGAAGGGACTCATCTTTGAAGGATGGAATACGCAAGAAGACGGTCATGGCGTAAGCATAAGAAACGCGGATGATTTTGACGCGATGGTCCCAAAAGACAAATGCGGGGAAATCAAACTATATGCCCAGTGGAAGGAACCATCTTCTCCTGGTCCGACCAGCGGTATCAGATCAGCGGCGAAATAGGATAAGGACCGCCGCCGACACCCGTAGGGGCCAAGGGTGAGCATCTCACATCGTATACGGAGACCCTCACCCCTGCGTATGGCCGACCGTGTATCCCCGACCATGAATGTTGCAACACTTAGACACCATGGAACATGCACGATCGGATAGAGACTACGGACCGGCTACCGGAACCGGTAAAAGCCGAAAGAACGAAATCGATTCTGCTTTCATTCTTTTACGCCCTATGCACGCCAAGCGCCATAACAATGTTTGCGATGAACTTGTCATACGTCAGTGCCGACGAAGGCTCATAGGCCACACCGTCCTCGGGATTCGCGAACACGAGCCAGACGGCCTGGTACAAGCTCTTTCGACGGAGTCGGTCACAGAGCAACAAAAAACGATCGAGGTACGACGCCCCCTCGAAATCAGGGTCAATCGGAAAATGCGCTGACCGCACCCCACGTCCGACAATCCGACTGTCCGGACAATCGTGAACTATCATCACATAGCCCATGACCGGTGGAATACTGCTGGAACCAAGCAGATTCTCATCGAACGCCGTATGCGCGTCAAATGCCGAGCCGATTGATTCCTCCGCGCGGTTGTTGGCGTTGTTCCCGAAGGAACTGTTAATGCTCTTCAATTCGATAGCGCTTACGAGTTCGCCGTTGTCAAGCGCCAGCAAGTCCCAGTTCTTGGTGGGACGGAACCAGCCCGGTAATGTGCACATGCGTCCTTGGTCATAGACCTCATCAGGATGGAAACCCGCATTAATGAGATCGTCACGAATGATAGCTGCAATCGGATCCAGGTGCTTTCCAGACGTGATCCCCTGACGTGCTCCCTGATCGGAATGCCCTGCTGCAGCCTGTGCCTCGCGGGCACGTCGAGAATCAGGTTGACAACCCATTTTTTTCGTATAGACAACACCGTGGTGCACAGATGCCATAATCCTCCTCCTGAAATCAGATACTCCTCAGTATCACCTATTAGAAACCGACAAGGAGTATCGGCCCGGCCCGTGAAACGCTGTCCTCAGACGGCCAAACACCGGAATCCCCAGCATCCCTTCCGCGGGCGGGTGGTTGTCCCTCAGCATGGTGGCGCGGGCGGAGCAGAAAAGTTCTCCGCGCGGCGTCGCATCTCGAATTCAGATATAGCTTCAATTCCGAACATCACGCCACTCCCTTTCTCCCTGATTCTCATTTCGTGGCCCCGGGCCTTCGGCCTAATGGCCCATATGGCGCCCAGAACCTTTGTGACTCGTCGTTTCAGAAAATAAATTCTACAGGCGCGAATCGAACGTGGGGGCGGCGGCCCGGCTCATGGCGCGACGTTCGGCCCTGGTGGGCCGTTCGAGCACCCATTCGGCGAACGCGCGGATGATGACGGAGGCGACGATCACGCCGATGGATCCCCAGAAGCACGGGACGAAGTCCGGCTTTGCATGGTCGGTCCAGAACCAGACGACCAGAGCGAGGAGCAGCGCCAGGCCGGCGGCCAGAGCGGCGAGCTTGTGGAACACGAGGGCGATCGTGCGGATGGGATGCGTGACCAGTCCCACCGCCAACGCGACGACGACGAGCAGGGCGACGAAGCCGGTGACGATGATGGCGATGCCCAGGTATATCGCGAGCATATAGAGTCCGAACATGATCGACCTTCCTTCTCTCTTTTCTATTTCGTTTCTTCAGGCAAGTAGGTGTAGGCGACGGCCGCACCCTCCGCCTCAAGCAGCGCGGCGGCCTCGCGAACGGCGGCGGCACGGCGCTTCACGGACTCCTCGGCCCGGACCCAGTCGGGCAGTCCCTCGGGCAGGCCGGAGACGCGGGAGAACGAGAGCACGGCCCTTTTCTCCCCCCTGTGCCGTTCCACGATAGCCGCGACAGCGCGCCTGTGTTCGGCAAGATAGTATTCGAGCATGGTTCTCATCCCCTCCGAGGGTTGGATCCGGTATTTCTCCGACTCGTATTTCTTGACCATGTCCACGGTAAGGTTCGCAAGCACGGCCACGTCGTGCTGGGTCATGCCGATGCGTTCGCGCGTCGCGCGCATCCACGCCTTCGCCTCGCTCCAATCCTCTTCCGCCATGACCCCTCCTAGATATAAGAAAGCCGGATCCGCCTGCGCGAACCGTGATTATACCTTTAGTATAATCGAGGTTTTCTACAGGGCGGACCCGGCGTTTCCCGGAGCACGGTCGAAGCTGTGCCCCGTTCCGTCACTCGGCCGATGCCGATGGATTATCGTCGGTCATGGTCTGCTGTGTCTCCGTCATTTCTTTTTCCTTTCCTTGTTGTTATTGCCGAAGTCGAAGGCGATGCCCTTGTCCTTGTCGATGAGGAGCGCGGCGTCGAACGTACTGCCCTTCCTTGAGGTGAAGCCCTTGAGGCTGACCTTCCGGCCGTCGAGCAGCCTGCGCATGGTCATGTCGGTGATGGTCTTGCCGGCGATGGTCGTCCAGGCGCGCCAGCCGCATCCCTCCGTGGTATTCCATGTGCCGTCGGGTTGTTTCTCTCGCCGGTTGGTGGAGCATTGGAACACCTTGCCCGTTTTGACGACGGGCTTGCCGCAGCGTGGGCAGTCTCCGAACGATTCCGCGTTCCGTGTTTTCGTCTGCACGTGGTCCTGACGGACGGCGGTCTGCGCGTCGGCCGGGATGCGGGCGGCGAGGTCGCGGAACTCCGTTTCGACCTGCGAGGCCGCGGCCTGGCTGTGTTCGACCTCCGAGAGGCGTCGTTCCATGCCTGCGGTCAGTGCCACGTCCTTGAGCTTCGGGGCGACCACGTCGATCAGGGATCGGCCCTGTTCGGTGGAGCGGAGCTGCTTGCCCTTGCGTTCCACGTATCCGGTGCGGATCAGCTTCTCGATCACGTCGGCGCGTGTGGCCGGCGTGCCGATGCCTCCGGAATGAGATTCGTCGTCATCCAGTGCGGCTTTGAGATCCTTGTCCTCCACCCAGCGGCTCGCGTGTTCCATCGCGGCGAGCAGAGTCGCCTCGGTGAACGGCTTCGGAGGCTTCGTCTTTCCCTCGGACAGAGTCGCCCCGCCATGTGGAACGGGGGCGATTGAGACTCCGGCGGCGAGGTTGGCGGGGATGATGTTGCCCGCGGCCTCGTCCTCCTCGCCATGGTCCTCCTGCGGGGCGGCATGCTCGATGGCGTGCCAGCCGAGGGAGACGGGCTGGTCGGAACGGCTGGTGAAACGGCATTCGCCCTCGGGCAGAAGTCGGCCTTCGTCCGGATGTTTCTCGCACCAATGCGGGTCGATGTTCGCGACGACGTTCGTCACGTCGTGCACGTAGTCGTCGCCCACGGCCTCCCACATGCGTCGCACCACGCGCGTCAGCACGAGACGTTCGTCGTCGCCGAGCTCGTCGAGCGCCGCCTTGTCGGCCTGCATGGTGGGAAGGATGGCGGTGTGGCCGGCCACCTTCGCGTCGTTCACGGTCAGTTCGAGATGTGGCCGTTCAGGTTTCGCGTCCGGTTCGATGAAGCCGGCGGCGAGCCGGTCGCCTTCGGTGAGGCCGCGCAGCGTGTCCAGGTCGTCGTGCGTGATGTACTGCGAGTCGGTGCGCGGATACGTCGCCAGTTTTTTCTCATACAGGGATTGCAAGGCGGACAGGGTGCGGGCGGCGGTCAGGCCGTGCAGCCGGCTCATGTCCTTCTGCAATCCGGTCAGGTCGTACAGGCGGGGCGGCGCGTCGTGCTGCTGCTTGCGTTCGGCCTTGAAGATCGAGAAGGCGAAGTCGTCCGAGTTGACGATCCGCAGCAGCGTCTCGGCGTCCTCCCGCTTGTCCAGTCGTTCGCCGGCCAGTTTCCATCCGCCCATCGGGGCGACGACCTTCCAGTACGGTCGGGCCACGTGGCCGGCGATTTGCCGGTCGCGGTCCACGATCATCGCGAGTGTGGGCGTCTGCACACGTCCAACGGTGAACCGAGCGTTGTAGACGAGGCTGTAGGCGCGCGACGCGTTCATGCCGATCAGCCAGTCGGCCTTCGCACGGATCATCGCCGAATCGGCGAGCCCCTGGTATTCCGTCTCGTCCTTCATGGACGCGAGGGCGTCGCGGATGGCGTCCTCCTCCAGGCTCGCGACCCACAGGCGTCGCATCGGCTTGGAGACGCCGGCATGCTTCACGATCCGACGGAAGATGGCCTCGCCCTCACGGTCGGGATCGCATGCGTCGACAAGCATGTCGACGTCGCCGCGGCGCATCAGTCCCGCGACGACCTTGTACTGGCGGTCCGCGCCCTTGTCCCGGCTGACCTTCCATTGCCAGTCGGGTGTCGGGTCGATGGGCAGCGTGTCGAGGCTCCACCTGTCCCAGTCGTGGTCCTTATATTCGTCGGGCGCGGCCAGGTCGACGAGGTGGCCCTGCGCCCAGGTGACCAGGTCGTCGCCGACCTGCACATAGCCGTCATGCTTTTCCATGTGCCCGCCGACCGCCTGGGCGATGGCCTGGCCGACCGAATGCTTCTCGGCGATGATCAGTCGCATCCCGCATCACGTCCGATCATCAGTAGTTGCCGGACGCCCATGCGGGCCGTCCGTCGTCCGAGGTGTCGGGTTCGGCGGCGGGCTCCTGCGGGGCGGGCTCGTCGTCCGCCTCCTGGACGTCGGATCCGGTCGTCTCCGGATCCGTCACGGCGTCGGCCGCCGGCGCGGCGGTGGGTTCGGCGGAGACGGTTTTTCTTCCGGCCGGCGCGGCGACGAGCTCGCCCTTCGCATCGAACGCGACGTTCTTCTCCGTTCCGGTCATTGCCAGCTTGTCCGCGATCATCGTCCGGCTCATGCCGGGGAACGCCTCCTCGAATTGCCTCGCCGCGTCGCGCAGCGCCTGCGCGCTTTTGCGGAAATTGTCGAGGCGGTTGTCGAACTTCTTCGCCGCCGTCTCCTTGCGCTTGAACGACTCGCGTTCGTCGCGCAGGAAGTCGTCCACGTAATCGGATGCCATGGTCCGTTTCCTTTCCAGTCTTGTTTTCATCGGTTCCCGGTTTCGATCCGGCTGGAACCATGGTCGCGCGATTGGACACATGCCGGTTTGGACAGTCGGGCTCCGCCAGGATCACACGCTTGTGATCCTGGCTTCGCCGGAAACGGAGCGCGGCCCTGGGCCGCGCGCTATCTTCGCCGACCCTTCCGGGATTTCCAGGCGTCGACGCCTGGAAGGGAACGGTCGGCCGGCCATGGTTCATCATCGCAGCCCCGCGCCCGCGTCTTCGGAACTGCGTGTTCCATGCTCCGCTCCGGGAGGGCTTCGCCCGATTATCCCAAAGCGGGCACGGCCCACGCGTCCTCCACCGCGCGGCGGGGCCGCGAGGCTGCCCCATGTCCGGCGAAAGGAAAACAGGAACGCCGGCAGGACATTGAAGGAGCGAACCATGCGGATGGAATCGATGGAATTGCAGCACGCCGTCTTCGAGACCGAAGAGAAGGGACGCGTCGACGCGATGTGGAGCGACGTGCGTCTCCACGCGGGCGACATCCCCGACGGATGGCACTGCTACGCCGTCAGGGGCGGCGACGGTGGATGGCCGCCATGCAGCATCGAGAAAACAGTATGGGTCAACCACGCGGGCGACATCATCACGCCCGACGACCTCGACCCGCTGCTCGAAAGGAACGACTGGATGCTCGTCATCAGGGACTGGTGGTTCACCGACGAGCCGTTCAAGCGTGCGGAATGAAAGGAGACATGGACATGAAGGAGAAGAACAGGGCCGAGGAATGGTTCCGGGCCAAACACGACGAGCTCGCCGGGACGGCGCGGGCCAACCTCGCCGCACACGACTTGGAACCCGGACAGGAGGCCTACCATCTGGACAGCCTCCACTATGCGACCGCCGAACAGATGGAGGCCATATGCCCGACGGGCATCGACTTCGACCGGTACGCGACTCTGGCGAACGGCAGCGTCGGATACGACGAGGCCGACGCGCATTGGGCCGACGCGGCATGGTGGGACGAACAGGCGCGAGCCATGTGGGACGAGGTCGACGACATTCCCGACGACGGCCTCTACTGGACAAGCGTCGAAGACTAAAACGTCATCGCCGTTCCCGGCCAAGGGACGCCCCGGGACCGATGCCGCCCGCATGACGCGGGCGGCGCCTCCGGCGGCCAGAGGACGACTACCGTCCTCTGGACCCCACGCGCCGGGAACCGTTCCCGGACCCGACAGGGCGTCGCCGTGGCACGGAGGCCACGTCTCGCCGACGGGAAACGGAGCACGACACCAATGCCGCGCGCATCCCGAGGATTTTCTTTTGACCGGCCGGCTGACGCCTTGATCATAGCGGCACGCGGAACCCGTCAACGCCCGCGCAGCGAAACCCGTGGTTTCGACGCGTTCTCATGACGGAACCCGCTACCACCGCTAGCGCTTTCGCTTGACCATCCGGTCAAAAGAAAAATATCCTAGAATGGAAGACAACGAAAACAAGGAGGCGGACATGCCGGTCATCAGCATGTTCTTCGGAATCATCATCACCATGAACGCGGACGACCATGTTCCGCCGCACATCCACGCCAGATACCAAGGCCACGAAGCGTCCTTCACCTTCGATGGCAACCTGCTCAAGGGAGACCTCCCGCGCAAGCAGCGCAAACTGGTCGAGGCATGGGTGCTGCTGCATGCCGAAGAGCTGGAAGCCGACTGGGAGCTGGCCTTCAACCTCGAGCACCCATTCAGAATCGACCCGCTACGCTGACAAGGAGGCAACGGACATGACCATCGACTATTCAATCAAAGTGACCCAATGCGAGCCCATGCCCGGCTACAAGCTCAAGGTCACCTGCTCCGACGGCGCGACCGGAATCTTCGACATGTCCCGATACATCGACCGCGGCATGTTCAAACCGCTCAAGGACCCGCAGACGTTCGACCGCGTGCGCCTCGCGTTCGGCGTGCCCTCATGGCCCGGCGACATCGACATCGCCGCGGAACGCGTCCGCTCCGACATGCAAATCATCTAGAAGCCCACGCGCATCCGCCCCGACCGTCATCAAGACGGCCGGGGCCTTTTCATGCCCGTATGCATGACGGACATGACGCGCCACCAACGACCCACCGGCCCCGCGATTTTTTCGCGGGGCCTTCTCGCTTCCCTGCTCCAAGTGTCCAAACCCATCGCCGTTTCCACGACGGACGATTGGCGTAAGACACCGGCCGTCCCCTCAAGGCCATGGGCGAAAGGAGCAAGGAGTGAACGCGATCATCCTTCACGGCATTGCGCAATCATGCCGTGCGAAATCACTCCCAATCAATGAAATTGATATGGGAGTAGCAAGCGACGTGATTGTAGCTACAATCACTCGATTCGCGGTGCGAATCGGCTTGCCGGGAAGACCCGTACCCCATGGTCGGCAGAGCCTCCAGACCGCTCACACGGCATCACAGAAAACCCAACTCCGCACCTCCCAGAGAGGTGTGGAATGAGCTGGGCAGCAGGCAGAGATCGGAACATCTGCAAGCGAATCACGTTCACGCCGGACGAGTGGGAGCGGGTGCGGAAGCTGTATGAGGAGCTGACCAGATACGCTCCGGAACACCGTTCGTTCAGCTCATACGCACGCAGGATGCTGTCCGAACGGCGCATCCACGTCACCGAGATCAGGCCGTTGACGGACCCCGAGCCGATCGCCCGCGAGATCGACCGCATCGGCGTGAACGTCAACCAGATAGCCCACTGGGCCAACGCGAACGAGCACATAACGCCCGATCAGGTGGAGGAGATCCGCGCGTCGTTCGACCGCATCGAGCAGCTGCTCGGCGACCTGTTCGCCGACAGGCGCGAAGCCCGGAAGGACGCGTGAGCATGGCGGTGGTCAAGCTCGGCAAACCCGTGAAATCGAATCTCGGCGGCGACAACGGGGCGATGGCGTACATCATCAACCCCGCCAAGACCGATGGCGGAAGACTGGTCAGCTCGAACTACGAACGGACCAGGACGGACCACGACGCGCTGGCCGAAGGCATGCTCGACGACAACCGCAGGTCGCCGAAAGGCATCCGGAAGAACAGCCGGCTGGCCTACCACATCAAGCTCAGCTTCAGCCCCGACGACCCCGTGACGCCCGAGCGGGTGCACGAGCTCGGCGTGGAGTTCGCGCGTAGGATCACGGGCGGCGAATACAAGTTCGTGGTCGCCACGCACACCGACCGGCACCACCTGCACGACCACATCATGGTGTGCGCCGCCTCCCAGTACGGGAAGCATCTGAAGGCCGAGCTGCCCAAGGACATCATCGACCAGTGGCGGGCGGTCAGCGACGAGATATGCCGCCGCGAGGGACTGAGCGTCGTGTTCAACCCCGTCGTGGAGGAACAGACGCGCAAGATGCGTGGCGGTACGACAGCCGCCGGCGACGCCGAAACGCCGCCGGCGCGCGACCCCGAACGCGTCGATGAAGCACCCATGCGGAGCGCGAACGAACCGGAGGCGACGTCGCGGAAGGCCTCGGGCGGGGAGCCGTTGGAACGCCGGTACGGCATGTCGATGGAGGAGATCTACGCGTCCGCGAAAGGCCTGGGCGTCAAGGACAGGCTCCGCATGCTGATCGACCTGACCTCGTCCACGGCGGAGAACTTCGAGGACTGGAGGGACATGCTCGACATCCGAGGCGTCGGCGTCGAGGTCCGCGGCCGGCACCTCACGTACACGCTCAAGGACACCGGCTTCAAGGTCCGCGACGAGAAACTCGGCCAGGCGTACGACATGACGAACATCATGGCCGGACTCGCGCACACGCCCGTCATCCCCATCACGTTCAACCGCAGACTCGTCGCCAAACAGACCAGGAAGACGGTCACCGTGTGGCTGCCCGGCACCCACCGGAAGAAGAAGATCACGTTCGACGCGAAGCGTCTCGTGGACGACGGCGGCTCCACGCTGCGCGCGTTCCTTCCCCGCGACCGCGACCAGATCATCCTCGACCCGTCCAACCGGTACGCCGGCAAGACCCCGACGACCGGCCTCTACCAGTGGTTCGGCGAGCCCACGAGCCGGCTCGAACCGCAGACCACGCCCGAACGGCTGCCCTTGCGCTACGGGGTGAGCCCCGCACAGCAGCGCTGGTACCAGGCACAGGCGCGCCGCCTCGACCGGCTCGCCGGCGAGGCGAAGGCGCTGAACGCGGCGATCCGATGGACCCGCCTCGCGGGCGGCGACGCCGCCAAGGGACTCAGTCTGCTGCGCGGGAAGGTACGCGAATCGCACGACGAACTCCAGTCCGCCGTCATCGCATTGCACGACGCGATCCAACAGGGCGACCCCGACCTCGTGGCCGAGACGCGCGGCGAGATGGAACGCCGCGAGGCCCTGTGCGACCGGTACGAGGACGAGCTGTCCGCCATCGAACGGGAGATCCACACGACCCGCGACCGCGAGCAGACGGAGACCGAACAGCGCGAACGGCAGCAGCAGCACAAGCGTGGACGGTCCATCTGAACCGTCCCAGGAAACACCATCCAACAAACAGAAAGGAAACCGCAATGCCAATCGAGGAACAGGCGGAGGAGAAGATCCAGAACGTCGTCCAGACCATCATCACCGGAGGCGCGAGGCTCATGCTCAGAATTCCCAAAGGCGTGGCCATGGCGCTGCTCCGCTCCGGCATGAAGCTCGCCAAGACCGGCGTGCACGCCGCCGGCGAGACCGTCAAAAACAAAATCGACAGCGGCGAGATGTCCGAGAAGCGATTGCAGAGGAAGAAGGACGGCGACCTGCACGAGCTGCAACTCGACGACTCGACCATGCGCGAGGTGCAACGCAGCCTCAAGACCGCCGGCATCGACTATCACCTCGAACGCACCGACCAGGGCCAGTTCATCCTGCACTTCGCCGGCAGGGACGAGGACCACATCCGAGCCGCCGTGCAACGCGCTTTCAGGAACATGGGCCTGGACGTCGCCGACGAAGACTTCACCGTCGAACAACAAACGGAGCAGCAGGAACGGACGACGGAACAGACCCGAAGCGAACCGGAAACCCCGGCGCGGGATACGCCCGTCGAACCGGAGGCGAAGCCCATGCCGACGCAGCGCATCGCATGGGACTTCGTGGATCCGGAGGTCATGGAGATGGCCGCGAACAGCCTCGCTGCCCGCCACCCCGAACTCTCATGGGACAGGCTCATGGGCGACACGGCATGGAACGAGCAGGCCGGCCGCGACTTCGCGGACCGGATCATCGGCAAGGCCGCCGCCGACCCGACATTGCGCGACGAGCTCGACACCATCCTGCGCGACGACTACGGACAGGGCGCGCAAACCCAGGAGCAGACCCGCGGGCGGACGGCCGAGCCAAGCCGGGAGACGCCGGCAACGGAGCCGGAAAACCAACCGGAACCCACACCGGACGAAACCCAGTCGAAGGACCCGCAACAGCAGACGCAGCACAGAACCAACGCTCCCAAGCCGGACGGCAAAGAGCAGAAGCCGAAGCCGATCCGGTCGAAGAAGGCACTGCTCGAACGGTTCAAGACCCGGCTCAACGAGAACCTCACCGAACAGAAGAATCACATGCCACCCACCCAGAACAGGGACCGCACGCCCCGCAAGGGCCGCTGAAAGGAAACCACAATGAACCAGCAGGAACAGTCGACGAAACGCGCCGCGATCTTCCAGGACACCATCAACGGGACCAACGACCCGACCCCATGGCCCGTGACCATGTGGGCCTCGTCCGGCGACACGATATGGACGGCCGGCACGGCGAGGACGGCCGGCGAGGACTCGGTGGGCATGATCTACGGTCCTGGCGAAACCATCGTTCACCGGAACACAATCGCCGGCGACACCACCCGCGCCACCGAATCCTTCGCCATCAGACCGGCGGACGGGCAAAGCCCGATGGACGCGATGCTCGCGGGCATCGAACAGTGGAACCACCGCCATCCCGACCGGTGGGACACCGTGACCACGCCGGGCGAGTACCGCATGATGGATCCGACGACGGGCAGGCCGCTCCCGATGGGATGGAGCGCCAGTCTCGCCGTGGCCGCGTCCGCGGCGGGCCGGCTCGACCCCAACCTGCTCCAGGCCAGCCTCATGCAGAACGCGGTCGAGCACGAGCCACGCCCCTGCGTGTTCTTCCTGGAGGACAACGGATACGACCTCATGGTCTTCTCCTGGCATCGAAACCAGCAGGGACTGTTCGACGCGATGAGCTTCAAGCACCTGCAATACGACGACCTGAGCATGCAGGTCACCTGCATCAGCCACAGCGAGGACATGAGGGAATCCTTCCCCGCCAAGACCATGAGCGACGGCGAACTGCTCACCCAAAGCCGTGTCTACCGGGACGAATACCAGTACTGGCGCGAACGCGACGGCGGCCCCGTCGTCCAGGGCATGACCGGCCGCGTCATGCGCAGCGGACTGCTCAAACCGGGACTGGAGCAGAAGCCGCTGCTGACCCTGAACGACGGACGCCGCGCACCGGACTGGAACGAGTTCATCGACCGGGCCGCCATCTCGATCCTCCAGGGCCGACCCGTCTCGCCGACGCCCACGCTCCCCCAGCAGGAACAACCGGAGCGGACCGCCGAACCCACGGCCGCGACACAGACGCCAGCCCGGACGGACGCGGCGACGAAACAGGTCTGGCCGAACGCATGGGTGGCGAACAGGCTCGCGCACACCTATATATTGCACGCGAAGGACGGCCGCGACTGGCCGAAGATGATCGTCGGCCTCCCCCGCGGCACCGCCATCGACGGACAGGACCTGACCGGCTGGGCCACCGACATGTTCATGAGCGCGAAGAACCGGAGGCAGAAGAGCGAGGGACGGGCCGTCAACCTCAGATTCAGACCCGGCACCCCGGTCGAACTGTTCACCGGCCGCGGCACGGAACGCCGCACCATGCAGGTCGACCCGCAGACGCTCGTCCAGGCGATCGCCGCCGCGCAGAAACGCAGCCGCGACGCCGAGCAGACGCTCGACACGGCATCGGTGGAACTCGCCTCGAAGACCGTAGAGGAATCCTGGCCCCAGATCGAACGCATGCAGGGCCGGTTCGCCGAATACCAGCGCGACGGCGCGTACAAGCCGGCCGTCGCAATGAAATGGGCGCGCCGCCTCGTCGACCGGACCGCCGGACCGGACAAGGACCGGTGGACCAGCCGCCAACGCCGCCAGGCCGCCAGACTGCTCATCCAGGAACTCGCCGGCACACAGGATCCAACGCGATCCACGGACGAGACACGGGACCGGCCGGCCGTCGGGCAAGCCGCGCCGGAAGCCGGCAGGACGTCCACCCCCACGAGCGCGAAACCGGACAAGACGACGGAACAGGCACGAGCCACCGGCACGACCGGATCGCCATCCCCGGCCGCCGACCAGGAAACGGAATCCGAAACGCCGGAACCGGCGCGCCATGACGGCCCGGAACGACGGCACGCGGACCTGAAGTCAACGCTCGACCGGTTCCGGACCAGGCTCAAGGAGAACCTCGACGGACTCAACACCACCCCGCCCGCCAGCGGCCCCGACCGGAACCGCGGACAGCGGAAAACCCTATAGGAAAGAAAGGAGCAGACCATGGCGAGAAGACGCCTATACGCGAAACGGACCGCCTCGGCCGAATACGAACAGCTCGACCTGTTCGGCATTCTCGAGGAGGAGCGGAAGCAGGCCGACAGGACGGCGGAACAGGTGCGCGGATACGAGATAACGGTGGGCCACACCGCGGTGCAACGGCTCCGCGCACGCGGAGCGGACGACGAGACGATAGCCGCCGTCGCGGCCGAATACCGGGAGAACCGGCTCCGCGGACTCGGCCGACGGGATGCGAGGATCGCCGCCGAGAACAGTCTCGGAGTCGGCGCCGCCACGCCCGACGAAACCACGCCGCAACCTGTGGTAAAACGTTTCACACAATCCTCCGGCATGGAAAACAACACTAAGGAAAGGAACGACGATGGACGAGATGACATGGACCGACCCGCAGCTCAAGGCACGCTACGAGAAGAACCTCAAGGCGATGGAGCAGCGCCGGGCGGCGCATCCGGAACTGTTCAACAAGTGGGCGCTGCCGTACAAGGTGTTCACCCGCAGCAGCCTGCACGGAATCCAGAACATGCGCATCAACTGGCTGATGGACAACCATCCGCAGCAGTTCAGGGAGATGATGATGGCCAACGTGCTCGAGGAGCATCTGCGGGACATCGAGGAGCGAACGAGGGAACGCCAGGCGCAGATCATGGACCGGCTGATGGAGTCCAGGCACCTGCTCAACCGGACGGACTGCCTGAAGGCGGCACCCCAGATGACCGACCTGGACCGGCTCAACGGGATGAACGAGGCGCAGGCGGAGTCGATGAGCATGGCGATCCACGAGATCGTGGAGAGCTTCTAGCATCCCTCGACGCGCAGCGCGCGCGTTCGCCCCGCGAACGCGCCGAGGCGAACATCCGCGCGATCCGGACGCTCAAGGCGCTCGACGGGAACGGCGACGAGCCGCTCTCCGCGGAGCAGCTGGACGCGCTGCGCGGATACTCGGGATGGGGCGGATGCGCGGACGCGTTCTCCGACAAGCCCGAATGGGCCGGGCTGAACGCCGAGATCCGCGACCTGCTCGACGACGACGAGTACGCGCAGGCGCGCGCCTCCACACTGACCGCCTACTACACGCCCGGCCCCGTGGTCAGGGCCATGTGGGACGCGCTCGACATCGGAAGCACACCGATCCAGGTGCTGGAGCCCGGGTGCGGCACCGGCAATTTCATGGCCGGCATCCCGGACGACGCCCACGCGCACGTGTCCGGCGTGGAACTCGATCCGATCAGCGCGCGCATCGCGGCCGCGCTGAACCCGGACGCCACCATCCTCAACGCGGACCTCGCGGACTGCACCATCCACCCGGGATTCGACCTGGCCATCGGCAACGTGCCCTATTCGGGCGACATCAGCCTCGACTACCGGACCATGGACGGCGGCACGTCCCGTCTTCCCCTGCACGACTACTTCATCGAACGCTCGGTGGACGCGCTGCGCCCGGGCGGCGTCGCCATGCTGCTGACCAGCAGGTACACGCTCGACAAACGCTCCGAGACCATGCGCGCCGACCTCGCGAGGAAGGCCGAGCTCGTCGGCGTGGTGCGCCTGCCTTCCTCGACGTTCGCCCGTCAGGCCGGCACCGAGGCCGTCACCGACGTGCTCGTGCTGCGCAGACGCGAACGGACGCTCGACCGCACGCCCGACGAGGCATGGATCCACTCCACGCCGATCGCCGTGCCCGGATACCAGGACGTCACCGTCAACGTCAACCAGGCGGTCGCCGGCGACATGGCCGCGCACGCGGTGGGCGACATCAGACCGGTGATCGGACGGTTCGGCGGCGACTCCGACGTCGTCTTCCAGGGCGACGCGGAACAGGTCGGCGACCGGCTCCGCGAACTGCTCACCACGCAGATCGCCCACGGAAGACCGCTGACGCTGGGCGGGACGGAACCGGACGGACGGGCGGAGATCACGGTCCGGCCGGACCACGTGGCACCGTTCGAATACTCCGTCGACCAGCGCGGCGTGGTCTGGTACGGCGACGGCACCACCGTCACCGAGATAGCCCACGGCCAGGGCGACGAGGCGCGCCGACTGCGCGGCATGATCCGCCTGCGCGACCTGGCGCGCGAGCTCCAACGTCTCGAACTCGACCCCGCCCGCGTGGACGACCCTCTCGTGGAGGACAAGCGCGCCGAGCTCGACCGGGCATACGACCGGTTCGCCGGCAAGTTCGGCCGACTGTGCGACCGCGCCAACCGGCGCGCCTACAGCGGCGAGGAATCCGGCTGCCATCTCGTCATGGCATTGGAGGAGACCGACGAAAAGGGAAGGTTCGCCGGCAAGGCGAAATGCCTCTCGCAGCGGACCATCAGTCCGGTGCCGCCCATGCCCGACCACGCCGACAGCCTGGACAACGCGCAGATCACCGTCACCAAGGACTCCCCCACGGAGACCACGGCGTCCGGCAAGCCCAAACGGGTCAAGGACCAGAAGGCCACGATGGCCGCCATCGAGAAGGCCAACGCGATCCGCGACGCGTGGAACCAATGGGTGTTCAAGGACCCCGACCGCGCGCAAAGGCTCACCGCCCTGTACAACCGCAGATTCAACGGCATGCGGCCCCGCCACGTCGACGGATCCTACCTGACCACGCCCGGCATCGCCCACGGCGTCGCCCTGCGTCCGCATCAGAAGGACGCGGTGGCCCGCGCCCTGCGCAGCGACGAGGGGACCCTCATCGCGCACGTCGTCGGAGCCGGCAAGACGTTCGAGGGCGTCGCCCTCTCCCACGAGGCGAAACGTCTCGGCAAGGCGTCCAAGCCGATGCTCGTGGTCCCCAACCACCTCGTGGACCAGTGGGCCGGCGACGTGCTCAGGCTCTATCCGGCCGGACGGGTCCTCGTCATGGACAAGGACGCGCAACGCAACCCCGAATCGGTGAGACGCTTCTGGGGCCGGGTCGCCACCGGCGACTGGGATGCGGTGATCGTGCCGGAGAGCCGGTTCAGCCAGCTGCACGTCAGCAAGGAACGACGGCTGAGGAACATGCGCGCCCGCGTCGACGAGTTCGCCCAGGCCGTCGAGGCCGCCGCCAAGGCCAGAGGCGACAAGGACCCCACCGTCAAACGGCTGGAGGCGGCGCGCAAAAGCGCCGAGACCGCCATGCAGCGCCTGCGAGACGGCAAGGAGTCGCGCGACGACAAGGCACTGGCGGGCATCGAGTTCGAATCTCTTGGCGTGGACATGCTCATCGTCGACGAGGCCCACCACTTCAAGAACCTCGGCGTGCCCGTCGCATCCGCCGACCTGGGCATGCAACTGTCGTCCGCCGCGAAATGCGAGGACCTGCTCGACAAATGCGAATGGCTGCGCGAGGCCAGGCACGGAGGCAACATCGCGTTCATGACCGGCACGCCGGTCTCCAACTCCATGAGCGAGCTGTACAACATGCAGCGCTACCTCGCGCCCGGAACCCTCAAGGCCCAGGGCCTCGACACGTTCGCCGCATGGGCTGGCGCCTACGGCCAGGTAGTACCCACCGTGGAACTGAAGCCCGAAGGCAACGGATTCCAGGTCAAGCAAAGGTTCGCGCGCTTCCAGAACCTGCCCGAACTGATGAACGCGGTGAAGCAGTTCACCGACATGATCACCAACGACGACATCCAGCTGCCGCTGCCCGAACTGGAGCAGGTGCCCGTCCCCGTGCCCATCACCGACCGCCAGAAGAAGGAGATGGAGGAACTGTCCGACAGGGCGGACCGCGTGCGCGACGGCGACGTGCCGCCGGAGGTCGACAACCTCCTGCGGATCACTGGCGACGGGCGAAAGATCGCCCTCGACCCCAAGCTCCTCAAAGGCCACGAGAACGACCGCCCCCTGGAGAACGGCAAGATCCAGGCATGCGCCGAGAACGTCGTCCGGATCTGGCAGGAGGAGACGCCACGCCTGGGCACGCAGCTCGTCTTCTGCGACTCGAGCACGCCCGCGTCGGGCGGATGGAACGCCTACCAGGACCTCAAGGACCGCCTCATCCAATTGGGCGTGCCCGCCGAGCAGATAGCGTTCGTGCACGACGCCGGCGACAACCCCGCCAGACGCGAGCAACTGTTCGCCAAAGTCAGATCCGGCGAGATCCGCGTGCTGATGGGAAGCACCCAGAAGCTCGGCACCGGCACCAACGTGCAGGAACGCCTCGCCGCGATCCACGACCTCGACTGCCCATGGAGGCCCGCCGACCTGGAACAGCGCCTCGGCCGAATCCAGCGCCAGGGCAACACGTACGACCACGTGCGCGACTACCGGTACGTGACCAAGGGCACGTTCGACGCGTACAGCTACCAGACCGTGGAACGCAAGCAGCGGTTCATCAGCCAGCTCATGAGCTCGAAGAGCCCCGCCCGCGAGGCCGTGGACCTCGACGCCGACGTGGTGACCCTCGCCAACATCAAGGCGCTGGCCACCGGCGACCCCGACATCCAACGCCGCATGACATTGGAGAACGAGATCAACCAGCTGAAGCTCCTGCGCGCCTCATGGGCGCAGCAGAAGGCCGACACCCGCAGGGACATCAACCAGCAGCTCCAGCCACGCATCGAGGGGATCCGCCAGGCGATCCGCGAGAAGACCGACGACAAGCCGCTCGCGTCCAAGGCCCTGAGCATCCACCAGACCGCACGCATGAACGGCAAGTGGGAGGGCATGACCATCAACGGCCGGCCGGTCGGCGACCGGCAGACCGCATGCAGGCTCCTCCACCAGGCCGCCCACCAGGCGCACGACGGGGACACGATCGCCGAATACGACGGACTGCCCGTCATCGCACGCAGGGCGGCCACCACCGGACGGATCACCCTGGCCGTCAAGGCCGTCCACGAGCACGAATCCGGTACCGAGATGCCCGGACCCTACCTGACCGGACCTTCCAGCATCGTCAGCCAGCTCGACCGGATCGTCAAGAACATGGCCACCGACCCCGGCAAGCTCACGGAACGGCTGGCGGACGCCGAAAGGGAACTCGCCGCCGCGCAGGAGACGCTGGCCGAACCATTCGCCCAAGAGGACGAGTACCGGCAAAAACAGGCAGAACTCGAACGGCTGACGTCCAAACCCGACGAACCCCGGGAGACGGAAAGTAGAGACCAGGAAACCAAGGAAAGGAGCGCAGGAATGCCATTGACAACGGAAAACGCCAGACGACTGCTCGAACAGGACCACGACGTCACTGAAGTCACCCAGGGCGGCAACGCCATGGGCCACTACCTCGAAGCGAGGCTCACGGACGGACGCGCCGTGCAGATCGACTTCCACGACAACCCCGCATGGAAAGACACGGACCGTCTGGCCGGCCGGATCGAGGTGTCCTACGCCAACCGGCCACAGGCGGAATGGCAATACGACGACAACGACATGGCCGACCGCGAACACACCGTCATCGACCCGGCCGACCCAGCCGCCGAGAAAACACTCGCCAAGGCGGTGGAGGGCTGGGAACGCGCGGGCGGCCTACACACGGCCCGCGCAGCCGGGACGAGCCATCTGGCCGCGAACCAGCCGCCGGAGGAATACGCCTACCGGTGGCGGAAACCCGGGGACCCCGACAGGCACATCGCATACCTGAGCACCGCCTTCGACCGCGACCAGGCGATGAAGGCGAGGGAGGACGCCGGATACGTCGTGACGAAGGTCGAGGAGGACCCGGCCATACTCTACGAGCAGCACCGCAAGGCGTCCTGCATGCGCGCGAGACACATTCTGGAACGATACGATTCCCCCGACCCGGCCGCGGTCGGGATCCTGCACGGAATCGTGGGCGAGGTCAACGCACACGACCCCGAGAACGACATCGCCGCATACCTCACCTACCCGTCAGACAAGGCGGTCCAGCTCGCCGGCGACGGCCTCACCGCCGCGGACATCGCGGAGAAACGCAAGATGGGCGGATGGAACCCGCAGACAGATCCGCTCATGCTCATCAACGAGCAGGGCGACTGGACGGGCGTCACCCAGCAGCAGGGCGACTGGACGGGCGTCACCCAGCAGCAGGCCGACCAGATCGTCTGGGACAACCGCGAGGAGATCCTCGAGCGCGCATCGGACGACAACGAACTGTCAACCTGGACGCTGAGCCGGCTCGACCAGCTGAAGGAGCACGAGCCGGACCATGCCCTGGACCGCGACCAGCCGGAACCGGAACACCAGGCGCCCGCACGGGAGCAACCCGCGCCCAGGCGCCACGGACTGGGACTGTAGTCCCACACCCACCGCAGGGGGCGGCGCGCGGCTTCGCACGCCGCCCCTCACCTTATGCAAACGACAGGAGGAACGCATGACAACGGAGGAACATCCCACCATGGAGCCCGTCATCTGGTTCGAAGGCACTCTCATCAGGGACCCGCAGCCGCACGGAGGACAGTACGACTGGCTGCTCGAAACACTGGCCGACGCCGACGGCGACGCGCCGAAGATCACCATCCGGGCCAGAGGCGCAGAGCACTCGGCGAACATCCGCGACAACGCGCACAAGGGATCCCGCCTCATGGTCAAAGGCGGCGCGGGCGACGAAGGATCCGGCATCGACATCGAGGCCACGAGCCTCGCGTTCGACCCCAGCCACGACGAGCCGGACGGGAAGCGATGACACGGACCACCGTCAGCGGCATCAGACCGGACAAGACCGGTACCGGCGAATGGATCGACATCAACAGTCACGTCGGCCGGCTCATGTCCACGCTCATGGCAGACGGCCGACCATTCAGCATCGACGCCGACCCGGCCGGCATGACCATCGTCACGCCCCTCCCACCCCCGGCAGCCGGCCCGGACGAAGGGCGGATCACCAGCAGGAAGACGCTGTACGAGCGGTTCAAGACCCGACTCAACGAGAACCTCGACGAAAGAAAACAATAGAAAGGAACAACCATGGAACGAATAAGAGGAATCGCCATCAAGACACTGACCATCCTCGCGGGATTCTGGATCGCCGACCTCGCGGCCGCACGCATCCAGGCCGGCATCGCCGCCGGTGAAAGCATGGAACGAATCATGGACGGCATGACGACCATGCTCCAGCACCCGACCGCCCTGGGATTCGACCGGACCAGCCTCCTATGCGGACTGGGCGGCGCGTGTGCAGTCGGCCTGTTCCACCTCTACCGGTGGAGCATAAGCCAACGCAACTGGCGAGAAGGCGAGGAATACGGCTCCGCACGCTGGTCCACCAGCCGGGAGATGGCCCCATACACCGACGGCGACACCAGGCAGAACCTCCAGATGACGGCCACCGAGGGCCTCAGCCTCGACGCCCCGGCCACGCGCCGAAACCTCAACACCACCGTGATCGGCGGATCCGGTTCGGGCAAGACCGCCACGCACGTCATCCCCAACATCCTCAAGGGCAGCATGAACTACGCCTGCACCGACCCGAAGGGCGAGCTCTACGCGAAGACCGGCGGAGACTTGGAGAAAATGGGCTACACGGTCAAACAGCTCGACCTGGTGGACCTGACCAGCGAGACGAAATTCAACCCCATGCGCTACATCGACCCCACGAAACCCGACGTGGCGATCATGCGCCTGGTCACCAACATCATGGACAACACCAACGGCTCCACACCCAAGGAGCACCAGACCGACGACTTCTGGACCAAATCCGAACGCAGCCTCCTGACCGCGCTCACCGCGTTCGTCTACTACCTGCCCGACGACATCCTCAAGGACTGCCTGAACATCGACTCCGGCCAGACCCTCAACGCCGTGGCCGACATGCGCGACCTGCTCGAAGCCAGCGAACAGGACGAGACCAAGGAAAGCCAGGTCGACGCCGTCGCCCGGACCGCCACGGAGATCTACGACGAGACCCGCGCCGAATGGGAACGCGAGGGCGCAAACCACGACGACCCGGACCTGCAGGAGGCATGGCGGCTCGCCCAGGGCCTGAAGTTCGCCGCCCGCCAGTACCGGCCCTTCACCCAGGGCGCCGGAGAGACCAAGAAGGGCATCATCATCAGCCTCGGCGTGCGCCTCGCCCCACTGACCGTCGGACCGGTCCGCGAGATCCTCTCCGACGACAACCTCGGCATCGACCGGATCGGCGGATACCAGGACGAGCACAAGGGCGGATACAAGCATCCCAACGGGAAGACGGCCATCTTCCTCGCCCTGCCCGACGAGGACCCGACCTTCAACTTCCTCGCCGCGATCTTCTACCAATGCCTCTTCGACAGCATCATCCGCCGCTGCCGCACCTACCCCGGCGAATGCCTCGCCACGCCACTGCACTGCTTCCTCGACGAGTTCGCCAACGTGGGACGCATCCCCAACTTCGACAAGCTCGTCGCCACGATCCGCTCGCGCAAGGTCAGCGTCAGCATCATCCTCCAGACCATCGCCCAATTGAAGACCATGTACAAGGACTCGTGGGAGACCATCGTCGGCAACTGCGACAGCGTGCTCTTCCTCGGCGGCAACGAGCAGTCCACCACCGAATGGCTCAGCAAGCTGCTCGGCAAGGAAACCATAGACATCCGCACCACCAGCGACTCTAAGGGCGTGTCCGGCAGCCACACCACCAACTACCAGCGCACCGGACGCGAACTGCTCACGCCCGACGAGCTCGCGCAGTTGGACAACGACAAATGCATCTACAACCTGCGCGGACTCCACCCGTTCCTCAGCCGCAAGGCATGGCCCGGAACCACCATCGCCAAACCGAAATCCACGCTCAAACACTCCGAGGGATGGAGGAAGGCCGCATGACCAGCGAACCATCCGCCACCGAAACGGCGTCAACCGGGCAACTAAGCGCACTCAACATCAACGTCGGGGCAAACGTCACAGAGCTTCGCGAGAACAAGCACCTAAGCATGTACGACGTCGCGAAAGCCATGAAGAAGCTCGACCACAGCTGGAGCAAGACCACGTTGTTCAACATCGAACACAACTCGCGTCGACTCCAAGCCGTGGAAGCCTTCGATCTGCTGAGGTGCATGGGCTACCGTCCGGAAACAGACCTCATGTTGCTGTACCGCGACTCCCCCTCACAAGTCGACCTTTCCATTGAAGATTGCGCATTCGCTGGCCACAAATGCGAAGTCTGCTGGAGCGAATACCGGAAATCACGCGAACTTGCGGAAGCCAGCCTCGATGAAGCCACCCAAGCCGGCACCATTACCAAAGAGCGTGCCGATAATTTGAGAATCAACTTACGAACATGGGAACAATCGTTCCAAGAGCTCATACAAGAAAATCGAGAGGCAGACGGCTCCGACTGCCATCCTCTGACCGCGGATCCGGAAGCCGGCAGCTTCATAAAAAAGGTTGACGCCATTGCACCAGCGCCAACCCGATGAATATCCCGTCTCCTACGCGTCTCTCAAAAAACTCATTGAAGGCTAAGCATCCGTACTTGGAAAGTATGAGGTCGCGTCAATGGGAGTTGACGCGACCTCAAAGAACCCATATCCATACGCGCTGCTGCTGGAAAACCGGCGCGAGACAAAAGGAACCTTACAATGATTGATTGTAACAAATAAAGAACAGTAATGGAAGCCCAATTTGGTGGCGGAAGCTCCTCAAATCGTTGGAATTATCCATTTTTACAGTATTTGCATTCTTCGCTCCATTTCGGTCATGCCGACCATCGCCAGCAGTTGCCTGTCGCGTTCGCTGAAATCGCTCATGGTTTTCCCCCCCATCGATATGCGGGCGCGCGAACCTTGAAGGCGGAGCCCGCCCCGCCTTCAAGGCCAGCCTGGATCCATCCCGATACGGAAAGAGCCCCCTGGTTTGAGCACTGTGAGTAGGCTTAGAAGGCTGCTGTTATCCACCATGCTATGCATGTCCTCATATTTTGAAAAGCCCGCGGCGCGTCCCGACCATGCTATGCATCCCAGGGCGATGCGGGTCTGTCGCACTCAGCCGACGGGAATGCGCTCCCGTTCCATGCCATGACGGACACGGTCGCTGGCGACCGATTCGATTCGGTCCTCGACGAAGCCGAATTCCATGCCCTCTTCAACCAGGCCGTCGGACCAGCAGTCAAGATAGCGGAACGGGATGGCGAGCTTGCCGGCCGCGTCGAAGGAACTGATCGCCTGCTCTCCGCCGATGCTTGAGCCGACTCCGAAAACGGCCTGGATCATCTGCTTGAGCAGCAGCGGATGCTCCTCCCCCACATTGACGGGTTCCTGTTTGCGCCATCCACGGCTGGACAATTGGATCTGCAAGGAACGATACCGTTCGGCGCTGATGATGTCCAACGTACGGGCCCGACTGATTGAAGCGGCAATTGATACTCCCCAACCCGATTTGACTTTGAGGAAGTCGCTTAACGTAGCGTTCCTCCGGATGGAGCGCGACATGTCTTCGGCGGACAGCAGCAACGCCCCCGCGAACAGATGCGCCTCACGCTCCATCTGCTGCGGTGTATCGGGCCTGCGGAACCGATGCAGTATGAGATGTCCCAGCTCATGCGCCTTGGTGAAGCGCTGCCGGTCGCCGCCGATGCGTTTGCCGGCGGAGTATCCGATGCACGGCATTCCCTCATACTGCGGATATGTGATGCCCTCGCTCGTCAGCCTTGTCTTCCCGTCATCGCTTCCGCCTGTGGTTTTCATCGGAGCCACCACGATGCCCTGCCTCTCCAGGCTACGGGTCAGATTTCCGACCGGGCCGATGGGGTCCAGTCCCATGCATGTCCTCGCCCGATTGGCGATGGAATCGATTTCGGAACCGGAAAGGTCTGTCTTGTGCGGGGCGATGTCCCGGATCCATGCGGGTTTGCCGGCAGGCATGCCCAGAAGACCAGCCAGTCGCGACACCGTGGCACATAGCTCGGAGTACTCAATCGAGACGGCAGCCAGCTCTCCCATGCTGGATTTGCTGGTCTTGCGGTACGTGACCGCCGTCATGGGCAATATGGGATCCTCACGTGTGAAATACGCCATTGGGAAACCCAGCGCCGCGGCAATCGCTCTGGCTTCGTTTTCCTTGAAGACGATAAAGCCGTTCTGCAGCTTGCTGAGTTTCGATTGGGAGATGTGAGAACGCTCGGACAATTCCCTTTGAGTCATGCCTTCCAGATGACGCGCCTGAACGATTCTTTCAGCGTTGTATTCCGTCATGGCTTTCATCTCCCATCAGTGGCGGAGCAATGAGGGAAGCCCATTCTATTGTTCCGTCCGAATCTCAATGTTCTCATTCTCGCTTGCGTCGTCGAAAACGAGGTTGGGCAGCAGGTTGTCGTCGTTGTCCTCTATAGGGGTGAAGTCCTTTACCTCCACCGGCTTGTCAAGCAGATCCAGACTGAAATCGTATTTCTTGGCCGGTCCCGCGTACGCGTACGGCATGACGTCCAACGGCCGGTATGCCGTGACCGAAATGGCCTTATCCGTTTCCTGCCACGCCAGGATCAGTTTGGTGTCGCTCAGATCCGGAGACACCTTGCCGTCGGGCGCGAACAGATCGTCCTGCGAAACCCTTTTGAGGGCCCCGGCCCCTTTGCAGGTTGCCTGCATGTAGTATGCGCGGGACGCTTTGGTGGCATTCGTCTTAGGCAGCTTGCCCGTCACCGGATCCACGCGGCGCAGAATCGCGCGCAGACCGGACGAGCCTTCTCTTAGGTGAAGGTATCCGCATTTGTCGGAAAGCACCCAGCTTTCGTCGTTCCAGATTCTCGCGCAGCGCTGGTTGATCAGACGCGGCATATTCGCATTGTTCTGATTGTCCCAGAACAGATCCGACGGATAGCGATCCAGTAGATCGGCCCTTGCCGCGTTCAGGGTTTCGTACAGCTTCGGGGCGAGGTCCTGCAACGAGTCGGTGAGG
Source organism: Bifidobacterium sp. M3-N-101 (assembly GCF_023656805.1). Lineage (NCBI taxonomy): Bacteria > Bacillati > Actinomycetota > Actinomycetes > Bifidobacteriales > Bifidobacteriaceae > Bifidobacterium > Bifidobacterium sp. M3-N-101. Next base: position 143,014 of record NZ_JAMOKQ010000007.1, read on the forward strand.
GCATGGGCCTCGTCCAGCTTCTTGAACTGTTCCGGCAGATAATACACAACCGCTCCTTTTTCCGCGCCGTAAGTTCCTAATGGAATATTTTACACCCTTATGTAACATTTCGGTATATCGGCATTTCGGTATATACCGATAGCAGCCATCGCCGTCAAAACGAAAAAACGGCTAAACGTGGCCGGCAATACGAACCAGCCGCGTTTAGCCGCGTAACTGTCGCCAATGCGACGATTGAGCGGTCTACAATGGCTCGGAAACAATGATACGCGGATCAGGGAGCATCCGCCAAAGGAAGCTCGTCCATCACCTATTCTTTCGTTCTCAGCCGACGGTCGCGCCGTCGGTGCCTGATGGCTTCGACGGGGTCGACGGCGCAGGCTGCGGGGTCGGTGTGGATGGCGTCGATGGGGCCGATGGCGCGGGCGTGGTGGTTCTTCCGGTGGTTCCCCCGTAGGTCCGGCCGGTGGTGCCGCCATACGTGGAGCCGCCGCTGCGGCGCGTGGTCTGGCCACCCGTGGACGGCACGGACTGCTGGGATTGCCGCGCCTGCTGCTGCGCGGCCTGTGCCTGGGCCTCTTCTTCCTTGGCTTTGTCGTCGTCCTGCTTGGCCTTGATGGACCGGTTCACCTTGTCCATGGCTTTGCGGATGGCGTCCGCGTCGCGGCTCTCCATCGCCTTGGCGAGGTCCGTGCGGGTGCTCTCGTCGGCGACCTTCCCAGCGGATTCGTCGTGGAGTTTTTTCGCGTCCTTCACGGTTTTGTCGAGGATGGACCGGTTCATCTTGTCCATCGCGTCGCGCAGCGCCTGGGTGCGGCGTTTGTATTCCTTGCCGGCCGTGGAGACGCGGCCGGTATCCGGGTCCGAGACGGGGCATGAGGGAAGCTTCGGGATGGCCTTGCCGGCGAGTTTGTCGAGGGCGTCGAGGGTGGATTGGTCCGTGACCTGGTCCTTGCCTGTGGCGGATGTGAGCCGGCGGGCCTTTTCCACCGCCTGTTCCAATGCGTCCCGCTGCCGGCCGGCCGTGTCGTGCGCCTGCCGGCAGTCGGCCGTCGCTTGGGCGAGCGTCCGCCGGGCCGTCTCCTCGCCGTGGTGGCGGGCGAGCATGACTCCCCCGCCGGCCATGAGTCCGACGGCGAGGAGTGCGGCGACGGTGATGCCGATGGCCTTCCATGGGATCGCGCGGCGCACCCTGACGTCGGCGAAGGGGTCGGTGTCCGTTCCGTCGTCCATCGGTGGTTCGGTTTCCGCCGGTTCCGGCAGGGGCGGGATGTCCATGGTGGACGGCTCGGTGTCGGCGACCCGTTCGAGCGCGGCGAAGTCGTCGTCGGCGTCGTCCAGGGCCTCCCGCATGGTCTCCGGTTCCGGCTCCTCGCGACGGTCGGGGTCCGGGGATTGCCGCCCGGCGTCCTCTTCCGGCTCGGGCGGGGACGGTGCCGGATCGGCGGCGAGACCCTCCTCCGATGCGAGGGGCACGGATTCCCATCCGTCGGTGGATCCGACGGGGTCGGCCGCTTCCGGCTCGGCCCCGTTCTCCGGCGGCAGCGGAGCGGCCGGTATGGCGACGCGGCGGCGGCCGCGCATGGATTCGGGCGGTTCCGGCGCGGCACCGGCCGTGTCGAAGCCCTGCTCCTGCGCGGTGCGCCACCAGTCAACGAGTCCGGGCCACGCGTTTGGATGTTCGGCGATTAGGCGCATCCATGGACGCCAACCGGGCTCGTTGGCCATGGCGTACAGCTGGTCGACCGTAAGCTTGGGGCTGAGAATCGGCTCACCCGTCTTCCTGTCGATCCTGGTCATTCCTCTCCGCCCTCGTCTTTGATGAGGACTGGCTGATCCTGTTCGTTTGCCTTCATCACTTTTGTTCCTCTGGTTTGCCTTCATGCACCCGGTATCCGCCTTCCAATGGGCCCTTGACCGCCGCGCATCGCCAGCCGTCGTCAGTGAGCGTGTAGTCAAGCACCCAGGATGCCTCCAGCCCGGTGGATACGGCGCATGTCGCCACCCGCCGCCCCGTGGACACGGGGAAGCCGGTGAACTCGGTCTCGGGCAATGGCTGCGGGGCTATGGATGATGCCGGTATGTCGAGGCCGGCGGCATCCGGCGTGAAGTATTCGCCTTCGAGTTGGCCTCGTTCGTCGCCCATGTAGACGCCGAGCGCTTTCGGCGCGAGGTCGGCGCACGGATCATCCTCCGTCGGCGTCGCCGGCTCGGTCTCTTCGTCTCCAGCCGTTTTTTGTCCGGGTTCGGTTTTCGTTCGCGGCCGGGCGACGGTGCTTTGCGTGTCCTCCGCGGTTCCGTTGCCGGCGCATATCACCGCGACGTTTCCTCCCAGGATGAGGAGCGCGACCGCAAATCCCGTCGCGGCGATGATCCTGTTCCTCTTTGGTTCCATGCTTGGTTTTCCTTTCAGTGGATGTAGCGGACGCCATTTCCGGCTGCGGCCAGTTGGGAGGCGCTGATTTCGCGTGTGGATACGACGCCGAGGCCAAGCGCGTTGGACTCGCTGATCAGGATCGACCCGTCCCCGCGGACCTCCTCGACCATGGCGACATGCCCGTAGTCGGCGGACGCGCCCAATACTCCCGGTTGGAACACGATGACGCTGCCGGCGGATGGGGAGCCGTCCACCGTGTAGCCGGCCGACGCCGCGGAACCTGCCCATGTGGCGGCGTTGCCCCACCCTGGTATCGGTTTTCCTATGTCGGCTCTTCTGGTCGCGGCCCACCAGGTGCACTGCCCCCATGGGTATCTCGTGTCCGGCGTGATGCCGGCCGTGGACACGATGCCGCCGGAGACCGTCAGTTTCGGTTCGAGGGAGCCGACCGTGCCACCCTCGGCGGTCCCCGTTGCGGTGTATTTGGTCGCTGCGAGTTCCTTGATCCGCCGCACATAGTTGATGGTTTCCTCGAAGGGCGGCACCATGCCGTATCTGAGCACGCTGCCGAGGCCGGCGTTGTACGCCGCGAGGGTCAGCTCCAACGTGTCGCCGGTCAGTTTCCCGGACTTCTTGGCCGTCTCGACCTGCGAGGCGAGGCCGCACATGTAGTTGCCCTGGCTCCAGATCGCGTCGTGCGGGTTCCAGATGTCGGCCTTGCCGTCTCCGTCGCCGTCCTTGCCTGCGGACGCCCAGGTGGACGGCATGAACTGTGCGATGCCCTGCGCTCCGGCGGAGCTGCCGGCCTTCGGGTTCCAGTTGGATTCCTGTTCGATCTGGGCGGCGATGATGCTCGGCGTGACGGTCGGGCAGATGGATCCGGCGCGGACCACGTCGGCCTCGTATTCGGCGGGCACGTTCGCGACGCCGGTGGATTCGCTGGCGCTGGATCCCAGGAACGCGCCCATGACGGCCAGGAGCACGCCGAGCACCGCGATCATGGCCGCGATGATCGGCAGGACGGGGAGGCTGATGGAGGCGGCCCCGGCGGCAATGCGGGACGCGGCCGCACGGACGAGGTTCGCGGCGGCGCGGGCCACGCGCGCGCCCGTCGAGGCGGCGGCTCTGACGCCGCGCACGGCCCTGGAGGGCGCGTGGCGGTGACGCCAGATGAACCGGGCGGACGAGGTGACTCCCCTGACGCCCTTCCGGACGGCCTTGAAGGTCAGGTCGCGTGTGGCGTCGCCCAGCTGCGACGCGGGGTCGTCGTCCGCGGCGGTGATCCGCGCGGATGCCTCGTCCATCCAGTCCAGGCCGGTCGAGCCGAGGCGTTTGACGCCCCTGCCGGCCTTTTTCAGTCCCCCGCCGACATGTTTTCCGATGCGCCGGCTCGCCTTGCCCTTGGCGGCGAACCCGCCGATGCGGGCGCTGGGCTTCGCGTCGGACAATACGATTGGTTTGCCGGCGCGTTTCCTCGCGTCGGCGACGCGTTTGGCCCTGGCCGCGCCCGGTTTGCCTTTCCGCAGCGCCCTGTCCAGCTGCCTCGCTGTCTTTTCCTCGGCCTTGTATACGGCGACCATGGCTCGTTGGGGACGGGTCATGACGTCGCGGGTCCGTCCGGCCGCATGGCCGACGGCGTACGCGCCCGTCGCGCCGGCGGCCATTGAGGCCCTGGCGGTCAGTTCCATGGCGGTGTGCCCCATGGTGTCGGCGATGTCGGTCCGGTCGACGCCGGCCTGCGCCGCGTTGGACACCGTCATGGTGGTGGCCCGGCCCAGCCGGTCGCGCAGGCCAGTCCCGCGACGGACGCGGATGCTGTCCGGGTGCGGGGCGACGGCATGGGCGCGGGCCGTGGCCGTCGTGTATCGTGTCGGCGCGACGCCTCGGAAGGCCCTCCGTCCTCCCGCCGTCCCGGTCCGGGTCGTCCGGTCTGTTCCCGCGGCGTGGGCGGTCCTTCGCCCGTATCCGCCGTGCAGGTGGTATGGGCTTCCGGTCCGGGCGTATGCGGTGTGCCGCGCGCCTGTCCGGGTGGCCGGCACGCGGGTCCGGCTACCGGTGATCCGGTATCGGTTCGACGTGTGGTCGTGCCGCCGTATCGGTGTCGTCGCGGCATGCGATTGCGTCTGGACGGTGTACCGGCGATGGCGGTGGGACTGGCCCGCGCCGTCGTATGACGCCCGGACCGGCTGCCGTTGCTGACGGCGTTGGGTGTATTCCGATCGGTATGGGGCCGCGGTGGCAGGCGACGGCTCATACCCGTGCCACGGGCCCGCCGCCTGTGGTCGGCGGCGGGCGGTCTGCCGCCACGCGCCGGCCGTGTCGACGCGGCGCGTGGCCCGGTAGGCGGAGCGTGCGCCCGCGTGGCGGGCATGGGCCTTGCTCATGATGCGCTACTTTCCTTCCTGGAAGCTGGTGGAGTACAGCCGGTAGAGGTCGCCTCCCGATGGGATGCGTCCGTCGAACGGGACGAAGGCGCTGCCGATCTTCATGAGTCCCTGGCCGGGCAGTACGCCGGTGAAGTACTGGCGTTGCTCCTCGCTCAGGTTCAGCAGCTCGCACAATGCGTCCGCGTCGGTGCTGTTCTGGCTCAGGAGCATGAGGAAATCGCTGTTGGACAGCATCTCGCGCGCGTCCTGCAGGTCGAGGATCTCCTCGACGTTCTGGGTGATGCCTGTGACGCCGAGCCCGTATTTGCGGGCACGCTTGTAGATGTCCTTGAACTGGGCGGCTGAGTACTGGTTGGAGAAGAAGCGGTGGAACTCGTCGACGTACAGCCAGGTGCGGCGGCCTGCGGCCTTGTTGCGGATCACGCGGTTCCACACCTGGTCGATGACGACCATCATGCCGAACGTGCGCAGCTCGCCGGACAGGCCGGACACGTCGAACACGGTGAACCGGTTGGAAAGGTCGACGTTGGTCTGCCCGTTGAAGCCGCTCATGCTTCCGGTGATGTACGGGTTGAGCGCGTCGGCGAGGTACCGGCCCTCGTCGTTGCCGCATGCCTGGAGCTCGTCGTGCAGGTCCTGCAATGTGGGCTGGGTGACGCCGCCGCCCTGGTTGCGGTAGCGCGTGTACAGGTTGCTGACGCACTGGTCCACCAGGCCCTTCTGGAGCGGGTCGAGTCCATCGATGCCTCCGATGAGCGCGCCGACCATGCTCACCACGTTGTTGGTCTTGTCCTTGACGGGGTCGGAGGCCGCGTCGTCGTCCAGGACGATGTCCATCGGGTTGACGCGCGTGCCGGTGCCGGCGCTGATCTGGATGATCTGCCCGCCGAACGCGGCCGCGAGGGCGAGGTATTCGCGTTCCGGATCGATGACGATCACCTCGTCGTCCCTGTTGAGGAACATGCCGGCGATCTCCTGTTTGACGGTGAAGGACTTGCCGCCGCCGGACGTACCGAGCACGAACCCGTTGGAGTTCATGTGGCTGCGCCGGTCCGCGAGGATCGGGTTGCCGGAGCGGGCGTTGCTGCCATAGAACAGACCGTGCGGCTCGAAGACCTCCTGCGTGGTGAACGGGATGAGGATGGCCGCGGAATTCGTGGTCAGGGTGCGTTTCATCGGCAGCGGGTTGTTGCCCAGCGGCAGTTCCGCCGTCAGCCCCTCCATCTGCATGAACTTGAGGCTCTCGGCCGTGCACGACTGGGCGTTGACCTTGGCCTTCACGTTCCTGCACGCGACCTCCAGCTCCTCCTGGCTCGCGGCGGACACGCCGATCACGATGATCGAGTCCACGAGCCTCTGGTTGGTGGTGCGCAGCTCGTCGCGCAGCTGGCCGAGCTGCTCCTGCTGGTCGGCGAGGTCGTCGGGCAGGTCGTCGGGGTCGAGGCCCTGCTTGCGGTTCTTGCGCCGCTGGTCCATGACCTGCATCTTGATCTCCGCGTTCTTGCGGCGCACGAGCGTCATGCTTTCGCCGCGGTCCATGGGCGCGAGGTGGATGCTCACGTCGACGCGGGCGCGCAGGCCGGTCAGGTCGTTGACCAGCTGGTCGCTCAGTTCCGGCGGCAGACCGGACACCCACATGGTGCGGTGCAGGAACTTCGACTCCAATGATTCGATGTCCAGTTGGATGGGGTTCCTCGCGTCGATGCTCCACGGGCATACGAGGTCCTTGGTGTCGGGCTTGCCGGGCGCGTGCTCGAACCGGCGTTCGTTGAACCGGAACTCCTCGCCGGGGCGGAGCACCTCGGCCATGAGCCTCAGACGGTGCTCGCGGTCGAGGCGCGTGGCCTTGCACGCGTCGATGGAGCGCATCTGGCTGACGAGGTTGTTGCACAGGGCGTTCAGGCTCGCGACGGCGGCCTGCTCGTCGCTTTCGCGGACGGTGACGGTGAGGGTCTTCACTGTGCTGGTGTCGCGGCTGACGGATTCGAGCTTGCCCTGGGCGAGCCGGTTGTAGTCGAGCCGGTAGTGGTCGAGGCTGTCGCCCTGTTCGTCCATCATCACGTCGGCGAGGATCTCCCGCACGCCGCGGGATCGCGTGTAGGAGGCGATCTGCACGCTCTGGCCGGCCTCGAAGCTGTTGATGAGCTTGGCCCACCGGTCGATGATCTCCATCTGGTGGGATTCCGGGCTCAGTTGGTAGTTGATGTCCTGGAAGAGGATGGTGGCGCTCCACCGGTCGTCGCCCAGGCTGGCGATTCCGCTGCGCAGCATCGCGTCGTAGCCGATGAGCTGCTTGACGCCCTTCGGCAGGTGCGTCGCCTTCTTCCTGCGTTCCCTCGTCCTGGCCTCGGCCGCGGCCGGGTCGCGGGTCTTCTTCTTGCCGAACATTCCTCACCTTTCCTTGATCGTTGGTTTCGCGCCGGTGCGGTAGGGCCCGCCCGGACCGTCGAGCAGGTATACCTCGCGCTGTGTGTAGTGGCGCAGGATGTATTTCAGGTATTTCTCGGGCATGAGCCCCTTGGGCCTCACCCATCCCCATACGGCCACGGGCAGGCCGGGCGGGAAGATCAGGTACATGGCGAGGTTGGGGTCGACGTCCAGGCCGAGCCACAGGCCGACGTATCCTCCCCCGCACACGACGGCGAGGATGACGGCGGCGAGGCACTGCCGCCAGCTCATCCCCATGAACACCTTGCTTTCGATGGTGGTCAGCTCCCTGTAGACGGGCATCTGCAACGCCATGATGATTGCTCCCCTTCCGTGGATTGCGTTGTGCTTTATTCGCCGCCGAAGAGCTTCTTGGCGACGGAGTTGGCCGCCATGACGATGCCGATGAGCATGACGCTCGCCAGGAGCAGGCCGGTGAAGTTGTCGAGCACCCAGCCGGAGAGGCTGTCGCCGTCCTTGTACTTGCTCGGGCTCAGCGTGCCGCCGACGAACGTGCGGTACATGAGTATCGCCAGGTAGAGGGTGGCGCACTGGAACACCAGCGACGCGTACTGCTTGAAGTAGTTGACGCCCCATTGGCGGGTCTCTTCCTGGGCGATGAAAGCGATCGGCAGCGGGTTGAACGCGGTGAGCATGTAGATCTGCACGAACCGCAGGAGGATCACGACGGTGACGACGATGGTCGCTCCCTTGGAGACGAGGAACGGGATGATCAGCAGGATCAGGCACGGGATCTGGCCGAACGTGCCGGCGGAGTCGATGGCGTCGCGCATGCTGTCGCCCAGGCCGAGGCCCGATGCGGACCCCGCGGTGGGGGCGGCGGTGTGGATGCCGCCCAGCACGCCCTCGCCGATCTCGTCGATGGCCTTGAGCATGAGTTCGCTGTGCTGTGCGGCGGTGAACACGAGCACGAGCTTGAACATCGCCATGGCGACGAGCTTGACGCCCAGCTCGCGGTCGCCGTCCGCCCTGGTGCTGACCCTGGCGAGCTCCAGGACGCACAGGATCGCGAGGATCGTGCTGGCGATGGGTTTGACGGCCGTGCCGGCGATGGTCAGGCTCAGCCTGTACATGCCGGCGTTGTATTCGGCCGGGGTCTTCAGCAGGTCGGCCACGAGGTCGTCGCCGACGCCGGACCCTATCGAGTTGAGGATGCCGACGATGAAATCGACCATGCGTGGCCTCCCGTCTACAGGGCGAGGGTGGAGAACAGGGCCGCGGCGGCGATGATCAGGCCGCCGCCGACGACCTGCCAGACGCCGGACTGGGTGGCCGGGCCGTTCTGGTCCTTCAGGCCGCCGGCCAGGGTGATGACGCCCCATACGGCCCACAGGCCACCGCCGATGATGGCGAACTGGCTGAACAGCTGCAGGGCGCTGGTGACCACGCCGCTGGATCCGGCGGCGAGGGTGATTGTCTCGGACATGATGGTTCCTTTCGACTAGGTTTCCGATGACATGCCCACGGTACGGCCGTGAACGGCGGCCCGGTTTGGACAAAAGCGAGGGTCCCGGCCGGCGCGGTTGGGCGTCGGCCGGGACCCCGGTGTGTAAGACGGTCGGGAATGCTCGTCTATCGTCTATTCGGCGACCTGTCCGCCGGCTTCGCCGGCGTCGCCGTCGGACGGGGCGTCGTCGGACGGGGCGTCGTCGCGTTTGCCGCGACGCAGACTGCGGGTCAGGCCCGCAGCCAGGCATGCGACACCGGCGGCGAGGAGCACGGCGACGACGCTGATCAGGCTGGACGTGTTCACGCCCGTGCTGGCGAGCCCTTCCACGGTCGCGCCGTCGGTGCCGGAGCGGTTGAGCGCCAGGGGCTTCTCGCCGACCTTGAGCGCGTACGTGGCCGTGGCGAGGCCGTCGGCGCTGGTGGCGGTAATCGTGGCCTTGGCGCGGTCCTTGTGGATGATGACGCCCATGCCGGTCGATTTGTCGAAGTCGGCGGACGCGGTCCAGTGGTCGATGTTGTCGACCTGCGTCTCGTACTCGTGTTTCGCCGGGTCGAAGCCGCCGATGGCCCTGCCGTCCACGATGATGGCCGTGATGGCGGCCTCGTGCGTCGCCTGGGTGAGGTAGGTGACGGTGAACGTGGGCGCGGGGCTGGCGAGGGTCACGCCGTCAGGTGCGAGGATGTTGAGCGTGTATTTCCAGGTCATGCCCTTGACCTTCGATTCGGAGACCTGCACGGTCTGGCCCTGCCTGCTCGCGTAGGCGAACGTGCCGCCCTCGGGGATGGTGTAGTCCGTGTCCTTCACGGCGCGGTATTCGCCATTCAGAATGTAGCCGTGGCTCACGAGCGTGGTGTCGTCGCGGCTCGCGGCGGGCGTGTGCCCGTCGGGGTCCTTGGCGGCTCCAGGTTTGAACGCCTCCTCGGCGGTCGGCGTCTCGTGGTCGCGGATCACGGTCACGCTGTATGTGCGGGACTGGCCGTCGGCCGAGCTTGTGGTCCAGTATTGGGTGGTGGCGTAGCCGGCGCGTCGCACGTCGCCGGCCTTGACGGTCACGTCGTCGGATGCTTCGGGCAGGATGTACGCGCCGGGGTCGTTCGCGCCGATGCGGATCGTGTAGTCGAGCACGTCGGGGTCCCATCCGTCGATCAGCGTGCCTTTGCCGGTCTTGCCTGTGAGGTTCACGTACAGGCCGGTCAGGCGCGCGTGCGGGTTGGAGGCCGTGGGCTTGGCCGTCTCGAAGTTCACGGTCACGGTGTAGGTCACGCCGTTCAGGGTGGTTTTGAGGATGCGGCTCGCGTTCGCGCCGAGGGTCGGGGCGATCGGCGTGCCCTCGCTGACGTCGGCCTTGTCGCCGGCGGCGCTGGTGTGGCCGAGGGTGTACTGGTCGGCGACGGCGTCGGCGGGCATGGTGATCGTGTACTCGTGCTTCGACGGGTCGAAGCCGCCGATGTCGTGGCGGCTGGTGGTGCCGTCCGGTTTGCGTTGGATCAGGCTCAGTCCGGCGACGTGGCCTTCGGTGCGCGAGGCGGTCACGTATACGATCCAGTGCTGGGTCCGGTCGGTGCCCGCGACCTTGACGTCGCCTTCGACGCGCCCCTGGCGGGTGTACGTGGTGGTGGTGTCGGTCGTGGTGGTGCGCACCTGGTCGCTCCAGGTGACCTGCACGCTCTGGCCGTCGATGGTCACGTCCGCGTCCTTGGGCTGGTTCGCATGGTCGAGGCTCACGGTGACGGTGGCGGACAGGTATCCGCTGCCTTTGGTGAAGCCGATGGCCTTGCCGTCGGGGCCGGTCGCCTTGACGCGCGTGCCGATCGTGTACGAGTAGTCCTGGCTCCAGGTGGCCGTGCGGTTCCCGTTCGGCACTGTGCCCTTGTAGTGGGCGGTGCCGGTGGCGCGGGCCACGCCCAGGTCCTCGTCCGTCAGCGTGGCCGGATCGTCGGTCTGGATCCTGGGGATGGTGGTGGATCCGAGTTTGCCCAGGGTCGGGTCGTTCGAAGTCAGCGCCACGGTGTCGCCGGGCGCGGTGTCGCTCGTGTCCGGGGCCTTGCCGTCGTAGCCCTGGCCCTTCTCGTGGGAGAGCGTCGTGCCGTCCGTCTTCCAGATGATCGTGTCCAGGTTGCCGACGGCTTCGGCGAGCCGGTCGCGCATGGCTTCCATGGCCTCGTCGGTCGCGCCGGTCCGGTCGAGCTCGCCGGCCTGGTCGATCGCGCCGGCCAGGTCTTCGAGGCTCTTGGCGGTGTATTCGCCGGCGCCCTGGTCGTATGCCTGGCGGGCCGCGCCGATGGCCTGCGTGAGGCCCGTGTGGTCGGTGTCTCGTTCGGCGGTCAGGGTGGCCTGCCATTTCTGGCCCTGGATCTCGCCGGAGGCGGTGCCCTCGCGCACGACCTTGCCGTCCTTGAGGGTGGGTTCGCCCCATGTGATCTCGTGTTTGGACCCGTCGGACAGGCCGATGTTCTTCACGGGCGGCTCGTTGTTGTCCTTCAGCGTGAGCGTGCGCCCGTAGGATGCCTGCCATACGCCGTCCTTCAGGGTGAACGGGGTGCCGTCGCTCAGCGTGGTCGCCGTGCCCGTGGTCCAGGTGGCGGGCACGTGGACGGCGGGGTGGCCGTCCTTCGCTTCGGCGGTCAGGATGCCGGTTCCCGTGGTCACGCCGAGGTTGGGATGCTCCTCGGCCGCGTCGGCGAGGGTCAGCGGGATGGTGGTGCCGTCGGATCCCTGCACGCTGGCATTGTCGGGGCGCTTGTCGAACGTGGGCAGGGACTGTCCGTCGGGCAGGGTGAGCGTGCCCTTGTCGTCGGCCGTGAGGACGGCGCCCATCAGCGTCCAGGTGGTGGTGTCACCGGCGTTTGTCTGGTCCTTGTCATCCGCGCCGTTGCCGGATGCGGATGAGGATGGGGCGGAGGCGGATCCGTCCGCGGCGAGGGCGGCCGGGGGCAGGCCCATGCCCGCCAGCAGCGTGGCCGCGGCGATCAGCGTCGCGGCGGGTTTTTCGAGACTATGTGGATTCTTCATCTGGATTTCTTCCTTTAAAGATTCGGTGGGAAAGGGAAAGAGCGGGTCCCGGCCGCGGTTCACATGGCCGGCCGGCCCCGCTCTTTCGTCAATCGGCCTATGTCAGGCGTGGCGTGCGTGGCGCTGCCGGCGCAGGATCATCAGGCATGCGCCCAGCAGGGTGGCCGCCGCCATGCCGATGGCGATCGGCGTGATGCCCGCGCCGGTCTTGCCGAGCTCCTGCAACGCGGCGGGGGCGGCTGGACAGCCGTCCTTGGCCTTCCACTGCGCGTACAGGATGGTGGTGCCGGTGAGCGGGTCGAGTTGGTCGCCCTTCTGGTAGGTCTTGCCCTTGCCGTCCTTCTGGGTGTTCCAGCCGGCGAACTCCTTGCACTCGTCCTTGTTGGTGAACTTGTTCTCGGAGGCTTCGGGAGTGTCGCCCACGTGGCCGTCGTAGCCTGGGGTCTGGCCCTCTCCGCCGTTGGGGTCGTAGGTGACCTTGGCGGGGGTCTTCGCGTTGCTCACGTCGCCGATGTTCACGGTGGTGTGCTTCGCGTCGATGGTGACGGTGATCGGCGCGCTGATGGGGTCGTGGCCTTCGGGGGCCTTGGTCTCCATGAGCTCGTATTCGCCCCAGTCGAGGCCGGTGAGCTTGAACGCGCCGTCCTCCCCTGCCTGGTCGAGTTCGCCGTTGTCGGTGATGGCGGTCGGCTGGCCGCCCTTCGGGGTGAGGGTCCATTCGCTGCCCGCGAGGACCTCGCCGGAATCCTTGTCGGTCTTCACCCAAGTCAGGGTGCCGGGGATCCGCTTCCATTGCGCGTACAGGACGGTGGTGCCGGCCGGCAGGGTCAGCTTGTCGCCCTTCTGGTAGGTCATGCCCTTGCCGTCGGCCTGGGTGTTCCAGCCCTGGAAGGTGTAGCCCTCGTTGGTGAAGCCGTTCGCCGCGATGGTCGCCTGGTCGCCCTTCCAGCCGGTGTGGCCGGCGGTCTCGCCGGTCGCGTCCGGCGAGTTCTTGTCATACACGAGGTCGGCCTTGCAGGCGGGGTCGCGCTTCCACTGCGCGTACAGGGTGATGTCGCCCTTCAGGGTGACCGCCTGCTTGTCGGTGTACTTGGTGCCCTTGCCGTCCTTCCGGGTGTTCCAGGAATCGAACAGCCAGCATTCCTTCGAGAAGCCGTTGGGCGTCAGGGTGGTGGTGTCGCCCTGGCCGCCCTTGGTGTCGTCGGTGGTGCCGGTGCCGCCGTTCGGGTCGTAGTGGATGGATGCGGGGATCCGCTTCCATTGCGCGTACAGGACGGTGGTGCCGGCCGGCAGGGTCAGCTTGTCGCCCTTCTGGTAGGTCATGCCCTTGCCGTCGGCCTGGGTGTTCCAGCCCTGGAAGGTGTAGTTGGCGTTGGCGAACTTGTTCGCGGCGATGGCCTGCTCGCTGCCGGCGGGCGCGGTTACCGCGTCCTTGCCCATATCGCCGGTCGCGGTCTCGGCATTCTTGTCGTATTGGAGTCTGGCGACCTGGACGGGGATGACGGGCTTGGGCAGGGTGCTTGTGCCGGTCGCGCCAGTGTTTGGGCTGGTGTGGGTGACGGTGTTGGTTCCGGTGTTGGAATACCAGCCGTGCTTGCCGGCGGACAGGCTGCCGGTGTCCGGGTCTCCCGTGTCGGGGCCGGGCTGTCCGGCGACGGCCTGCTGGAGGACCTTGTCAGTGGGTTTGACGGGGATCGTGACCGTGACGGTCTGGGAGCCCTTCAGCTGGTTCAGCAGTCTCACGCTGATGCGGTTGTTCGCGTACGTGTACTCGTAGTCCTTGCCCTCAACGAGGGTCGTCGCCTTGCCGCCGTCCGTGCTCACGCCCACGCTCAGGCCGGGACGGCCCTTCGTATCGGTGGAGACCGGTTTGACGTTGCCGCTCAGCTGGTCGGTCAGGGTCACGCCCTTGGCGAAACCGCCGGTCATCAGCTCATTTTCGACGTTGGATTCCAGGTCCTCGGAGACCTGGTCGCCGGTGGAGGAGAATTCGGTCTTCGCCTTCGCGCCGAACACGTCCTTGCTCAGATGCTCCAGCTTCGACAGGTCCTGGTTGTCGCGCTGCAAACCGATCGATGTGAAGTTCTGGATGTGGTCGCCGTACGAGGCGGCGAACTCCCTCACGCGGGACAGCGCGTGGGAATAGGCTTCTTCTTCTTTGTAGCCATCCGCGCCAGCCCATGTGTTGGGGTGTCCGTCGCTGAAGAAGAACACGTCCGTGGGCAGCTGCTCATGCGCCATCACGTTCGACGCACCGTCGAAAGCGGCCTCCCAGTTCGTGCCATACTCGGAGCCATAGAAGACGCCGTTATGAGTAGTAGTAGTAGTAGTAGAGACGGGCACCATGATCCTGTCCAGGTCCGCCGGGTTGGTGCTGTGGGTCACCACGTTCTCGTATCCGTCGTACCAGACCGATTCCTTCTCCTGCGCGCCGCCGGCGAACAGGACCACGCTCACCTGCACCTGGCCCGTCGCCATCAATCGTCTGCCCAGGCCGCGGACCATGTTCGCGATCTCGTCGTACTCGCTCTGGCCGACCGACCCGGTACGATCCAGGACGAACAGGGCGTGCTCCTTGTTCTTCGCGTAGTCACGGCCCGTGGCCGACAGGTTCACGTCGAACACGTTCGGCTTGTCAGTCGCGGTCACCGTCTTCGATGCCGTCAGGCCGGGCTCGTCGGTGTCGGCGGCCAACGCGGTGCCGGCGACGACGCCGCCGGTCAACAGGGTCGCCATGGCGGCCGCCGTCGCGGCCATCCGGCTCAACCATTTCCTCTGCTTCATAGGAATTCCTTTCAAGCGCCCGGATCCCTTCCGGGCATACAACTCCCATGAAACACGCTTCCGACACACCCCGGTTTGGACATCGGCGGAAACCCGAGGACAGGACCCTCCAATCGGTGTCCCAGTCCGCAAGCATCAGTTTGGACATAGAAAAATCCCCGTACCGGAGAAGCCATTACGGGGATCAGAAAGAAAACGAAAGAATCAGCCGATTGGATAGAAATACTTCCCGTCACAATTCGGATCGACGGTTAATGCGTCGACGGTATTCGCGCTCCTCAATCTCGAGGATCACGCCCGTGCGCGAGAGACAGGACCTCTCCCCCGGCTCCGGCGCAGCGTTCTTTTCGTTCATCTCATTCCTCGTTTCCGTCTTTCCATATCGTGCGGTCGCGCTCCCATTCCCAGTCGTGCCGCTCATCCTGATACCGCTTCCATTTCTCATGCTCGGCGTTCTGCCTTCTCTCGATGGCCTCTCGTTCCATGGCGCGGCGTTCGAGCATGCTCGGACGCACAATCAGCCACTCGCACAGTGCGCCGACCAGGGCGCAGCCGACCATGACTGCCACGGCGTCCCACTTCACGCCCTTGTTGTTGATGAGATCGGCGATCTGGAACATCGCGAGTATCACGAACAGTATGCCCGCGATCTTCAGCACGATCTTTGCCAGGAAACGTATCGGATGCGACAGGAACTCCAGAACCACGCTCAGGACCATCAACACGATGAACGCCATCAACACGATTCCGACTACAGTCAGCGGATTGCTCATGTCCATAGCCAACCCCCTTTAATATCTCTTCTCTGGATCGATTTTACGCGGTCGCGCCGTGTGCATAGCATTTCCCGGGTTCTAAATAGAAGTGCAACACCTTGTCTAGGGTTGGAAGTGTTCGAAGTTTCTAACTTAAGAAGGTGTCGCACTCATGGGTCAACAGTATTCGCACCTGTCGTCCGAGGAGAGGATCCTGATCGAGAAGCTGCATTGCGAACAGCATCCGGGCATCCGTCGGACCGCGGAGAGGATCGGCCGGGACAAGTCCACCGTGAGCCGCGAGCTGAGGCGCGGCCTGTGGTTCGCGTCCAACGAGAACGGGTCGTACCGCCCCTACCGGCCGAAACGGCTGAAGACCGGGCCGTGGACCTCGGGTCCGTTCTATTCGGCGCTGGCCGCGCAGAGGAAGGCGGACCTGCGCCGGCGCGGATCCCGCAAGCCGCGCCGCATGGACTCGGGCCCGTTGCGCGCCTGGGTGCTGGACGCGCTGCGCAGGGGGTGGAGCCCGGAACTGATCGAGGGACGGTTGAAGGCCCGGTACGCCGGCGACCCGTCGATGCGGATCAGCCACGAGTGCCTCTACCAGTGGATCTACGCCAAGCCGCAGCGGGCGCTGGACCTGCGCCATTACCTGGCGCGCGGCAGGAAACGCCGGACGAGGAAAAAGGGCAGGAAGGCGAAGGGGCCGCGCATCCCGATGCGCGTGCCCATCGCGGACCGGCCCGAGGCGGTCGGATCCAGGAAAGGGTTCGGCCATTTCGAGTCGGACACGGTGGTCGGCGCCGCGCCGTCGAGGCGCTGCATGAACACGCAGGTGGAGCGCAGGAGCCGCGGGCTGTTCGCCCGGCTCGTCGACGACAAGAGCGCGTCCGCCACGGCCAGGGCCGAATACGAGATCTTCAAGGACATGCCGCCGGCCGCGCGCGTCGACCGCACGTGGGACAACGGCACGGAGGCGTCCCTGCACATGCTGGTGGACGAGGCGCTGGGCATGCTCACGTACTTCGCCGACCCGTACAGCTCCTGGCAGCGCGGCAGCAACGAGAACAGGAACGGCAGGATCCGCCGCTACCTGCCCAAGGGAACCAGTTTCGAGGATCTCACGCAGGACGAGCTCGACGCGATCGTCGGGGAGATCAACGACACCCCCATGAAACTCCTCGGATACAAAACGCCCAACGAGGTATGGGACGAGGAGATGGCCAAGCTACAATCAAAACAAGCCGACCCGAAACCAGCCGTTGCACTTACAAGTTGAATCCGGGTTTGCATTCAACGATGGACATGACGCCGTCCCGGCCCCGCAGCAGGATGTCGTATCCACCGTCCCTGGAGGCAGGGGTCACCTCGGTCGTGTATCCGAGCGAACGGAACATGTCCGCGCAGAAACCCTCGAAACCAGCCGGATGGTCGGCGAAAGCGGCGATGATGCCATCGATATTCGCGGCACGCCGCCGCTGTCTGACCCGGAAACGTGAATCCCCGTGGCGGGGATCGTCACGGGGATCGATGGGTCAGGACAGATACGAGTCCAGAGCGTCCTCCAATACCTCCTGGATGCGCATGTCGTGCGCGGCGGCCCAGGTCTTGAGCCGGCGTCGGGTCGAGGCGCGAAGGCTCACGCTGGTCTTCACCCAGCCCTCCCCGGATTCCGGTTTTTCGTCCTTCCGGTTTTTCGTTTTTTCGGTATTCGGCATTGCGGTATTCGGTTTTTCGGTATCTACCGGTTCCGGTATCGCGGTATCCGTCCGGTCGCTGTTGAGCAGCGCGGTCAGGTCGCGCGGCCGGGGCGTCAGGTTCATGTTCCTCACAGGTCCTCCTCCTTGTCCTTGAGCTGTCGCATGGTCTGCTTGAGTTCGCCGGCCAGGTCCCGGTATTCGTGCAGGCGGGACCCGCGGGGCCGGGTGGATTTCGCGTTGAGGATGTCCTGGCGCTTCGGGATCAGCGTCTCGAAGCACGCGATGCCCGCGGCGTCGATCCATTCCAGCGCGTCGCGCAGGGCCGTCGTGTTGGCCTCGGTGCGGCACAGGAGGATCGCGGAGGGGACGCCGCGCCGGTCGCACAGGTTCTTCACCCCGACCGCCTGGTCGAGATCGATGCGGCTGGGGCTCGACGGGATGACCACGAGGTCCGCGTTGTTCACCGATTCGTCCAATGCGCGCCCGTATGGGGCGGAGTCGATCAGCACCCAGTCGACGGGGTCGTCGAGCCTGTCGTTGATCCCGCGCAGGTGCGTGATGTCGGCCGGCGCGGCGGACATCACGTCGAACGGCAACGGATCACCCAGCTCGTCGGCCCTGTACCACCAGTCCTTCGCGTCGCCCTGCACGTCCGCGTCGACGACGAGCACGTGCTGCTCGCCCCGGGACTGGTCCACGAGGGCGCAGGCCAGAAACACGGCGCTTGTGGTCTTCATGCTGCCGCCCTTGCCTGTCGCCAATGCGATGACCATCGGCTCGCGGTTCTTCTTGTCGTTCATCGGTTTCTCCTTATTTTGGTTTTACGGTTTTTCGGTATTTACCGGTTCCGGTATCGCGGTATCCAGTCGGTTGAAGGCATTACCTTGCGCTTCGACCTGAATACCTCACATAAGCGTTGTGGTTATATGCGCCGCAACGCTTAAATGGGATTGCCTGTGGCATGGTTCGTTGGTTCCGGTATTCCGGCCTGTACTGTTTTCGGTAAATCGGTTAATTGGTTTTTCGGTATCGTGGCCTGTGCCGCAGTCCACTCGGACTGCGGTGGCGGCGGTCAGAAGAGGCTGCCCTGGACCAGGCCGTCCGGCACGGGTTCGGTCGGGAGGAAGAGCGGGTCGTCGTGCGTGTATTCGCGGCGGGAGCGTTGGCGGCGTTTGACGGACCGCCAGTAGTCCCTGCCGTCCCGGCGCATGCGTTCGCCCCAGTCCGGGTTGGCGGCCAGCCATTCGCGGATCCGGTGCGGCGTGATCCGGTGCAGGCCGGACATGTCGATGTGCAGGTCGCGGGCGATCAGTCGGGCGAGGATCCAGCGGCTCGCATAGTCGAGCCCGCCGTACACGGCCTTGTCCTTCCAGCCGTTGACGAGAGCGCGGCTGATGCAGTCGAGGCGCATGGGGCACGCGGCACACAGCATGCGGCCCTTGCCCCGCATCCGTTCGTCGATCAGGTCCCGGCCGTCCGGGTCCGTCACGGTGTTCCACATTCGGTCGGCGAGGTCCGGGTCGACCGCGGCGATCCTCGCGCATGCCGGCATCACGTCCCGCCCGTTCATGGCCGACGCCCCGGCAAGGGCTCCTGTGCATGTGGCCGGAGCCGCCCTATGGCCGTTTCGCCGGGATTGCGGGCGGCCCATGCCCGGGCGTATTGGATCAGCAGACCGACGGCCTTGGGATGGCCGAGGCGCTTGTTGCGCCAGTAGACGGCGTGCAGCTGCCAGATCAGGTCCGCGTGCCCGTCGAGCTGCGGGTTGGCGAGGAGGAATTCGCTGAAGCCCGCCTCGGAACAGTCGATGCTCGTGGTCATGCCGTCGCCTCCCCTCCGGCCGTCGCGTCCTGGCCGTCCAATTCGGCCAGCGTCTCCACGGCCCAGTCGGGCAGCCATGGCGCAGCATCCGGCTCCGGCACGGCCGCCGGAACCGTCTGCGCGTGTGCGTCGCCGTCTGTGCGGCCGGCTGCGAGGATCATGTCGTCGTTGAGTTCGTCCCAGTGTCTGGCGAGGGCCCGGCCGGTGCGGATGCGTTTGGGCCACCAATCGCCGTTCATGGCGAAGCCGATCGCGTCGACCATCACGAGGGTGGGCCATTGCGCTCCCTGGTCGACGAGCCTGCGGTACAGGCCGATGATGGCCTTGCGGTCGGCTTTGGTCGGTGAGGGCGTGGCCAGGCCGAGCATCGAGCGCTGCGCACCGAGCGAGGCGAGGACCCGTCCGGCCGCTTCGGCGATCTCGGTGTCGTCCTCGTCGAGTTGTTCGGTTTTATTTTTTTCGGCGGCGGTCGCCCCGCTTGCGGGGAGATGCCCCGTAGGGGCAGAGGGGAAGGAGGGTTTACTCGGAGGGTTTACCTGGAGGGTTTTATCCTTATATAGCAGCCCTGCGGCATTTGCAGTGCTGGGGGTGCAGCTCTCGCAGTGCTGGAGGTGCGAGATTTGCAGTGCCGGTTCCGGGTCGTTTTCCAGCCCTGCGAGATTTGCAGTGCTGGGAATCGGCTTCGTTCCAGCGTTTTCCGGAGTCACGTCCTTGGATTCGCCGTTTTCCATGATGGTGGAGGCGGCGGGGTCCACGGTATTGCCCATGGTCTTCGGGTCGTGTTCCGCCGTGTGCGTCTCCTTGATCCATTCAAGGGTCGACGGGTCGGATTCGACCGCGAGGTCCCACACGATCTGGCAGTACTGGGGCAGACGGTTCCTGCCGCCCTTGCCGAGGCGCGCGTACCGTTGGTCGCCACGGCGGATGAAGCCGCGTTCCTGGAGAGTCTTCAACGCGGTGCGCACGGTCCGTTCCGAGAGTTCGGTGATGTTGACGATGGTCGCGATCTTCGGATAGGCTGCGGTGCCGTCGTCGTCCGCGCGGTCCGCGAGGTAGACGAGCACGGCCTTCGCGCTGGCGTTGCCCACATGGCATTTGAAGGCCCATGACAGTGCGATGTTGCTCACGGTCGGTCCTCCTCACGCTGCTGGGCGGCACGGCGTTCGTCGGCCAATCTGGCGGCCATCTCGTCGCCGAGACGTGCCGCCCGGCACAGGGCCAACGTCATCAGCCACGAGAACGCGACGAACACGATCAATACGATTGCAAGCCAGTTCACGCGAGTTTCCCTTCCATGGACGGGTGCGCCATCATCGACGCCAGGCGACGGGAATCGACGGAGCCCGGACCGTTGTGGCGGGCGAATGCCACCACGACCGGGAACGTCCAAACCGGCGCCTGGAAATCCCGGTTACACTCGGGAAACACAGAGCAAGACATGCGGAATGCTTTAGTAAAGTCGTTCATGTGTGATCACTACTCCAAGACAATGCATTGGGCGGCCACGGACCGGGATCCGGCAAGATACGGGATCCGCGGCCGCTCGGAATATTGGTTGCACCGCCCGTCCCCCGACGTTCCAGCATCGGGAACGGGCGTTTTTTTAGTTGCAGAGAAAGAGAGAAAATCGAATGGGATCAGACCATCGCACCACCTCCCTCGCCGTCGACGGGCCACGCGCCGCCGCAACGGATGGCGAGGCAAAGGCAATCAAGAGCCTGCTCATCAGGGACATCAAAGACTTCGATCAAAGCGTCCCAGCAGTCGTCAGACACGACGATGGAACGATCAGGCCTACGTACATAGGCGTATGGGGACAGGACCGTCTGATAGGCGCGGCCCTCATCCAGCCAGCCCTTTGCGTAGCCGAGACGCTCATATACCGCACCGGGACGAGCGGGGTCCATGCCGCACAGATACGAGAGGCTTTCGCCGAGCATGCAGCCATCATCGAAGGGATCGCGGTCGTCAGGAAGCATCGGCGCGAAGGCTTCGGATCGCAGATCAAGGCGTTCTGCGACTCCTGGGCGGCAGACCACGGCGCTGAACTGATACTCAGCATCCCCACCAACGAGGGCGCGCGCCTGCTCAACGAGAAAGCCGGATACACGGTCGTACCGCCCGACGGATATCTCACCATCAAGGTATTTGACGCTCAGGGACAGCCTCTTCACATTCCCTACGCCGACCAGCGGACCCAGGACAGAGGCACTAGCATGTGGGTGTACAAGCTCGTAGGGCAACGCACACAGCACTTCGAGATTGGCGTTCTCACCGCCTCCTGAAGTTCCGAAGACCATACCGTCGATGAATGTTCCCGACGGGTCGCGGGAGAAGACGAGTCTTCCGGCTTCGTCGCTCATGCCGTCCTCCCCTCGGTCAGCAGCAGGTTCGCCACCACCCGTTCGCGGACGGAGAGCTGTGCATCGACCTCCCGGAAGGCATGCGTGTAGGCATGCGTGGGGCGGAGCCAGGTGTCGGCCAGACCGCGGGTCTCGCCGCGGCGCAGGGCGCGCACGGCGCAGGCCGGGCAGAGCTCCAAAATCTCCGTGTCGCCCGGGACGCAGTAGTTGCGCCAGCCGTTACGGGCGAAATAAGCGTCGCGGGCGGCCGAATCGTAGTCGTCCCAGAACGTGCTCCAGACCACTGTGTGGCAGCCATCGCACACCGTGACGCAATCCCACCGGCTGTCCGGCCATTCGGACTGTTCGTAGATTCCACCAGCCATCACGCCACCTCCTCATGATCAGCATCAAACCCCAGCAAATAGTCGGTAGACACATGGAAGTGCTCGGACAACACAACGATGTCTGAAGTCGTCCAGCCAATGCGTCCCAAGAGTTTTCCATTCGCCGAAGTTTTCGATAAACCAAGCAATGAACCGAGTTGGGCACAAGTAAGTCCCTCATCCTTTACCAGAGCACTTATTCTTTGGGTCACTACATTCATAGTTCTTTCTTCCTGACTTGGTTCATTTTTACTGTACTTCAGCATAGCGTACAGTTTGACTGAACGCAAATCGTATGAGACACTTAATTAAGAAATTCTGAACCATTTTGGGAAGTGATCATATGTCCACATCGGAAGTCTCACCAGAAACACCTTTGGATAAAGGACAACGTGCTGAAGCGGCGATCCCGACCAACGTGAGAGTCTATCTAGGACTAAGCGGAAAAACACAAAAAGCACTTGGAGAAGCTTTGGGCATTACCAAAAGTGCTATGTCCATGAAGATGTGCGGCAAAGTTGGATGGTCAGTAAGCGATCTTGTAACGACCGCCGATTTTCTAGGTGTCACGCCGAGCGCCCTAATGGATGACACAATTCTCAGCAAAGCCGAGGCTGGATATGCAAAATCGGCCGAGTATGGAGTTTTTGCCGAGAAGCCAGGTGCTTTGGTAGGTGCTGGCTCCCCCAGGTTCCTTGTCAGTCCCTTCAACCCCGACGCCCCGATCGAGGGCAGAATCTCGGGTGCTGCTAAAGGCGCCTTGGCTGGTTTCGTGCCATCCGGGGTCCCGTCCGGCTCGAGTTTCCCGTCCATGCCCTCAAAGCATGACGGGATTGGGGTTCCCGGCCGGTCTCAAGCCCATGAGACACTTAAGACCATGACTACCGTAATCATGCGCACCTCTGAGGGCGATATCACCATCAACCTGTTCGACGACAAGGCCCCGAACACCGTGGCCAACTTCCTGGGCCTCGCCACCGGCGAGAAGGAATGGGCCGACCCGTACACCGGTCAGCCTTCCCACGGCAAGTTCTACAACGGTCTGACCTTCCACCGCATCATCAAGCAGTTCATGATTCAGGGTGGTTGCCCGCTCGGCACCGGCACCGGCGGCCCTGGCTACGAGTTCGACGATGAGATCGATCCGAGCCTGAAGTTCGACAAGCCGTATCTGCTGGCCATGGCCAACGCTGGTCTACGCCGCGGTATGGACGGCAAGGTGCACGGCACCAACGGCTCCCAGTTCTTCATCACCACCGTGCCGACCCCGTGGTTGGATGGCCACCACACTATCTTCGGTGAAGTTGCTGATGACGCTTCCAAGAAGGTTGTCGACAAGCTCGAGGCCGTCGAAACCGATCCGATGGATCGCCCGCTCGAGCCGGCCGTGATCCTCTCCGTGGACGTGGCTGAGTAAGACCCACCACAACCGACAACAAAGCTCTCTGATCGATTCCAATCAGAGGGCTTACTCGTTCTTGGCTCCCCTCTGGAGGGGAGCCAGAGTACGGTACGGACTACTTCATCTTGCGCATACGCGGCTCAGCGGACTCCTTGGCACCGGTCAGACGGTACACGTCAAACACGCCATCGATTTTGCGCACGGCGGCCAGCAGCGTGTTGAGATGCTGCGGATCGGCCATTTCGAAGCTGAACTGGCTGGTGGCCACACGGTCGGAACCGGTGGCAATCGTTCCGGAGATGATATTCACGCCATGATCGGACAGCACGCGTGTCACGTCGGACAACAGGTTGCGACGATCCAAAGCCTCGACCTGGATCTTGACCATGAACAGACCTTTGGTGCTGGTCCATTCGACCTCGACCACGCGCTCGGGCTGCTTGTTCTTCAGATCGATCATGTTCTGGCAATCGGTACGATGCACGGACACGCCCTGATTACGGGTGATGAAGCCGATGATCTGATCTCCCGGCACCGGCATGCAGCAACGAGCCAATTTGACCCACACGTCGCCCACGCCCTTGACGGACACTCCGGTAGAGCTGCTGGAGCTCTTACGCTCAACAGGCTTCAGAGGCAGGGCTTCCTGCTCAACTTCCTCATCGACCTCGTCGGCCCCGGCATCCTTGACCAGATGCGAGATGACGTTCTGCGTGGAGATCTGCCCATCACCGATGGCGGCGAACACAGCGTCGGCGTTCGGGAAATTGAGGTCGTCGGCCACACCGATCAGTGCCTCGGTGGTCAGCAGCGCATTGACCGGCAGGTTACGCTTGCGCATAGCGCGGGTCAGTTCGTCGCGGCCTTCCTCAATGGCCTCGGTACGACGTTCCTTCGAGAACCACTGGCGGATCTTGTTTCGTGCCTTCGGGCTCTTGACGAAGCTCAGCCAGTCGCGCGAAGGACCGGCAGTATCGGACTTGGAAGTCAGGATCTCCACCGTATCGCCGTTATCAAGCGTGGTGTCGAGCGGCACCAAACGCCCGTTGACACGCGCGCCCATGGTGCGGTGGCCCACTTCGGTATGCACGGCATAGGCGAAATCAACCGGTGTGGCATGAGCCGGCAAAGAGACGATCTTGCCCTTCGGCGTGAACACATAGACCTCGGACGAGCCAAGATCCTCTTTCAAAGAGCCCAAGAATTCGTTGGAATCCGGGGTTTCGCTGGTCCAATCGGCGAGCTGCTGAATCCACTTGAGGTTATCGGCCTCGGACAGCTCCTGATTGTTCACATCGCGCTTGCGGTCGGACTTGTCTGGCGAGCTCAGGGCACGACCGGCCTGGCCGTTCTCCTTGTACTTCCAGTGCGCGGCGATACCGAATTCGGCACGACGGTGCATGTCCCACGTACGGATCTGGATTTCGACCGGCTTACCGCCGGGGCCGGCCACCGTGGTGTGCAACGACTGGTACATGTTGAGCTTCGGCATGGCGATGTAATCCTTGAACCGGCCGGGAACCGGATTCCACCGCGCATGCACGGCACCAAGCGCCGCATAGCAGTCCTGAATGGTATCGACGATGATACGTACACCTACCAGATCGTAGATGTTCGCGAAATCATGGCCACGCACGATCATCTTCTGGTAGATGGAGAAGTAGTCCTTCGGGCGTCCGGTGACGTATGCCTTGATGTTCTGCTCGTCCAGATCCTCATTGATCTCGGCCAGAATCTGCTTCAAATACACATCGCGTTGACCGGCCCGACGAGCCACCAACACCACGATCTCGTTGTAAATCTTCGGGTAGAGCACCTTGAAGCTCAGTTCCTCGAGCTCCGTCTTGATGGCGTTCATACCCAGACGGTTGGCCAGCGGCGCATACACGTCGAGGGTTTCGCGCGCCTTCTTCTGGGCGGAGGTGGTCTTCACGTATCGCCAAGTGCGGGCGTTGTGCACACGATCGGCGAGCTTGACCACCAAGGTGCGCACGTCACGGCTCATGGCCACCACAAGCTTGCGGATGGTTTCGGCCTGGGCCGAATCACCCACTTCGAGCTGGCTCAACTTGGTGACGCCGTCAACCAGACCTGCCACAGTATCGCCGAACTCGGCACGGCACTGATCCAGTGTGTAGTCCGTGTCCTCCACAGTGTCATGCAGCAGACCGGCCGCCACCACGATCGGACCCATGCCCAGATCGGCAAGAATCTGGGAAACGGCCAGCGGATGGATGATGTACGGCTCGCCGGACTTGCGGCGCTGAACGGAATGCTGGATAACGGCACGCTGATAGGCGCGATCGAGGATGGACAAATCCTCTCCAGGGTGATGAGCCTTGCACACCTGCTTGATTGGTTCAAGCGGATTAAGCGGATCAGCACTGATCTCGCATCCCAGCTTACGGGCGGCATACTGCTCGCCATCGATCTCCGACATGCCAGTCACCTCCCTCATATGACACTCATTGTAGCCGTGTATCGGGGTTGACTGCGTGTTGGCAATCGCATCCAGACCCCGCCTACGGTTAAATCAGGACGCCACTCCCGTGGATCCGAATCCCCGTTCCGCCCTGTCTGAGCCGGGCAAGGTCTCGGCGGGGATGAATCGGGCTTCGACATAGCGCTGGATGACCATCTGGGCGATGCGGTCGCCCGGGTGGAAGACGGCGGTATGCTCCGGGTCGAGATTGATCAGCGGCACTTTGATCTCGCCACGATATCCGGCATCGACGGTGCCGGGCGCGTTGAGCACGGTGACGCCTTGCTTGGCGGCAAGGCCGGAGCGCGGATGGACCAGTGCCACATATCCTGCGGGCAGGGCTATAGCCACACCGGTGGGAACCAGTGCACGCTCAAACGGTTTCAGGGTCACGTCAACGGTGGTGATCAGGTCGGCGCCGGCGTCGCCCGCATGGGCGTAATATAGCCGGGCCGGGTGCTCGGGGTCAAGGCTTTTGACCAGGACCTCGGTGGACTCAGGCTCGTTGTAGGTCTCGTCAAACGCCATCAGGCGGCGCACTCCTCACACACCGGCTGGCCATCCTCATCGGTGTAGGCGAGCTGGCTGCGGTGCTTGACCAGGAAGCACTGGGAGCAGATGAACTCGTCACCCTGCATGGGGATAACGGTCACCGAGGAGTCCTCGTTGCTCAGATCGGCACCCGGCAGTTCGTAATCCTCGGCAATGGCGTTCTCATCATCGTCGATGTCGCTCGAGGTATTCTGCGCGGACTTTCCCAGAGCCTGCAGCGATTCCTCGTCCTCGTCCTTGTTACGGGGGGAATCATAATCCTGAGCCATTATGGTCCTTTCGTCGTCTACCGTTGGCGTTCGCGCGGTTTCGCCGCGTTGTACTCGCCCATAGGATACATGATTTGAAATACTTGTAAAGTTCGACACGTGGGGCATACTGGGAATAAGTAATGTCTTTGCGACGGAAAGTGGTGTGCATATGCCTAAGGATCGGCTCGAGAAGGCCCGTTTCGAGCGCGTAAGCGAAACGGGGGACCTCGTATTCTCCTTGGGAGGCCGTCAGTTCGCCGTCAGCTTGGACGACACGCTCGAACGGGCGATTCTCGAGGCCAAGCAGATTCGCAGCGAACAGCAGCAGCCGGAACAGCCCCATGAGCAGTCCACACTTCCCATCTCGCAGATCCAGTCGCTGATTCGTGCGGGCGCCGACCCGTCCCGCGTGGCGGAACGCTACGGACTGAGCACAACGCTGGTACGGCGTTTCTCCGCCGCGGTGGAAACCGAAAAACAGTATGCGATCGAACAGTTCCTGACGGTGCCCGCTCCGAAGGACAGCAAGGTGCGCACCATCAATGAGCTGGTCGAACGCACTTTGGCGGCGGCGTCCATCGGCATGGAGTCGGTGACCTGGAAATCCACCCGCCGTGGGCTGGAACCATGGCATATCGTGGCGATTTTCACTTCCGCCGGACGTGAGATCCACGCCGAATGGACCTGGAACATGCACGACAATTCCGTGGTCTGCCTGAACAATGCCGCACGCAAGCTGCTCGGCGAGCAGAATCCGAGGACCGAGAACGCAGGCGGCGCAAAGGCTTCGCCGGAACCTGCGCTGCCGGGCGATTCCGTCCGTTCGGCGCGTATCGAGCGTGCCGTGTCTGCATGGGCCGCGCCAAAGCCGTCTGCTCCGCAGACCCGTCCGGCGTCCTCGAATCCGGTGACCTCCACCGGCTCGATGCCTCCGATCGATCTCTCCGCCTCCGGGTCCATGCCGCCGGTCAAGCTTTCCGCACCGGTTTCGACCGGTGCCGCGAGTACGCAGACGCCGCCCGATGACGGCCGGATTCCGGCTGCCCAATCCGATGCCCCGGTCCATGACGAAGTCACCTCCGATTCCGGTGCGGCGCCAGCGGAAACCGGCAAAGCCGCAAAAAAGGAACAGACCGCAGCACCCGCCAAAGCAGCTCCGGCGGAACCCGCTGCGAAGCCGTCCAGAAGGAAGTCGGGACGCTCGGCGGTGCCCAGCTGGGATGAGATTCTGTTCGGCGACTGATTATTCGCTATATCTGGTATAGCCGGATATAGCCGCCTGACGATACGACTCTTTTCCCCGGAATCATATGACTATGCCATGTCGATATCGGTCAGACGATATCGGTCAGGCGACGTCAATCAAACAGGGAATATCCATCTCCATCATCGTCTGCGACCCATGCACGCTAGGCAAATGGGTGGCCTTATCCCCCTGAGTACGCGAATCCACGAATGTGGCCGCGCCGGCAGCCTGTACCATCACGTCGCCGAGGATCGGCCGAATACGTTCCGATACAGGGCCGAACAGCCCATCGGCACATGCCTGTTCCTTGGTACGCACCAACGCCGCGTCCCCCAAGCGGTCACGCCAGCGATCGGCTATGGCGTCCGGTGATTCGCCGGGTTCGGCGTACAGCATCAGAGAGCGCGGCTCTCCCCCCACCAGTTCCACGCCATGGATCAGCGAAGGCTCCGTCGCGATGTCGAGCCGCTGATCCATGTCGGTCTGCACCATGCCATGGTCGGCGATGATGACGATCAAGGTGCCGGCTGACGCGCTACGTTTCAATAATGCAAGCTGTGCGTCGATGTGTTCGAAAGCCGCCACCCAATGCTCGGAATCCCAGCCGTAATTGTGCCCCACCTTGTCCGCGTCACGGATATACAGATAGGTCAGGCCGGGCCTCCTGGCGGCGCGTGCTGCGGCGAGCACGCGATCACGCGGGGTGACATTGGCCTGATAATCAGTGCCGCGCAAGGCCGCCTCGGTCAGTGGAGAGCCGGCAAATTTGGGCAGTCCGGAACTGGTGACGCGCACCTCCTGACGGCGAAGCTTCTCGAACACGGTCTGTTCACGTTGCAAATCATGAGGATCGACCATGGGAGGGGTGGTGATTCTTGGATTGACGGGTTTGGGCGCCAGTGCATCCTTGAATTGGATGAGTTGGATGAGCTTGTGGTTGTTCGGCTCCAGCTGCGTGTATCCGGCCATACCGGTCAATCCCGGGCAGGTGCCGGTGCCGAACGTGGCCATGGCGGCCACGGTGGTGCTGGGTGCGCAGGTCGCGATGGGACGCTGGTTGGCGCTCTCGTTCATCAGCGAGCGCAGGTAGGGTGCATGGCCGAGGCGCATGGCGAGATTCCAGTAGCCAAGTCCGTCCACGAGCACCACGATGGCCGATGTGGCGTCAGGCAGTCCGAGGGCTTTTTTGCAGGCTTGAGGATCGGTGTGGACCTTGGTCGAGATCGGATGACCAATGGCGGCGGAAAGAGCCGGCAATACGGCGGAAAGGTGCAGCGCTCCCCCACGGCCCGCAGCTGTGTCCCCATAAGTCACTGTGGGCACCAACCGCAGCAATTCGTCCATATCCGGCGTCTCAACACTCATAATTGCTCATTATAAGGCTCACAGAAAACCGTGCCCCATTGCAAAAGTGTGAGCCAAACGCACAATATCAATCAATCGCACATAGGTCATTGTGCTGAAGTTCCGCCATTTTTCGTCGTCTTATGTGCGATTGGACTGGCCGAGCACTCACACTTTTCCTATTGAGAACCATTCGCTGCGCGCCGTTTCGCGACCTGACGCTAATATAGGGCGAGTTCGAAAGGGAGTTTCATGGCATCACACCGCAAACCGTCCGCGCAAACCTATGATCCGCGTACGGTCAAGGAGCATATCGTCGAGACGCCGCTGAACGAGGAGATGAGCAAGTCCTTCCTCGAATATGCGTATTCGGTGATCTACGCGCGAGCCCTGCCCGATGCGCGCGACGGCCTGAAGCCGGTGCAGCGCCGCATCGTCTACCAGATGGGCGAGATGAACCTGACCCCCGACCGCCCGTACATGAAGTCCGCCCGCGTGGTGGGCGAGGTGATGGGCAAGCTCCACCCGCACGGTGATTCCGCAATCTACGAGGCCATGGTGCGTTTGGCCCAGCCATTCGCGATGCGTTTGCCGCTGGTGGACGGCCACGGTAACTTCGGTTCCTTGGACGACGGCCCGGCAGCCTCCCGTTATACCGAGGCTCGACTCGGCCCGGCAGCTCTCGGCATGAACGCGGATATCGACGAAGACACCGTTGACTTCACGCCGAACTACGACAACAAGCTCAAAGAGCCGACCGTATTGCCGGCCGCAATTCCGAACCTGCTGGTCAACGGCGGTTCGGGCATCGCCGTAGGCATGGCCACCAATCTGGCCACGCATAATCTCGGCGAAGTGGTGAATGCTGCAAAGTTCCTCATGGCTCACCCGGATGCCACGCTTGAACAGCTGATGCGCTATGTTCCGGGCCCCGACTGGCCCACCGGAGGTACGATCATCGGCCGCGACGGCATTCGCGAGGCCTACGCCACCGGCCGAGGCACGCTCACCACGCGCGCCGCCACCCATATCGAGCATGTCACGGCCCGCAAGCAGGCCATCGTGGTCACCGAGCTGCCGTACATGGTAGGTCCGGAAAAGGTGATCGAGCGTATTTCCGACGGTGTGAAGAACCGCAAGCTGGAGGGTATCTCCGGCGCGTTCGACCTGACCGATCGTCATAACGGCACACGTATCGTCATCGAGATCAAGACCGGTTTCGATCCGCATGCGGTGCTCGTCCAGCTGTTCAAGCACACGCCGTTGCAGGACAACTTCGCCATGAATAACGTGGCGTTGGTGGACGGCCGTCCGCACACGATGGGCTTGAAAGAGATGCTGCAGGTATGGGTTGATCACCGTCGCGTGGTGATTCGCCGCCGTAGCGAATACCGCAAGAAGAAAGCCCTGGAACGCCTGCACCTGGTCGAGGGACTACTCCTGGCCATGCTGGACATCGACGAGGTGATCCAGGTGATCCGCACTTCGGATGATGCGGATGCCGCGAAGACCCGTTTGATGGCCGTATTCGATCTAGACGAGGTCCAGGCCCAGTACATTCTGGATCTGCGTCTGCGCCGATTGACCAAGATGAACCGCATCGAACTTGAGGCCGAGCGTGACGATTTGAAGAAGCGCATCGAGGAGCTCACCCGCATTCTGGCCTCCGCCGAAGCGCTCGACCATGTGGTCACCAGCGAAATGGATGAGGCCGTCGACAAGTGGGGATCGCCGCGTCGCACCGTGCTGTTGGACGCCGATCCCGACGGCACGTTGACGCCGGTCGTGGCACAGGGTTCCGGCACTTCCGGAATTTCGAAATCCGCGCTAGAGGCTGTGAAGTCCGCCACCACCATTTCCTCCGCCGAGGCCGATGTGGCTGCCGCCGCTGCGGCCGCCAAGAAGACCGGCGAACAGTCCGCTTTGACCGGCGCCCTGAAGATCGAGGACGAGCCGTGCGTGGTGATGATGAGCGCCACGGGCCTGATCGCCCGTACCACGCCGAGCGCCATGGATGTGTTCAACTCACGTTCCGCGTCCGACGAACGTCTGCATGATGATCAAATCACCACGATTTTCCGGACTTCCACCCGCGCCACCTATGGTCTGGTCACCTCGGCCGGACGCCTGGTGCTGGCACATGTGGTCGATCTGCCGGCCTTGCCGGCGTCCGCCACGCTTTCTCTGCAGGGCGGAGTCCAGGCCGACGACCTGATCAGCATGACCGAATCCACCGACCCCGTACGCGGGGAACGAGTGGTGACCGCAATCGCCATGGAGCAGTCGGCCGATAACGGCGAAAACGGCGGCGACGGCGAAACCACGGCGGAGGCCAAGCCGCTGCCGTCGCTGGCCATCGGCACCCGCAACGGTGTGGTCAAGCGTTGGAACCGAGAAGCTCCCACCACCATGGATTCCTGGCCGGTCATCGACGTGAAGGACGGGGACGAAGTGGTGTTCGCCGCCGTGGCTGAGGATGATGACCGTCTGGTGTTCGTTTCCTCTGATTCCTCGCTACTCACCTTCGATGCGAAGAACGTGCGCCCGCAGGGCCGCACGGCCGGCGGCATGGCCGGCATCAAGCTCGCCGAGGGTGCTCATGTGATGGCCTTCAATGTGGTGCCCGCCGGCAAGGTGGCTTGGACCTACGAGGAAGGCGAGAACGGTCTGACTTCGGGTGCGGGCGCGGTGGTGCTCACCGTGGCCGGGGATGAGAATGCTCTGCCCGGTACCGAAAACGGCGCCGCCAAGGTGACTCCGCTGGAGATGTATCCCACCAAGGGTCGTGCCACCGGTGGCGTGCGTTCCCAACGCTTCCTCAAGGGCCAGAACACGCTGATTCTCGCCTGGGTGGGCCCCTATCCGCTGCACGCCTCCACATCCGCCGGCTCCCCGGTCGAGCTTCCCAAACCCGACATGCGCCGCGACGGTTCCGGCGTGGACCTCGCATCCCCCATCGCGTTTATTGCATAGGAATGCTCACAATGAGGCGGGGCCACCGTTTCTGGTTCCGCCTCATAACTTTTCCAAATTCAACGCAGTAAGTGACAACCCGGTTTATTACGGCCGAATCACACGACCCATACGTTCCGCGATGGTGTTCTCACCGGTGAATGCCTTGGACATGTAATCTGGATAGATGGAGCCACCGTATACCTGATAGGGCAGGAACTGGAAGTCAGTTTTCACGTTCGACGCCGATTCGGCCAGCACCTTGTTGACCTGCTGTCCGCCGAAGTAATCCTTCTTCTGATCCTGGTACTCGCCGCTTTCCAACGTCTTGGTCAGATCAGGCACGATGCCATTGCTGGTGAGTATCTTCTCCCCGGGACCATAGCCAACGTACTTAGCAAATTCGTATGCGGCCTGAGCATGCTTGGACCCTTTTACGACTGATAGGGATCCGCCACCATTCTCGGCACTCGTTGTATCGTCCTCGGACCAACCTGGCAATGGTGCAACGCGGAATTTGCCTGATGCCTCGGAAGAAGATTGTTGCAGAGTAATAGGCATCCAGCCGCCGGTTGCCACTGAAGCAATTTTGCCGTTGCCGAGGCCACGGAACCAATCATCCGACCAGCCGATTGTCTTCGTGTCAATCAGCTTCTCGTCAATCAGCTTCTGCCATAAACTCTCATAGCGTTTCACGCCTTGATCGTTCTTCAAATCGATAGTGATATTCTCGCCGTCAACGGTGAAAGGTTGACCACCCGCCTGCCAAATCAACGACAAAGCGATTCCCGCATCGGAGCCAGATTCAGCGGCAATATACATGTCTGGGCTCAGCGCGTGTATCTTCTTTGCAGCCTCATAGTATTCATCCCAAGTTTTTGGAGCTTCAGTCACACCGGCTTTATCGAACACCTCTTTGTTGTAGAACAAAGCCATCGGACCGCCACCAATCGGCACACCATAAATGCCGTTGTTTATGTGGACACCGCTCTGTGCACCTTTTGTGTATTCGGACAACATCTTGGAATCGAACCCATATTGAGATAGTTCTTCCAGATCACCGGAAATCGCAAATTGGGGTACTGCATTAAAATCCAGCTGAACAAGATCAGGAGCACCACTACCTGCTTCAATGGCATTGCTGAGCGCGGAATACTCGTCGTTGCTAGAACCCGCATTGACAATCTTCACATCAATATTCGGATGTTCTTTCTCGAATCCTTGCTTAGCCTTACTGACGGTCGGTTCCCAGGCCCATACGAGTAGCTGCTGCTTCTCATCTAAGCCGGCTCCTCCATTCGAAGAATTGGGGCTACCGCATCCGGCGATTCCAATCATCATGGCAACCGCAACCGAAGCCGCTGTAAATTTAACCATATTACGCATATACGCCTCCTTGCGCCCACGAGAACCATCGTTTGGCAACTGTTCCCGCGCTTTTCTCCATGACGAAGGATTCCTCTGACTGCATGACGGTTTCCTTCGCCTTGGTTCCCACCATAAGAGGAACTTTCAGCAAATTCACCTGCCATTACATTGATTTCTTGGCTATCATTCAAGAATTCTTGGCATATCAGTCAGAAAGATTCGATATGATGAGTTGACTTCTATATTCGGACGGAGTCACTCCAATGGAACGTTTGAACATGGCTCCAAACGTACTTTGCGACCGATAACCACAATCCTTTGATATCTGCAGAACGGTCAAATCGGTTAATGACAGGAGATACTTAGCGCGTATGACACGTAAACGTGTCACATACTCATTCGGGCTGGTCCCCACGATTTCACGGAATGCCTTAGCGAAATAAAAGCGACTAAGACAGGCAATTGCCGCCAGCCGGTCGATGGACAAATCCTCGTCAAGATGTTCCGCAATATAGGAAACGACCCGTTCTATCGCAATATGAGTGGCGTTACCGGTCCGATCGATCTCATTGTTCGGGGAGGCCAGATAATAAGTCGATTCCGTGGAATCAAATCCTGAGCCGCTCATTCTCATGAATATGAGTGTATCAGCGTCTCATCAATCGCACTGGATCGTTCTGCCGCAATGATTCTGACAGATACTGCGTTTTCTCATTATGAGCGCAATGGTATGCCTGCCATACGGAGTTTATGCAAGAGCGGGGTACGCTTCATCACTTCGTCGAATCCGAAACGCACGATGGCACTGACTCCGCCTCGCTTCAGACCTTCTTCGCGAATGCGCTCGTCAGCAACGACTTCTCTCACACCTTTGTTATCCGTCATTTCTGGGTCGACGTATTTGCGGGTTCCATCATATTCGCCCACGATCATGCGACCATCTTCAAGCCGCCACAGAAAATCAACACGATATGCCATGCCGGTTTGGGGGTCGATAATGGTCTGCTGTAATTCGGGAATCTTGTATCCGCCTTCGAAGATGGTGCCACGTGTCAATGATTCGCCGCCATTTTCACTGGTAGGATCAGCATAATGCAACAACCGCAGCGCCGCAGTGCAATCGCGTTGCATACTGGCGCATATGCCGATGATGTCGTTAATAGCAACGCCCCGACGCAATGCCGAGTCGACAATGGGCAGTGCATAGCGGAATTCAAGAGTCAGCGCGCAATCCACCACTGTTCGTGCTTCACTGGTCACGGCAACACCATCAATATGCCGTATATCCGTCTGCTGGCTTTTCGGTATGAACAATCGCCGTATTCGTCCGTTACCGGTATCACTTCCCTGAGTATGTGTGGCAATGGTTATTGTGCCGTCATGCAGTAACCATTGATGTTCGAACCCGTGAAGATTTGCGGCGGTCAGACCGGCAAACACCCAGTGACCATGGCGGAGTCCCAATGTGCGCGCAATATGAGCGGACTTCTCGGCAGGGTTCAGCGACTTCCAAAAGTCAGGTTTCACAAACAGGCCGGGGAATACCCGTTCAAGCTCCTGTGCAGAAGCCCGTCTTTCCAATGCGCTTCGCTCTGCTTTGGTTCTGCCAAATGCACAACGACGCTCCTGTTGCGACACTTCCAATAATGTTTCCACTGCTTTGTGATGCTTCATAATATCGACGATATGCAATGATGCACTATTCCAGAAACCTGAACAGGTAATGTGGTTCCAGCTTCCTTTGGTCCCGTCTGGTTATCCGACGAAGACAATATCTCATACCGTTTTTGCAATATGGCAGTGTCGGTTTTTCTCAAATCGCTCACGCCCAGATGCATTCGTTATCGTCTTTCCCCTGCAACTAATTCGCAATTCGTGACTGGACGAAATCCATCATCTTTTGTTGATCGCATCCGACCGAAGTCCACCACCCGGTGCCGATCTCGATTCATTTGCGATCATTTCAATAGAGCGGAACAGAGAGGTATCGCAGTTGTGCCCCGCTAAGCTCACTTCATCGAGGCGAATCGGATATCCCAACCACGAAATTCCCCTCATTGGAAATCCAAACGAGGCAACACCAAGATGGCAGTCGTACTATTGCCCCGTTCCAGATACCTTATCGAGGCCCTGATGAGGCTGGAATCACGAAATTGCCCTACTGACGACATCTAAGCAAGGCAACGGCAAGAGAGCTATCAACATTCTGCCTCGCTCACTCATCTCAGCAAAGCAATTCCAAGACCGCCATCACGGTGCAACCCCACTAAAGCCATACCAACAAGACGATTCCAAGACCGCCATCATGGCATTGCCCCGCTGGAGTCATCCCAACAGGGACAATCCCAAAACCGCTATCATGATGCCACCCCACTAAGGCTTTTTGGCGAAGTGACACCTAGACCGCCATCGCAATGTCGCCCCGCTGAGCCAACCATGGAGAGATACAATCCTCGACAAAATAATGCACAATGCCATAATTCCCACGACAATGCGGCGTAGTAGACCGCATGCATCCATCCAGTACAGCCGCATGCCCCAATGCGACCACATGATGTCTCAGTACAACCGCATACCTTGTGGCACGGGGATGAATCCGGCCTGATGAAGAATGCGGGCGAAGGGATGTCGGGCATTGAGAGGCTCGCCGTTCATATCGCTGAAAGTTACGGTGCCATTGCCGCTGCGCTTGAGGGCATATGCGAGTTCTGTGGCCGCCTTGCGTAACTGTTCATCATTCGTCATGCCGAAATCAGGGGAAGTCTCAAAAGCTGACTCGGTAGAAGAGACACCACCCTCAGTCAGCCCATTAGACGCTGCACCAGTTTCAATCGACCCAGCGGAAACGACACCGACATCGGCAGATCGCTGGAATGCGGTCAAATGCTTGGCTTTGGCGGCTGCATAGAGCAACGCACCTTGCGACCCAAGTACGACTACAGCTCCGGCACGGCGTACAGGCCTGCCTGCACTTACTGGCACATCAGGCCAACCGATTGCCGAACCACTGAGGTTCGCGGGATCAAGTACGCTCACGGCCACCACGGATTGGCTGCGATGCGCCGACGGATGTCTCAGCGCATCCACCGTGTCGCTTTCGGCGAATTGCGCCGCGCCAAAGCCATGTATGAACATGCCACGCACCAGTCGTCCATGTTCCTCCATGCGTTTCAATATCGGATAGACGGCCGAATAACCACCCGGGATATCTTCCTTGTCGATCAGCGGCTGTGCGATCACGCCGTAGCGGTCCAACAATGCTTCGACTAATGCGAGCGCACGCTCCGTCGACTCGTCCTCCCCCATACCGGGAACAGCCGACCATAGGCCGCCCAACGTCATATCCGCAGAGGCACGACGAATTGGTGTCACGCGACCGCGGCGGCGCGAGGTCGAAGCCTTGCGAGAGCCACCAGTTCCCGCAGTCAGCGCACGCACAGGTGCAAAACTGGAATTGCTGATTCTGCCTTGCCACACCAGACTCCACAAGGCGTCCTTGAATTGCCGTTCGCTCCACTCCTGCGGAATAATCTCGCCGGTATCTGGGTTGATGTCCGGCTCGGAGGTCTCATTCCAGACGCGCTTGGCGGCATCTGCCAGCTGACGGGCATGAAATGCGCCGCCCGAAGTCAACGCCGTCATTATCGATTCAGGCATGGTCTCGCTATCGCCATCAGCCGATGCATCCGACTTGGAGTCGAACCGTCCGGAGGATGCGGCACCTGCCGAAAGTTCCGAGGCCTCGGTATCGCCAAGCAGTACCGAATCCGCGGGATGGAAGGCGATCTCTCCGGGCTCCAAGGCACCGGTGCCGCCGGCTTTGGACCCCACCCACACCACATCGCCACCGGTAAGAAGTTCGTCCAGCATCGACGGTTGATAGTCACGCACGCGAGCGGGGAATATCGCGGTCTCCCAGAGACCAGCCGGCAGCGCGACACCCTCCAGCTGCTCGATAACACGCATGAGCCCATCCGCACCCTCGTATCGCTCACCGCCGACCGGACCGATGCCCTGCCTGTCGATAAGGAACATTTGGAAGGCTTCCGGCTCCACTGGCCGCACTGCCTTGCGTGCCTTGTCCAATGACCGCGAACGAATACGACGGAACACGTCCTTATGAAGCCATTGCTGTTCGCTCCCGCTGGCGGGAGCTGTCGACGGAGTCGACTGAAGGTGGCCCTTCTCCGGATATGGACCACCCTCAGTCCGCTTCGCGTCCAGCTCCCGCCAGCGGGAGCATGAAGTGGAGTCCACGAAATGACCTTGGAGAAGGTCCCCTTTGGCGGCCAACTCGTCCAATGCATGTACGACGCTTGCGGCGTCAAGATGCAGGTAGGCGATGATCTGATCTGCGGTGAACGGACCATGGGTTTTCGCGTAACGGGTCACTCGCCCGGTCACGTCATCGGCGGCAAGTTCGTTCCAGAAAGTCCGCTTCTCCAGCTCCTGCTCAACTTCTCGGATCACATCAGGATTGAGCACCTTGGCCATGTCGGTGGTGCCGAGCAGTCGCTCAAGCATCTGCGAGTCCAGGGACAGCAGTTGTGTGCTGCGCTCGGCCTGAGGCTGATCGTATTGGTACATCACCGTGCCCACGAAGCCGAAGAGGATATTCTCGGCGAACGGCGAAGGCGACTCGGTTTCCACGTCCTTCAAGGCGATGGTTCCGGAGCGCAATCCGGTCATCACCTCGTTCAGTGCGGGCATGTCGTAGACGTCCTGCAGGCATTCGCGCGCGGTCTCCAGAAGCAGCGGAAAGTTTTTGACCGTGCGTGCGGATTGCAGGAGTTGTGCGCCACGAAGACGCTGTTGCCAGAGCGGCACACGACGACCAGGATCGGAGCGGGGCATGAACAGTGAGCGTGCGGCGCATTCGCGGAATCTCGAGGTGAACAACACGGATTCGCCCACTTGGCGTTCCACGTCCGCCCTGAGATCTTCAGGGTCGAACAGGAATAGGTCACACGCGAGAATGTGTCCGTCGCCTTCCGGCAACTGCAGTACGATGCCGTCATCAGCGGCATATACCTGACCGTCAAATCCATAGCGTTGGCTGAGTCTGCGACTGATGGCCATGGACCAGGGTTCGTGGACGCGGCGGCCGAACGGGCTTAAGAGCACAATGCGCCAGCCACCATCTTCATCTCGGGTACGTTCCACGATAAGGGTCCGATCACTGGGGACCGCACCGGTGGCGGCCCGTTGTTCGGAAAGTAGACGGGCGAGGTTGGCGATGGCGTTAGAGTCGAGACCGTCTTGGTGGAGGCGGGTGAGGATTGCGTGGGTGAAGGTCGGAGTGCTCCTCCCCTCAGTCCGCTCCGCGGACAGCTCCCCTCGGAGAGGGAAGCCAGAATAGCCACCTTGCTCCATCACCAATCCGTCGGCGATTTCACGGGTGAAGCGGGCTATGGCGCGGCTGAAACCGTAGTCACGTCCAGCTCCCTCACCATGCCAGAACGGCAGTCGGGCGGTTCGTCCGGGCGCCGGGGTGACGACCACACGGTCGCGCGTAATGTCCTGAATCTGCCATGTGGAGGTGCCGAGTGTGATCACATCGCCGACACGCGATTCATAGACCATCTCCTCATCGAGTTCGCCCACACGGCGCTGCCCTTTGCCGGCATCCGCCTCAGGCAATACCACGGTGTACAGGCCTCGATCAGGAATCGTACCGCCTGAAGTGACCGCCACTTTCTGCGAGCCGGGACGTGCCGAGATAAGACCGTTATCCCGATTCCACACCAGTCGCGGCCGGAAGGCGGAGAACTCCTCGGTGTTGTATTCGCCGGACATCATGCCGATCACCGCGTCGAACATGTCACGCGGCAAATCGGCAAACGGTGCCGACCGGCGCACGGTGACATACCAGTCGTCCGCTTTGAGGTCATGCATCACGGCGGCGGCCACGGTCTGCTGGGCAAGTACATCAAGCGGATTCTTCAATACGGCAAGCGGCTCGATATCGCCGGCGATCATGGACTCCAGACTGGCGGCGCCGGTAACGATCTGCTGGCGGGTCAACGGATAGAACAACGCATGCGAGACACCGCCCACCTGATGGTCGGCACGGCCCACCCGCTGCAAACCCGAGGAAACAGACAGAGGCGTGTCAATCTGAATCACCAGATCGACCGAACCCATATCAATGCCCAGTTCCAAGCTCGAGGTGGCCACCACACAACGCAATTCGCCGCGTTTGAGCCGTTCCTCGATCATCTTTCGTCGCTCTTTGGAGACCGAACCATGGTGGGCCATGGCGATGACGTCATCGCCTTCATGCGAGCCGACCAGCATGGTGGTGGAACCGACCACCGCATCATAATGCGAGGCGAAACCCTCACGGCCTTCGGGCGACCCCATGTCCCGCACCAAGTCGGGATCGACTTCATGCCGGGTTTGTGCATAAAGGTCATTGAGCCGCGCAGTGAGCTTCTCGGCCACGCCACGCGAATTGACGAACACCAACGTGGCGCGATGTGCCAGAATCTCATCAAGCACGCTGCGTTCCACAACCGGCCAGATGGAGCCAGAAGTCCGGTCTCCGGCCGCACCGACCAGCACAGCGGAGTCAAAGGCGCCGCCTGTCGTACGCTCGCCCGACAACAGGGCGCCATCTCCACCAGCACCGGCTTCGCCGCCGACCAGCACGCCATTCCCACCCGCAGACAAACCGGAATCGCCCGTTTGCGCGATTCCCTTGCGCTCCGCCAACCGTTGCATAGCCGGCGTAACACCGCTGATATGCGGAGTCGGACGTTCGGAGTCCACGCCGCCGACGCGCTGCTTGGCGTTCACAGATTGCAGATCGCGCATGTTTTCCAGTGGTTCGACCATACGCAGATCCATCGCGGGCCTGCCGCCGGGATTCACGATGGTAACCGGTCTTCCGCCTGTCAGAAAACGTGCGGCTTCTTCGGGCGGATTGACCGTGGCGGACAGCCCGATACGCTGCAGAAGAGGTTCATTACCGGAATCATCCGAAACCTTGGATTCGCCGTCATTGCGGTCCATCGCGCCGCGTCTGCGCGATTCGGCGACCAGGTTTTCCAACCGTTCAAGGCTCAATGCCAGATGCGAACCACGCTTGGTACCGGCCACCGCATGAATCTCATCGACGATTACCGTGTCGACGGTGCCGAGAATCCGCCCGGCCTTGGAAGTGAGCAGCAGATAGAGCGATTCGGGCGTGGTGACAAGGATGTCCGGCGGATGGGAAGCAATGCGCCGACGCTCCTGAGCAGTGGTGTCGCCGGACCGGTTGGCAACCGCGATTTTCGGCGCGGACAGCCCCTGCGCCTCACATTGCGCAGCGATACCCTCCAACGGCTGTTCGAGGTTTTTGGCCACGTCGACTGCGAGCGCCTTCAATGGCGAAACATACAGCACACGCACGCCCGCACGCCGCGTACGAGACACGGTCATCAGCCGGTCAATGGCGGAAAGAAACGCGGCCAATGTTTTACCGGAGCCAGTAGGAGCGATGACCAATACGTTCCGTCCGGAATGGATCGCCGGCCATGCCTGAGCCTGTGCCTCGGTCGGCTGACCGAAGGCATGTTCGAACCACGCTTTGGTAGGTTCAGAAAACAGACTCAAGCTTTCGCACATATGTTCGATTATAGCGATGCGGGGAAACATCGTGAAGATTCCGGTTGGGAGTCCATTGCTCGCAGGCGGGGCCTGCGCATCTCTCCCTCACCCGCTTCACGGGAGCCCCTCGTCAGAGAGGGGGCAAAGGGAATCACATCATGACCGTCCCTTGTGAGGAATCAGTCTTATCACAGAGGGGAACCGATCGGGTCTCAGCTGAAGTATGCGATGACCTCGTCGGCGGTGCCGTAGGCGCTTTGGGCGCCGATCTTCGTGGCGGCATAGGCGGAAACATAGGAGCCGATCTGCGCGGACTGCAGCAGCGTATAGCCGGCGGCAAGCCCCGCAAGCACGGTGCCCATGAACGAGTCGCCGCAACCGGTGGTGTCCACCGCCTTGACTTGCGCTGCAGACACACGATGCCAACGGCCGTTTTCGATCACCACGGAACCGGATGCACCAAGCGTCACGATGGCGCGATCAAAGCCGTAATCCGTGAATCGTTCGGCGACTTCATACCAGTCGAGCGACTCCACATCGCCGTCCGGCAGCCCCAACAGCTGGGCCACTTCATGCTGATTGACCAGCAGGATATCGGTAACCTCCACCAGTTCATGGGGCAGCTCATCCATGAACGGCGAGTCGTTGAGCAGCACAGTCACACCGGCGTCATGCGCAGTCTGAGCGGCGGCGACCACGGTGGAAATCGGGCTTTCCAGGCACAGTCCCAGCACCGAGCAACCGGCGATGGTCAATCGATGCGACTGCACATAGCCCGCAGCCGCCTTGGAATTGGCTCCCGGAGAATAGACGATGGTGTTCTCTCCCTCGGCACTGACGGTGATCACCGTGGTGCCGCTGGGGCCTTCGACATGCAGGATATCGGCGGTGTCAACGCCGGCCTCGTCCAGTTTGCTCAGCAGGAAATCCGCATTGGCATCGTCGCCCACTGCACCCAGCAGCTGGACGTTCAAGCCGAGACGGGCTGCAGCGGACGCCTGATTTGCACCCTTGCCGCCGGGCATCACCTTCATGGCACCGCCCTGGACGGTCTCGCCCGGCTTGGGCAGTCGTTTAGTCGTCACTGTGTAATCGGCATTCATCGAACCAATTACGATTACCGAGCCCTGCGCATCCTTCAGCGCTTCCAGTCCTTCCCGTACGGGCTCCGGCATCTGTTCATGTTCTTCTTCACTTATCACCATGGGCTACAAGCATAGTAAGCGGAGAGCCCAAACGTGCACACGGTCAGCCGCGCAGCTTGCGCAGACGCTCATGCATAGCCACCATGAGCACCAACAGCACCAGCAAATACCATGGATACAGGCTGATGGTCACATACTGCGCGATGACGCCGAATAGCGGCGGCATCAGCAGCGATCCCACATAGGCACAGGCCATCTGCACGCCGACAATGGCCTGGGAATTATCCTCGCCGAAGTAGACGGGAGTCGAATGAATCACGCATGGGTATATGGGCGCACAGCCGAGGCCTACGATAATCAGCCCCGCAACCACACCAAGATGATGCGGCAACGGCACAAACATAACGAGGATACCGGCCAATACCAGTACCTGGCCGAGGCGGATCATAACCGGGTCCTTGAATCGCATGGTCAGGAAGCCGGAAAGCGCGCGGCCCACAGTAATGCCTACATAGAATAGGCTGGCCCAGCTGGCGGCGGTGATCTTATCGATGCCGCTGTGCATCACCATGTAGCTGGAGGCCCATAGACCAGCTGTGGATTCGATGGCGCAGTAGCAGAAGAACATCACGAGGATTTCTTTGGCGCCGCGTATGGCCAGTACACCGGCAACGCCGAGGGGTTTACGCTCGGCGACCGTCTCTCCATCAGTGTTTTCGTCCGACTGCGCGGTTTCGCCGGATGATTCGCCGGCTGCGGCAATACCACGCTTCTTCCACAACGGCAGGCTGAACACCA
Source organism: Bifidobacterium sp. M3-N-101 (assembly GCF_023656805.1). Classification (NCBI taxonomy): domain Bacteria; kingdom Bacillati; phylum Actinomycetota; class Actinomycetes; order Bifidobacteriales; family Bifidobacteriaceae; genus Bifidobacterium; species Bifidobacterium sp. M3-N-101. The sequence goes on from NZ_JAMOKQ010000007.1 coordinate 185,609, forward strand.
AAATGACGGTCAGCATCACTTGCAGGATGGCGATGTACCGATAACCCCATGGCCAGCCTTGGCCTTGCGAAAGCGCATAGCCCATAATGTACGGCCCCACCGATGCGCCAACGCCCCACATGCAGTGCAACCAGCTCATATGCCGGCTTTCGTAATGAATGGCAACGTAGTTGTTCAACGCCGCATCAACGCCGCCTGCGCCAAGACCGTATGGTATGGCAATCAGCAACAACACCCAGTAATTCGGGGCGACGGAGAAGCCGGCCAAGGCCATTGCGGTCAGCGCCACGGAAACTGCAGTGACTTTGCCCGCGCCGAATTTCAACGTCATACGGTCCGAGAGCAACGCCGAGACGATGGTAAACATGGAAATCACCGCGGAAATGCCGCCCGCCCAAGATACCGGCACGTTCAGATCTTGGCTCATGGTGGGCCATGCCGACCCCAGCAGGGAATCCGGCAACCCCAAGCTGATAAACGCCACGTAGATGACGGCAAGCAGCAGACTGGCCATAACCCACTTCCTATCCCATAGACGACACTGGCTGTGATAACGATGTCATCAGTCTATCGAATAACTCATGGGCAACACGCATAAAACATATGACAACGTGCTCACCTCAAACGCCAATTACGGAAATTCTCGGTAAGCACGATGTCATTATCAGCGACGTCTTCGATCAGGTATCGATCTTGGAACGGTCGAAGTCATCGGCGTTATCCACGATGAACTGTTTGCGAGGCGGCACTTCATCACCCATCAACAGATTGAAGATCTCGGAAGCCTGGGCGGCGTCTTCCATGCGAATGCGGCGCAGCATGCGCGTGCGCGGATCCATGGTGGTGTCTGCCAGCTGATCGGCATCCATTTCGCCGAGACCCTTGTACCGCTGAATATCATCGTTGTAGCCGATGCGCTTCTTATCGAGGTCGGCCAGTTTGCCGGCCAATTCGTCATCGGAATACGTGTAGATGTATTCGCCCTTATGCGAGCCGGTCAGCGCGATACGGTGCAGCGGAGGCACGGCCGCATACACGTAACCATGTTCGATAAGCGGGCGCATATACCGGTAAAACAACGTCAGCAGCAGAATACGAATGTGCGCGCCATCCACATCAGCATCAGTCATCATGATGATCTTGTGATAACGCGACTGTTCGATGTCGAAGCTTTGGCCCGAACCAGCGCCCACCACCTGGATGATGGCCGCGCATTCCTTATTGGACAGCATCTGTGTGATCGAGGCCTTCTGCACGTTCAAGATCTTGCCTCGAATCGGCAGCAGCGCCTGGAAGCCGGCGTTGCGGGCGGCCTTGGCGGTACCGAGTGCGGAATCACCTTCGACGATGAACAGTTCGGCCACGTCGTCGTTGCCCGGCTGGCAGTCGGACAGCTTGGCCGGCATGGAAGCGGATTCGAGCGCGTTCTTGCGGCGCGTGACCTCTTTGGCCTTGCGCGACTGGATACGCGCGTGCATCTCGCCGACGATCTTCTCCAGCACGCGGGCGGACTGCTCCTTGTAGCCGCGCTTGGAACCGGTGATCATCTCGCCGAACTGCTTGTCGGTGAGCCTGGTGACGATCGGCTTGACCTGCGCGGTACCAAGCACATCCTTGGTCTGCCCCTGGAACTGCGGTTCTGCTACACGTGCGGTGACCACGGCCACGAGCCCGGCCTGGATGTCGTCACGCTCCACCTTCATGGCGGAGTCCTTGAGGTTCACCTTGAGCTTGCGGGCGTTGTCTTCCACGGCCTTGCGAATCTGCTTGGTGATAGCATTCATGAAGCCGTCCACGTGCATACCGCCGCCAGGCGTCTCCACGATGTTCACGAAACTCATGATCGTGGTGTCGTAACCATTCACCCAACGCAGGGCGATGTCTACGCCGCAAGTGCGTTCGATCTCCTGGGCATGCAGTTCGCCGCCCTCGCCCACGGCCTGGGTCTCTTCCTTGTAAGTGCCCTCACCCTGAATGCGCCAGATATCGGAGATGGGCTCGCCTTTGGACAGGAAGTCCACGAAATCCTTGATGCCACCGGTGTGCAGGAATTCGACCGTACGCGGATGGGCAGGCTGTTCGCCAAAAGCGCCATCAACCACTTCAGTGGCGGATGACAGCGAGAAATCCTCCTCGTCCGGAGCCTCGGTATCGCCGTCAACAGACGCATCGTCCGAAAGCTCGGCGAATCCGTCAAGTGGGGAGTCTTCGCCGGAGAATGACTCGGTTGCGTTAGCCGTTTCGTTCGCATTCAGTGATTCGGCTACGACTGCGACATCTTCGTTGGGCTCAGTGCCGACCGTATCGGCCCCGTTGGTTTCCGGCACGTTCTCATCGACGATGGTGATTTTAAGACCGGGCACTAGGAAACTGGTCTGACGCACACGGTCGATGAGCTGCTCATATGAGAATTCAGCAGTTTTATTGAATATTTCCGGATCGTACCAGTAACGAATGCGGGTTCCGGTGGTCTTGGGCGAAACCTTGCCGATGATTTCCAGCTCGGTGGGCTTGTTCTTACGGGTACGTTTGAACGGCGAGTCCGGAGATGGGTTGACTGGATCAGCGTCTGCGTATACGCCGGGATGCCCTTGATGGAAGGCCATGTGATGGGTTTTGCCGTCACGATCGACTTCCACATCAAGACGGGAACTCAATGCGTTGACCACAGAAGAGCCCACACCGTGCAGGCCACCGACCGCGTTATAGGACGAATTGCCGAACTTGGCGCCCGCGTGCAGCTTGGTCAGGACAACTTCCACGCCGGATAGCCCGGTTTTCGGTTCCTTATCGACCGGAATGCCTCGGCCGTTGTCTGCGACTTCCACCGATCCATCAGTGTGCAGAGTAACGACAATGTTGTTGCAAAAACCGGCCAACGCCTCATCGACGGAGTTGTCGATGATCTCCCACAGGCAGTGCATAAGACCCTGCGAGTCCGTGGTACCGATGTACATACCCGGACGCTTGCGTACCGCGTCCAGACCCTCAAGGACGGATAAATCCTTAGCGCCGTATTCTTCTTTGGGCATACAGTCCTATTTTCTAATAATTTGGCTCCCCTCTTCAGGGGAGCCTTCAACGGATGGCTCCGTCGTTTGACAGCCCTGTGGGCTGTCAAACTCCTCGCGCAGTCGGCCTGCTAAGCGGGCCGACCGTCATTGATCCAGGAAGTCGCGCAGGGTCTGCGAACGGGACGGGTGGCGCAACTTGGACATGGTCTTGGATTCGATCTGGCGGATACGCTCTCGGGTCACGCCATATACACGGCCAATATCGTCCAAGGTCTTCGGCTGGCCGTCCTCCAAACCGTAACGCATCTTGATCACACCGGCCTCACGCGGAGACAGGGTTTCCAGCACCTGCTTGAACTGCTCCTGCAGCAGGGAGAACGCCACTGCATCGGACGGAGCAATGGCATCGGTATCCTCGATGAGATCGCCGAACTCGGAATCGCCGTCCTCACCGAGCGGGGTGTGCAGGGAAATCGGCTCGCGGCCGTACTTCTGCACTTCCTGCACCTTTTCGACCGGCATGTCCAGCTCGCGGGCCAGCTCGTCCGGCGTAGGCTCACGGCCCAGATCCTGCAGCATCTGGCGCTGCACACGGCTCAGCTTGTTGATCACTTCGACCATGTGCACGGGCACACGAATGGTACGGGCCTGATCGGCCATAGCACGGGTAATGGCCTGACGAATCCACCACGTGGCGTAGGTGGAGAACTTGAAGCCCTTCTTCCAATCGAACTTCTCGACGGCACGAATCAGACCAAGGTTGCCTTCCTGAATCAAATCGAGGAACAGCATGCCGCGGCCGGTATAGCGCTTGGCAAGCGAGACCACGAGTCGCAGGTTGGCCTCCAGCAGATGATCCTTGGCCTTTTTGCCGTCGGCGGCGGCCCACTTGAGTTCACGCTTGCGCTTGAACTCCATGCCTTCACTTTCGGTATCGAGCAGATGCTGGGCGTACAGGCCGGCCTCGATGCGCTCAGACAGGTCAACTTCCTGTTCGGCGTTCAACAGGCTGACGCGACCAATCTGCTTGAGGTAGTCCTTGACCGGGTCGGCGGTGGCGCCTGCCGCAATCACACGACGCTTCGGATTGCCGGCGGGGATGACGTTCTCTTCTTCATCATCCGTGTCGGAAACCACATAAGCACCCTTTTCCTTGGGCTGCTCAGGAGCCTTCGATGCGGCCTTGCCTTCGTCTTCCTCGTCTTCGTCATCCTCATCGTCAATGTCTTCGTCGTCCGACTCGGCATCGGCATCTTCAAGATCATCGACGTCCTCGGATTCGACGTCGTCAAGATCCTCATCAAGGTTATCGACGTCAAGATCTTCCGGGTCATCGCTTTGGCTGATGTCGTCCTGAGAAAGCTCCTCCTCTTTCTTGACCTTCTTGGCCGAAGTCTTACGTGAAGTCTTCTCATCGGTCTTGGCAGCCGTGGTGCCCTTCGTGGCCTTGGTCTTCTTGGCGGAGGTCTTACGCGCGGTGGTAGAGCTGGCCTTCTTCTTGGTCTCGGTCTCCTCGCTGGACTCGGCTGTCTGCTTGGTTGCCGTCGTTTCCTTCGTGGCCAAAACTGCTCCTCCTGATCTCTTGCCTCGCAGTGCGCATACCACATGGGCACACTTCTGGCAAGGGCAAATCCGTCAACTATGTGAGTAAACCACCCTCCACGGACGATTATTCCCATATCGAACAAGGTTCATGTCACTGTCCGAGCACGCCACTCTTCACACCGCCCCTTCAAGGCACAGCCGATTACACCATTTTGAGCCCTCTACCCCGAGCACCAAGCCGGCGCCACACCCCGCTGCGCAGCGGAAAACACCATAGCCGCCAGAGAACATTCCTCATCGAGCAATAGGCACTGCAGGGCCATGGTCACTGCTCGGGAATCGCCCAACCACCATAAGGTGTAGGCCACCACAGCCAGTGGCTGTACACAATATGGCACTGGCGCCGCATCGGCTATATCGAGAAGCATGGCAATGCCTGCATGGCAGCGTTCCTTATCTGGCACGATGCCCTCGTCCTCGAAAGCCACAGTCAGCAATTCGCCCATACGACGCTTATTCCGTTTGCTGTGCGGCCGTGCGGCAAATTCCATAAGTTGCGCTTTGGGGCATCGTTGTTCGTCAATAATCAGGGAGAGAATCAGGGCATCGCGTATCGAGAGCGTTTCATTCATGCCGACCGCGAGCGCAGCCATAGTGTCACGATCCAATACCGTCTCCCCGCTGTCCAGATTGACCAGCCACTCATCCAGTGAATCCGACATCCAGTCGGCATCTGCCTGCTGCGGACCAAGCGTCTGTCTGGTCTCATGGAATAATCGGGAAAGCTCCCCCAAGACGTCGGCATCAAAAAGATTAGGAGAGGGTTCCGCATGTTTGCGGGTCTTCCGTTGTGCGTTCATCATGTCCTCCTCGACGTGATTTCCGTGCCTGTCAAATTAAGGCTTTATCTGTGCGCGCCCACTCGAATGGACGTATACCCACTATGCATGAGCGATGCCGCGAACCGGGCAAAAACCGACCTTTGTGGTTCCAGCTTCGCAACCCCCGATTTTTCAACGTTCTTGTGTTCTTCATAACCTGTGGATAAGTTATTAGTCATGTGGACAACTGCTGACGACCTTGCAATCATCGAACCGCGCATCATACAGCTGGTGCGTGAGCTGACTGCCGCCCCTGATACCGATGAGGTATCCGACGCCTTGAAACCCGTGATGGCACAGGTCGTCGATCAGGCCGCAGCCTCCAGCCAGGGAGGCAAACGACTGCGGGCGTTGCTGACCCTGGATGCCTTCGATGCTCTGATGGCCCAGACCGGCAGCTCTACTCCTGATATGCGTGACGCCATGACTGATCTCGCGTGTGCCATAGAAGTATTTCAGACCGCTGCCCTAGTGCATGACGACATCATCGACGAATCCGATTTGCGCCGCGGCAAACCGTCCGCGCACCGTGCTCTTGAACAGGCTGTGCACAGTGGCGCCATCGGCCATGGGCTTGGTCTGATGCTTGGAGACATTCTGGCCACCGCATGCATCGAAATCGCGCGCCGGGCCGCGCGCCGTCTTGACAACACCGACGCCATCAACGAAGCGTTTCTGACCATGCAACGCGAAGTGGAAATTGGCCAGGTACTGGATCTCGCTGTAGAATTAACGCCACTCGAAGACCCGGATGCGTTGGTAGACGCCTCGCTGAACGTCTTCCGGTGGAAAACCGCAAGCTACACCACCATTGCACCGTTGCTGTTCGCTCTGCTGGCAGCCGGCGCTGACCCCGCTGAAGCATGGCAGCAGGCATTGGCGGTCGGACGGCCTCTTGGTCTGGCTTTCCAGCTTGCCGACGATCTTCTGGATGTTGTCGGTTCCAGCCGGAACACCGGCAAACCAGTGGGCGGCGATATCCGAGAAGGCAAGCGCACGGTGCTGCTGGCCGACGCACTGGCCGCAGCGGGTACGCAGGGCCGGCAACAACTTATCGATTTGTTTGAGTCCGACGCTCGCACTGATGATCAGGTGGCATTTGTCATCGCGCTGTTCCAATCAACTGGAGCCGTCGAACGTTCCCGCAATCGTATTCATGCCTTGTGGCTGGAATCCCGCGCAGCAATCGCCAATCTCAATCTGGAACCCGAGGCCGAAAACCATCTGATTGCAGCATGTGCACGGTTCGTTCCCGAAAATCTTCGTTAGGTTTCGCCGGGCAAAACACCCGTGAAAACGATGCGTCCGTGTTTCCAAAGCGTAGCCAGTGCCATGTAGACTAAACGGTGTTCAGTCTTATCAAAGGAACCGTGCAGTACAACCATGAGTGAGAACGAGCCCACACAGATGATTGAGGGACGCTACCGCATCGTGCGCAATATCGCCGAAGGCGGCATGGCCACCGTGTATGAGGCGGTCGATGAGCGTTTGGGCCGTACTGTGGCGATCAAGGTCATGCACACGCAGCTGGCACAGGGACCGCATCGAGATCAGTTCGTGGAGCGGTTCCGCCGTGAAGCCAATTCAGCCGCGGCCATCGCAAACCCGCATATCGTTCAGGTTTACGACACCGGTGAGTTCAATGGCCTTGATTTTTTGGTTATGGAATATGTGCATGGCGTCAATCTGCGCCATGAGATGAACGTTCAAGGCACATTCTCCGTCCGCGAGACACTGCGCGTTATCGCGGAAACGTTGGATGGCTTGGCTTCGGCGCATCGTGCAGGCGTGGTGCATCGTGATATCAAGCCCGAAAACATCCTGATCAACGATCGCGGCCATGTGCAAATCACTGATTTTGGCCTGGCCAAGGCCGTCAGCCAAGCAACGCTGAGTTCCACCGGCATGCTGTTGGGCACTGCGGCCTATCTGGCTCCTGAAATGATCGAGAATAATCAGGCCACCCCACAAGGCGACTTGTATTCCGTGGGCATCATGGCTTGGGAAATGCTTGCCGGTAAGGTGCCTTTTGACTCCGATAATCCGGTCACGCTTGTGTTCAAGCATGTTCATGAGGATGTGCCGTCCATAGCCACGGTCTGTCCGGATATCGATCCATCCGTGGCCTCGTTCATTGTCCACTTGACCGCTCGCCAGGTCGAGGCTCGTCCTGCGAACGGCTCCGAGGCCGCCCAGGAACTTCGCCAGTTGGCTGCCAAACTCCCTATGGAGGCATGGCAATATCGTTTGCATGTCGAGTCTGCGGATGCCGCCAGAACCGATGCTACCGCACCGGCTTTGGTTGGCGGATTGGTTTCGCCGGAGACCGCTCCTAAGCAGAGCTCTGACACGCCCCCGGAGCCTCCCACCGCCCCGACCACCGCTTTCGATGCGTCTTCCGCACGAGAAGACCTTACGCAAGTCATGCCCAACCCCGGTAATGAGACAACGATTCTGGCAAAGACCGGGGATGATTTCGACCAGGTGCTCGCCGCTGAAGACGATGCCGGAAGCCCCGATGCCAAGCCAACGGACGGAAAGCGCAACAAGAAGCCGCTCATCATCGCCTTGGTGATTGTTCTGATACTGGCTGTAGCTGCCGGAACCGGTGCATGGTGGTGGTTCGCGGGTCCCGGCAGCTATTGGAGTGTGCCCAAGCCCGATGACGTGACGTGTAAGGAGAACACCGAGTGCTCGTTGTCCGGTGCTGACTGGGCCACGTATGAGAGCACGCTGAAGGTGGCAGGAATCCCCTATAAGGCCGAGAAGCAGTACAGCGACGACATCGCCGAAGGCAAGATCGTCTCCGCCTCGGTGAGTGAAAACAACGCTGTTGTAGGCAGTCACGTCAGCAAGCGTCACAATCAGCAACTGACGGTGACGGTCTCGCAGGGTGTACACATGGTCACCATTCCGCACGATGTCCTCGATACGAATTCCGCGAACGGCAAGGACCCTCTGTCCGCGTTGAAGAAAGCGGGCTTCGACAACATCAAGCACGATGATTCGAAGGACGAGTATTCGCTGGATAAGCCGGAAGGCGCAGCGCTCAGCATAAGTCCCGACCCCGGCACCACGATCAAGCACAATGATGAAGTGACAGTGACGCTCAGCAAGGGTCCCATGCCTGTCAGCATGCCTGACGTAGTCGGCAAAACCAAGGATGAGATGCAAGCGGCATTCGATGAGCTCAAGCTCACCGCCAACATCACCGAACAATTCGACGACAAGATTGCCGCAGGCGAGGTCATCTCCGCTTCCCAAGACGCTGGCGCGCAGCTCAAATGGGGCGACAGCGTAGACGTGGTGGTATCCAAGGGACCTGAGACCACGGTGATGCCGAATGTGGTGGGTCAGCAGTATGACGCGGCAGCCGCACAGCTGAAGAAGCTGGGCTTCACTGTCAAGAAATCCGCACCGCTGGGCGACATTACCCATGTGGTGCGTATCCAGAGTCCCAATGCCGGAGAAACGGTGCGTCTACGCGACGAAAACGGCACTCCAACCGTTATCACGCTGACTGTGGTGTGAGAATCAAAAGCTCCCTCTGATGAGGGAGCTTCATTATGGGTTATTCTGCAGATGCTTCTTCTTCAGCGGCCTTCTGGGCTTTCAGCTCTTCCTTGACTTTCTGGGCGTACTCGTTCACGTACTCCTGGCCGCTCATCTTCTGGATTTCCGCGGAAATACGGTCGGTCAGCGAGCGCAAATCGTCATGGGTGATCTCGTCGTCGGTCTTCTTCTCAACCTCGATCGGCTTACCGTAAATCACCTGCGTCTTGCCTTTGGCTGGAATCACCGTGCCCGGCTTCTGCAGTTCGCGCGAACCGATAATAGCGGTCGGTACAATCGGACAACCGGTTTCAAGCGCAAGCCGTGCCACACCGGTGTGCCCCTTGTACATGCGACCATCCGGGCTTCGCGTGCCCTCAATGTGGATGCCGAACAGGTGTCCATCTTCGATAATCTCACGTGCGTGCTCCAGAGCACCAAGCGACTTGTTGCCACCGGAACGGTCCACGGGGAACACGCCCACGGAAGTGAACCACCACTTCTTGAACATGCCCTTCAGCCCCTTGCCTTCAAAGTATTCGGCCTTGCCCATGAAGTGCACCATACGCGGGCAGGTAATCGGAATCAGCGCATCATCGATGACGGCCAGATGATTCGCGGCAATGATGGCACCGCCGGTGCGAGGCACATTATTGAGCCCCGATGCGGTGGGTCCAAGACGATGACGCGCGATGGGTCCAAGAACCTTGACGAAGAACCAGTAGAGCACTTAGCATTCCTCCCTCAAACGGACTGGCTATTGGCCGGCCGCTTGATTAGAGTGACAGTTATGACTGACAACCAGAATAGCAATGTCGACGGAGAGCAGCCAATCCCCACGCCGGGCAATGGACGAGATTCGGCCACGCCCGCGGATCCGCAAAAGGCAACCGATACCGGACATAACGCCAACGGCAACGGCGCCATGCCGTCCGGAAAGCATGACATAGGCAATCTGGATGACGCTTGGGCGGCGTTCGAGGCCGAGCACCAAGCCGATTTAAACGACGTGGCATCCTCCCGTCAGGCCAAGAAGTTCGAGAAGCAAGCCAAGAAACGAGAGAAGGAAGCATTGCTTTCAGTGGATGATCTTGACATTGGCTCGTTCACCGATGACGCACGCCCAGACCGAGGCCGTAAGGGTGGTCCGCGCGATTTCACCGGTTCCAGCTGGTTGGACACCGATAATGCCATGGACGCCTATGATGACGGCGGATTCACTCCCCCGAACCCGGATCTTGGCCCGGTCAAGGCGTCTACGATGTTGTTGGTGGCGTTGCTCATCATCGGTCTTGTCGGCGAAACAGTGATGATATTCGTCCCCGGATTAAATACGATCCCCCTATTGGGCGCACTGCTCAATATCCTCTTCGGGTTGGGCGTCATTCTGGGACTGGGCGGACTGGTCGCCAAAATACTCAACCGTAAAGACCGTCCCGGAGACCAAGGCGGCTACTACGACGACGGGGCGCGCGTATAGCGCTCTCAAGGACAATACGCAGCAGTAATTGGTTGACAATACCAATGAGGGGGGGGTGTTCCTATGTTTTTGTCAACTCCTTGGTGAGTTGACGTGTCGGGATTCCGGTTGGCTGTCGTGGGCGCGCTTCGCCCTGCCGGTGGCGTCCGGCGTCCTTTCCCGTGTGGCCCGG